>NZ_JBIWKB010000007.1:0-172856 GCF_044765425.1 Streptomyces sp. NPDC102462 | reverse complement strand
CGTCCCGGCGGGGGCCGCGGCATCCCAGCCAGGGTGGGCGACGACCGGCTTGCCGGTGACCCGCGCGGCTCAGCCGGCCAGGGCCTCCTCCGGTTCACCGCGATGGCCGGCGCGGGACCATCCGGCGGCAGCCGCCGATCAGCCGGGCGACCGCCGCCGGGCGCGGAAGCCGGCGCTGCCGTCCCGGCGGGGGCCGCGGCATCCCAGCCAGGGTGGGCGACGACCGGCTTGCCGGTGACCCGCGCGGCTCAGCCGGCCAGGGCCTCCTCCGGTTCGCCGCTCACCCGCGACTGAGTCTGCCTGGGCCCGGTGGCCTGCCGGTGCGCGGGATCGCGTACCTCGCCGACCAGCAGCTCCAGTACGTCCTCCAGCGCGACCAGGCCGAGGATGCGGCCGGACGCGTCGGCCACCTGCGCCAGGTGGGTGGCGGCCCGCCGCATCACCGTGAGCGCGTCGTCCAGCGGCAGTTCGGCCCGGAGCGTGGTCATCGGGCGCCACACCTGCTGGGGCACGGCCCGCTCGGAGTCCTCCAGGTCGAGTACGTCCTTCACATGCAGATAGCCCATGAAGGCGCCGGTCTCCGCGGCGACCGGGAAGCGGGAGAAGCCGGTCCGTGCGGTCAGCCGGACGATCTGCCCGGGCGTGACCGACGGGGGCACCGTCACCAGCGACTCGCGCCTCAGGAGCACGTCGGTGACCGGGCGCGAGCCCAGTTCCAGCGCGTCCTCCAGGCGCTCCTGCTCCTCGGGGTCGAGCAGCCCGGCTTGACCGGAGTCCTCCACCAGCCGGCCCAGCTGCACGCTGGTGAAGACGGCCTCGACCTCGTCCTTGGGCTCGACGCGGAACAGCAGCAGGATGCCCTGGGCGCAGGCGCCGAGCGCCATGGTGATGGGCCGGCACAGCCGGGCGAAGGCGACCAGACCGGGGCTGAGCCACAGCGCGGCCTTCTCCGGCGCCGCCATCGCCAGGTTCTTCGGCACCATCTCGCCGATCACCAGGTGGCAGAAGACCACCGCGGCGAGGGCGATGACATAGCCGAGCGGGTGGATCATGCCGTGCGGCAGATGGATCCACTCGAAGACCGGCTCCAGCAGATGAGCCACCGTCGGCTCGGCGACCGCGCCGAGGGTCAGCGAGCAGACCGTGATGCCGAACTGGGCGGCGGCCATCATCTGCGGCAGGTGCTCCAGGCCGTACAGCACCTGGCGGGCCCGGGCGCTGCCAAGCGGTTCGATCTGGCTGCGGCGCACGGAGACCAGCGCGAACTCGGCGCCCACGAAGAAGCCGTTGGCGAGCACGAGCAGCGCGGCGAAGACGAGTTGCAGCAGGCTCATCGGACCGCCTCCGGGACCGGGGCCACGGGGGCGGTGCGCACCAGCCGGACCCGTTCCGCCCGGTAGTGGCCGACCTGGCGCACCGACAGCCGCCAGCCGGGCAGCTCGGCCCGGTCGCCCGGTGCCGGGATACGGCCGAGCAGATCGGCGACCAGGCCCGCGACGGTCTCGTACGGCCCCTCGGGCACGTCGAGACCTATCCGCCGCAGGACGTCGACGCGGCAGCTGCCGTCGGCGTCCCAGGCGGGCCTGCCGTCCTCGGGCGGCGCCACGGCGAGTTCGGGAAGGTCCTGGCCGTCGTGCTCGTCGCGGACCTCGCCGACGAGTTCCTCGACGATGTCCTCCAGGGTCACCACCCCCGCCGTGCCGCCGTACTCGTCGACGACGACCGCGATGGGCTGTTCGCTGCGCAGCCGGGCGAGCAGCGGCTGCACGGGCAGGGTCTCCGGTACCAGCAGCGCCTTGTGGGCGATCCGGCCGACCGGGGTGCGCAGCCGCTCGTGCGGCGGGACCGCCAGGGCGTCCTTGAGGTGGGCCATGCCGACGATCTCGTCGATCTTCTCCCGGTAGACGGGGAAGCGGGACAGCCCAGTGGCCCGGGTGAGGTTGACGACGTCCTCGGCGGTGGCCGAGGACTGGAGTGCGCTGACCTTCACCCGCGGGGTCATGACGTGCTGCGCGGTCAGCTCACCCAGTGACAGGGTGCGCACGAACAGGTCGGCGGTGTCCTGTTCCAGGGCTCCCGCGAGGGCGGAGTGCCGGGCCAGCGAGACCAGCTCGCCGGGGGTGCGGGCGGAGGCCAGTTCCTCGGTGGGTTCGACGCCGAGGGCGCGCACCAGCCGGTTGGCGACCGCGTTGAGCGCGGCGATCACCGGGCGGAACAGGCGGGCGAACCGGTGCTGCGGGCCCGCGACGAACCGCGCGACCTGCAACGGCCTGGACACCGCCCAGTTCTTCGGTACGAGTTCGCCGATCACCATCTGGATCGCGGAGGCGAGCAGCATGCCGACGACCACGGCGACGCCGGGGACGGCGCCGTCGGGGATGCCCGTCGCGGTGACCGGGCCGTTCAGCAGCTCGGCGAGGGCCGGTTCGGCGAGCATGCCGACCACCAGGGAGGTGATCGTGATGCCGAGCTGGGTGCCGGAGAGCTGGAAGGACAGCTCCCGCAGCGAGTCGACGACCCTGCGGGCACGTCGGTCTCCCTCGGCCGCGGCCTTCTCGGCGTCCGGCCGCTCGACCGTCACCAGGCCGAACTCGGCCGCGACGAAGAAGCCGTTGGCGAGGATCAGCAGGAATGCGGCTGCCAGGAGCAGCAGGGGGGTGGTCATGATGCCGCCGCCTCCGCGGTATGTCGGGAGGGGGCGGCGCAGGTACTACAGGACGATCCGTCCATCGCCGGAGAGGGTCACTCCTCGGGTAGCAGGAACCCCTGTGCGCCGGGCGGCGCGGCAGGGGCGGAGGCACAACGGGAACGCCTCCGCCCACCAGATTAATCAAGACACCGGCCGCCGCGGCAGGGTGGACGGCCCGGAGTCAGCCCTGATGTCGGTCCGGGCCCTTGCCGGCGCGGGCCTCGGCGAGCGCCCGCAGGGCGCTCGCGTCGGCGATGGCCCGCTGTTTGGCGATGCCCGGCTGGATGCCGAGCGCGGGCAGGCTGGTGCCGTCGCTGAGGTCGAGGAAGACCCAGGGGTCGCCCGGACGGAGGTTCACCCGGAGGATCTCCGCCCACTCCAGGCGCCGCCTGCCGGCGATGTTGACGACGGTGACGCCGGACTCGTCGGCGACGACCTTCACCCGGGCGAGCTGGGCCAGCACCCAGAAGATCAGTGCCCCGGTCAGCACGAAGCTCAGCCGCTCCCCCGGGCCGAGCTGTTCCAGTGCCAGCGCGACCCCGGTTATCACCAGGAGTATGGCCACTCCGGCGGTGAGCAGGATCACCCGGGTCAGATGCGGGCGGAAGGTGACGGGCAGGGTGGGCGGTTCCGACGGCGCGGACATGCGGGTGCGGCCTCCTCGGCGGTCAGAGGCGGCAGGCGTGGATGGCCGTGGTCAGGATGGCCCGCGCGCCGATGTCGTACAGGTCGTCCATGATCCGCTGGGCGTCCTCGGCCGGGACCATGGCGCGGACGGCGACCCAGCCCTCGTTGTGCAGCGGCGAGATGGTCGGGCCCTCCAGGCCGGGGGTGATGGCGACGGCCTGTTCCAGGTGCTCGGCGCGGCAGTCGTAGTCCATCATCACGTATGTGCGGGCGACCAGGACGCCCTGGAGCCGGCGCAGGAACTGCTGGACCTTCGGTTCGACGGACTCGTCGGCGCTCGCGCCGGTGCGGCGGATGACGACCGCCTCGGACTTCATGATCGGCTCGCCGATGACTTCGAGTCCGGCGTTGCGCAGCGAGGTGCCGGTCTCCACGACGTCCGCGATGACCTCGGCGACACCGAGTTCGATGGCGGTCTCCACGGCGCCGTCGAGGTGCACGACGGAGGCGTCGATGCCCTGGTCGGCGAGGTGCTTGGCGACGATGCCCTCGTAGGAGGTGGCGACCGTCCTGCCGCTCAGGTCCGCGACGCCGGACGCCGTGCCGGGCTTGGTGGCGTAGCGGAACGTGGAGCGGGCGAAGCCGAGCGGAAGGATCTCCTCGGCGTTGGCGCCCGAGTCGACCAGCAGGTCGCGGCCGGTGATGCCGATGTCGAGGCGGCCGGAGGAGACGTAGATCGCGATGTCGCGGGGGCGGAGGTAGAAGAACTCGACCTCGTTGGTCGGGTCGACGGTCCGCAGTTCCTTGGACTCCCGGCGCTGCCGGTAGCCGGCCTCATGCAGCATGTCCGCCGCAGGGCCGGAGAGGGAACCCTTGTTGGGGACGGCGATGCGCAGCATGAGGTCGGCTTCTTTCGTGTGACGGGAGGGGCGGTACGGGAACTGCGGGGGGGTGTGGGTGCCCGTGGCGGGCGCGGCCGCTCGGGCCTACAGATGGGCGTAGACGTCGTCGAGGGAGATGCCGCGGGCCACCATCATCACCTGGACGTGGTACAGCAGCTGGGAGATCTCCTCGGCGGCCGCCTCCTTGCCCTCGTACTCGGCGGCCATCCACACCTCGGCGGCCTCCTCGACGACCTTCTTGCCGATGGCATGGACTCCCTTGCCGACCAGTTCGGCGGTGCGGGAGGTCGCGGGGTCGCCGTGGGCGGCCTTGTGCTGGAGCTCGGTGAACAGCTCCTCGAACGTCTTCTTGGACATGGTGGTCTTACCCTACGCGGTTGCGGGGACTCCTCAGCGCCAGGGTTCGGATACCGAGCGGAGTGTGGCCGCGGTGGCGACGGCGGCGGTCACCGCCTCGTGCCCCTTGTCCTCCCGGGAGCCCGCAAGGCCGGCCCGGTCCACGGCCTGTTCCTCGGTGTCGCAGGTCAGCACGCCGAAGCCGACGGGTACGCCGGTCTCGACCGACACCTGGGTCAGGCCCTGGGTGACGCCCTGGCACACGTAGTCGAAGTGCGGGGTGCCGCCGCGGATGACGACGCCGAGGGCGACGATCGCGTCGTAGCCGCGGCCCGCCAGCACCTTGGCGACCACCGGCAGCTCCCAGCTGCCGGGGACCCGGAGCAGGGTGGGTTCGTCGATTCCCAGGTCGCTCAGGGCGCGCAGGGCGCCGTCCACCAGGCCGTCCATCACCTTCTCGTGCCACTGCGCCGCGATGACGGCGACCCTGAGGTCGCCGACGTTCCGCACGGACAGTTCCGGTGCACCCTTGCCGCTCACGTGTCTCCTCAGTGCTGTTTCTACTGGTTGCCGCAGCCCGACGCGGCCGGTGCGTCCAGCCAGGGCAGGTCGTGGCCCATCCGGTCCCGCTTGGTGCGCAGGTAGCGGAGGTTGTGCTCGCCCGCGTGCACGGGCATCTGCTCGCGTCCGGTGACCTTGATGCCGTGGCGCAGCAGCGCGTCGGTCTTGTCGGGGTTGTTGGTCATCAGGCGGACGCTGCGTACGCCGAGGTCCTCCAGGATCCTGGCGCCGGCGCCGTAGTCGCGGGCGTCGGCGGGCAGGCCGAGTTCGAGGTTGGCGTCCAGGGTGTCCCGGCCGCGTTCCTGGAGTTCGTACGCGCGCAGCTTGGACAGCAGGCCGATGCCGCGGCCCTCGTGTCCACGCAGATAGACGACGACGCCGCGGCCCTCGTCCCGGATCCGGTCCAGGGCGGCGTCCAGTTGCGGGCCGCAGTCGCAGCGCAGCGAGCCGAAGACGTCGCCGGTGAGGCATTCGGAGTGGACGCGGACCAGGACGTCCTCGCCGTCGCCCAGCTCGCCGTGGACGAGGGCGACGTGTTCGACGCCGTCGGCGGTGGAGCGGTAGCCGTAGGCCGTGAAGGTGCCGTGCCGGGTGGGCAGGCCGACCTCGGCCTCGCGGCGGACGGCGGGTCCGGGCGCGGGCGCGCGCCGCTGGGCCGGTGCGGCGGGCGCGGCGGCGCGCAGGTAGGCGATCAGTCCCTCGATGGAGATGATCGTCAGGCCGTGTTTGCGGGCGAACGGGATCAGCTCGGGCAGGCGCAGCATGCGGCCGTCCTCGCCGGCGATCTCCACGATCGCGCCGGCCGGCCGCAGCCCGGCGAGCCGGGCGAGGTCGACGGCGGCCTCGGTGTGGCCGGGGCGTGCCAGGACGCCGCCGGGCCGGGCGCGCAGCGGGAAGACATGGCCGGGGCGTACCAGGTCGTCCGGTTGGGCCTTGCCGCTCGCCAGCAGCTGGAGTGTGGTGGCGCGGTCGACGGCGGAGATCCCGGTGCTCACGCCGTGCTCGGCGGAGGCGTCCACGGAGACGGTGAACGCGGTCTTCATGGACTCGGTGTTGTCCTCGACCATCTGCGGGAGGTGGAGCCGGTCGAGTTCCGTGCCCTCCATGGGGGCGCAGATCAGGCCGCGGCACTCGCTCATCATGAACGCGATGATCTCGGGGGTCGCCTTCTCGGCGGCGACGACGAGGTCGCCCTCGTTCTCCCGGTCCTCGTCGTCCACGACCACGACGGGGCGGCCGGCCGCGATGTCCGCGACGGCCTGCTCGATCGGGTCCAGGGTGATGTCCTCGGCATGGTCGGTGCCGTACAGGATCGGTGCCGCGGTCATGCGGGCGCTCCTTCCAGGACGGGCCGCGCGTCCTTGCGGGAGCGCAGCCACCAGTCGCGCAGGCCCCACAGGACGAGTGCGCCGTAGATGACGTAGACGAAGCCGGAGAAGGCGAAGCCGTTGGCGAAGTTGAGCGGGACGCCGACGGCGTCGACCAGGAGCCAGGCGAGCCAGAACTCGACCATGCCGCGCGCCTGGGCGTACATCGCGACGACGGTGCCGACGAAGATGTAGGCGTCCGGCCAGGGGTCCCAGGACAGCGAGGGGTAGGCGTGGAACAGCCCGGACACGGCGAGGGTGCCGACGGCCGCGGCGGCGAGCAGGGCGGCCCGCTCGCGCCAGGTGGCGAACCGTACGGCGATGTGGCCGTCCGCGCCCCGCGCGGAGCCGCGGTTCCACTGCCACCAGCCGTAGCCGGCGACGACCATGACCACGACCTGCTTGCCGGCGCTGCCGGAGAGGTGGGCGGTGGCGAACGCGGCGAACAGGATGAGCCCGGACAGGAACTGCGTCGGCCAGCTCCACAGGGAGCGGCGCCAGCCGAAGGCGAGACCGACCAGGCCGATCACGTTGCCGATCATGTCGGACCACTTGATGTGCTGGCCGAAGAGGGTGAACGCCTGTGAGTTGAGCCAGGTCACCGGGTCGCCCCCTGGTCCGCGAGCAGCCGCTCGACGTACTTGGCGATGACGTCGACCTCCAGGTTGACCGGGTCGCCGGGCTGCTTGTGGCCGAGCGTGGTCAGGGCGAGGGTGGTCGGGATCAGGCTGACGGTGAAGTGGTCGTCGCCCGCCGCCACGACGGTGAGGCTGATGCCGTCGACGGTGATGGAGCCCTTCTCGACGACGTAGCGGGCGAGGTCCGCGGGCAGGGAGATCTTCACGATCTCCCAGTGGTCGGAGGGGGTGCGTTCCAGGACTTCGCCGGTGCCGTCCACATGGCCCTGCACGATGTGCCCGCCGAGGCGCGCGCCGACGGCGGTGGGGCGTTCGAGGTTGACACGGGAGCCGACGGTGAGGACGCCGAGGCTGGAGCGGTGCAGCGTCTCGGCCATCACGTCGGCGGTGAACTCGTCGCCCTCGTGGTCCACGACGGTGAGACAGACCCCGTTCACGGCGATGGAGTCGCCGTGCCGTGCGCCCTCGGTGACGACGGGTCCGCGGAGCCGGAAACGGGAGGCATCGCCCAGGTTCTCGACGGCGGTGACTTCACCCAGCTCTTCGACGATTCCGGTGAACACTTCCCGGGTCCTCCTGCCTCTTCGGGCACGGACTCCGGGGCCTGTCGATGACGACAGAAGAAGCGGATGAGCACTTCGGGAACGACGCCGGACGGACCCGTCCGCGGGGGACGCGTCCCAAGACGGCGGCGTGCACGGATGCCCGCCCGCCGCGCACTGCCTCCCATCCGGACTTTAACCGTCGGTCCAGGAATTTCACCTGGTCAACCGGTCGCTGGAAGCGACCGGGTCGCGGACTGTAACCGCCGGTTCGGACTTTCACCGACCCCGGAGTGCGCTGCTTCTGGTACACGCCCAGTGTGCCACGGCGGATGCCCGTCCCGACAGGGAGGCCGTGTGGGGTGGCTCACAGCGTGGCGCGCCGGGCTCGCCCGCCGGGCCGCCCAGGTCAACTCCCCTGTCCGGGACGACACCTGACCGTGATTCAAACCCATTGACCTTACTGGTCTAGTCCTTTTAGGGTGCGGGCGGGCCCGGTGGCGGTGACGACGGCCCTTGCCCGCCGCCGGGCCGCCAGCCTGAGCAAACCGACCGACGGCGGCGAAGCGCCCCAAAGGGGCGCGGGGAACTGCGCGACCGGCCACGATGCCGCCGCAGCCGACCGACGGCACTTCCCGGCCCTGCCCGCGGAGCGCTCAGCGGTCCGCCAGGGTGAACAGGTCGTCCTGGGCGCGTTCCCGGGCGGTCAGCAGGGCCCCGCGGAGCACGGCCGCGCCGCCGAGGGTGCTCGGCCGTACGTCGGTGGCCAGCGGCGACATCCGCCGCACCCGGTCCCGCACCCGGTCCGCGAGCGGGTCTGCGCCGGCCTGGCCGACCTCCCCGCCGAGGACCACGCAGCCCGGGTCCAGGACGGCGACGACGGAGGCCGCGCCGATGGCGATCCGGTCGGCGAGGGCGGCGAGAAAGCGGTCGGCGGCCGCCGTGGCGGCCCCGGTCACGGCCGTCCGCACCAGGCCGGCGGCGCGCGGCCCGTCCGTGTCGTCCGCGGCGCCGGTCAGCCCGCACTCGTCGGCCAGCGCCTCGATGGCCGCGGCGCCCGCCAGGGAGTGGAAACCGCCCTCGCAGTCCGTCGCCGAGGGCAGCGTCGAGGTGCCGGGGACCGGCAGGAAGCCGATCTCGCCGGTGCCGCCGGATGCGCCGCGGCGCAGGGTGCCGTCCAGGACGACGGCGGCGCCCGCGCCATGGCCGAGCCAGAGCAGGACGAAGGTGTCGCGGTTGCGGGCGGCGCCCTCGCGCTGTTCGGCCACGGCGGCGAGGTTGGTCTCGTTCTCGACGCTGACCCGGGCCTCGGGCAGGCGCTCCTGAAGGGCCGCGACCAGCCGCCGGTGCCAGGCGGGCAGGCCGGAGGAGTCGCGCAGTTCACCCGTGGCCGGATCGATCAGGCCCGGTGCGCCGATGCCGACGGTGTGCAGCCGGTCGGCCCCGGCCTCCTTCGCGGCCCGCTCCACGAGCGTCACCGCCTGCTCCACCGCGAGCCCGGTCCCGATGTCCCCGGCGATGGGCAGGGACGCCTCGGTGAGCACCCGGCCCAGCAGATCGGACACCAGCACGGAGACGCCCTCCGTGCGGACGTCGAGCGCGGCGAGGTGGGCGCGGTCGGCGACGATGCCGTAGAGCCGGGCGTTCGGGCCGCGGCGCTGCTCACCCGACTCGCCGACGACCGTGATCAGGCCGCGCTCGGTCAGCCGCTCGACGAGGTCGGCGACGGTCGGCCGGGACAGCCCCGTCAGCTGCTTCAACTGCCCTGCCGTGAGCGGGCCTTCGTCCTGCAGCAGCCGCAGGGCGAGCCGGTCGTTGATGGCCCGGGCGGTGCTCGGGGATGCGGGCATGACGGGAATCCTCCCAGATCGGCGGAGCCGGCCGGCCGGCCGCTGCGTGCCGGGACGGCGACGATACTCCCTATCTATCAGGCAGGGTCCCTGATAGTTTACGGCCCGAGACAGCGGGGCGACCGTCCAGGGAGGGGCCGGAAGATGAGTGGCGTGCGCTACGCGCAAGGTGAGGTGAAACGCGCCCGGTACGCCGTAGCGGCCGTGTTCGCCGTGCACGGGGCCGTCACCGGCTCGTTCGCGACCCGGGTGCCCTGGATCCAGGACCATGCCTCCCTGGGCGCGGGGCAACTCGGGTTCGCGCTCGCCTTCACGGCGTTCGGCGCCTCGTGCTCGATGCCGGTGGCGGGCCGGATCAGCCATCGCTTCGGCAGCCGGACGGCGCTGCGCGGACTGATCGCGCTGTGGACGCTCGCGCTGATCCTGCCGAGCCTCGCGCCGAACCTGTCCACGCTGTGCCTGGCGATGTTCGCCTACGGCGCGAGCGCCGGTATGGCCGACGTGGCGATGAACGCGCTCGGGGTGGAGGTGGAGCGGCTGCTCGGCAAGTCGATCATCTCGGGGCTGCACGGCATGTGGAGCGCGGGCGCCCTGATCGGCTCGGCCGCCGGCACCCTCGCCGCGCACCTGGGCTCGGACGCACGGCTGCACTTCGGGCTCGCGGCGGCCGTCCTCACGCTGCTCGGCGTGCTGGCCGCCGGCCGGGTGCTGGACCTCCAGCCCGCCGAGGACGAGGAGCCGCCGCCGCGGTTCGCGCTGCCGCCCCGCTCGGCGCTGCTGATCGGCGCGGTCGGCTTCTGCGCGGTGTTCGCGGAGGGCGCGAGCCTCGACTGGTCGGCGGTGTTCCTGCGGGACCGGCTGGACAGCTCCGCCGGGCTCGCCGCGGCCTCCACGACCGGGTTCATGCTGACCATGGCGATCGCCCGGATCGCCGGGGACGCGGTGGTGAACCGCTTCGGCGCGGTGCGCACGGTCCGGGCGGGCGGGGTGCTCGCCGGGGGCGGCGGTCTGCTGATCGTGGTCGCGGGGCATCCGGCGGTGGCGATGACCGGGTTCGCGCTGATGGGGTTCGGCATCGCGGTCGTGGTACCGCTGTGCTTCGCGGCGGCCGGGCACAGCGGCCCCAATCCGAGCCAGGCCATCGCGGGCGTGGCGACCATCACATACACCTCGGGCCTGATCGCGCCCAGCCTGATCGGCGGGGTGGCCCAGGCGACCAGCCTGATGGTGTCGTTCTGCCTGGTGACCGTGCTGGCGTGCGGGCTCGCGGTGTTCGCGGGCGTGCTGCGCCCTGGCGGGCGGGCCCAGGCCGAGGCCGGCCGCCCCACCACGGCGGTCCCCGACCCACGCCCCTGAAGCTGCCGCCCGTCGCCTCGGTGCCGCTGGCTCTGGGCTGCGGGCGGCGCCGTAGTTCCCCGTGCCTACCTGCCCAGGGCGGGCGCTCGCCGTGGGACGGCACGTCGTCAGCCGTGTGCCGGCGGCCCGTGGCTGGGCGCGCAGTTCCCCGCGCCCCCTTCGGGGCACGGCAGGCCGTCGGTCGGGTGCGGCACTGTGGGGGCTCAGCGCGCAGTTCCCCGCGCCCCTCGGGGCGTATCAGGTTCCGCAGGTCATATGACAATGGTGCGGATCCTCCTCACGTACAGAGAAAGCGAAACCTCACCATGGACCTCGGCGTGCGCTGGAAGCTGCACGGGGACGGGCGTACGCCCGCGCCCGGAGCGGTGGTACGCCCCGACGAACGGCTGTCCTGGCCCCGCACGATGGGCCTCGGCGCCCAGCACGTCGTGGCGATGTTCGGCGCGTCCTTCGTGGCCCCCGTCCTGATGGGCCTCGACCCCAACCTCGCGATCATGATGTCGGGCGTCGCCACCGTGATCTTCCTGCTCGCGACCCGCGGCCGGGTGCCGAGCTATCTGGGCTGCTCCCTGTCCTTCGTGGGCGTCGCCGCGGTCATCCGCGCCCAGGGCGGCACCAGCGCGACGGTCACCGGGGCGGTCTTCGTCGTCGGCGTCGCCCTGTTCCTGGTGGGGCTCGCCGTGCAGCGGTTCGGGGCGCGCATCATCCACGCGGCGATGCCCCCGATCGTCACCGGCGCCGTGGTGATGCTGATCGGTTTCAACCTGGCACCGGTCACCGCGTCCACCTACTGGCCGCAGGACCAGTGGACGGCGCCGCTCGTGATGCTGTTCACCGGTCTTGCCGTGGTCTGTCTGCGCGGCTTCTGGTCACGTATCGCGATCTTCCTGGGCCTGGTCTTCGGATACGTCGTCTCCTGGGCCTTCGACCGGATCTTCGGCCGGATCCACTCGGTGGACGCGAGCGGCAGGCTCACCGACCACTGGCGCCTGGACCTGTCCGGCGTCGGCAAGGCCGACTGGATCGGACTGCCCTCCTTCCACGGCCCGTCCTTCCAGTGGTCGGCGATCCTGGTCGCCCTGCCGGTCGTCATCGCGCTGGTCGCGGAGAACGCCGGACATGTCAAGGCGGTCGGCGAGATGACCGGTGACCCCCTGGACGACCGGCTCGGCACGGCGATCTCGGCGGACGGCGTGGGGTCGATGCTGTCGACCGCCGTCGGCGGCCCGCCGAACACCACGTACTCCGAGAACATCGGCGTGATGGCCGCCACCCGCGTCTACTCGACGGCCGCGTACTGGGCCGCGGCCGGCTTCGCGCTGCTCTTCGGCCTGTGCCCCAAGTTCGGCGCGGTCGTCGCCGCGATCCCGGGCGGGGTGCTCGGCGGCATCACCGTCATCCTGTACGGCATGATCGGCCTGCTCGGCGCGCAGATCTGGCTGCACGCCGAGGTGGACCTGCGCAACCCGCTGAACCTGGTCCCGGCCGCCGCCGGCATCATCATCGGCGTCGGCAACGTCTCCATGAAGTTCACCGACACGTTCTCGCTGAGCGGGATCGCCCTCGGCACGCTGGTCGTCACCACCGGCTACCACGCGCTGCGCGCCTTCGCGCCCGCCCATCTCAAGGGACAGCAGCCGCTGCTGGACGAGGGCACCTCCACCTACGACGAGAGCGCGGGCCCCGACGGGGAAGGCCACCGCGCCGGCTCGTAGGCGTGCTCCGGCGCGCATCTCACCTGGGCGCCCTCGCGGCCCGCGGCGTTCCGTCCTGCGGCCCACCGCGGGACGGGCCGGTTCCCCCGTTCCGGGGACGCGCCGGGCCCGTCGGCACGCGGCTCGGCCGCGGACTGGGACCCTGCCCCCATGGCGCAGTTGGAACAGTTCACGACGTCCGTCCGCACCGTGGACTCCGTCGTCGCGCGGATGCGCGCCCTGGACGCCGCCCTGCCGGCCCGGGACGGGGTCGCGGTCTTCAACCGCGTCTACCTCACCGTCACCGAAGAGGTGGAACGGCGGCTGGATGCCGGGTACTTCGCCGACCGGCGGGCCGCGACCGCGCTGGACGTCCGGTTCGCACACCGGTACCTGGACGCGGTGGACGCGGCGGCGGACGGCCGGCGCGCCCCCGCCTGCTGGCGGCCGCTGTTCCAGCTCCGCCGCCATCCGGGCGTACGGCCGCTGCAGTTCGCGCTGGCGGGCGTCAACGCACACATCGGCCACGACCTGGCGCTCGCCGTGGTGGACACCTGCCGGACGCTCGGCTGCGCACCCGACGACCTGGAGGACGAGTTCGACCGGGTGGGCGATCTCCTCGTCTCGCTCGAGGAACGCGTACGGGAGGATCTGATGCCGGGTCCCGACCTCCTCCAGATCGCCGACCCGCTCACCCATCTGCTGGGCTCCTGGAGCCTGGAGCGGGCCCGGGACGCGGCCTGGTCGGCGGCGCGGGCACTGTGGGCGCTGCGCCGGTACGGGGACCTCGCCGAGGAGTTGGCCGAACGCCTCGACGCGGCCGTCGGCCTCGCGGGCCGGCTGCTGCTCACCCCCCTACCGGACTGATCCGGCCATTGCCCGAGCGTTGCCCGGAAACCCGTGTACACCGCAGGTAGGTTGACCGGCAGGCACCCGATTGCGAAGGAGCAGCGGTATGGCGATCCGGCTCGGTCTCGGTCTTCCCCAGATGCGGCAGTACTCCATCGGCAAGGACGTACCCGACGTGGCCCGCGCGGCCGAAGGGATCGGCTACGACAGCCTGTGGGTCTTCGAACGGGCCCTGTTCCCCGAGCCGGCCACGCAGGGCCTGTACGGCATCGAGGGGCTTGCCTGGCCGGACAGTTACCGTGATGTCGCCGAACCGCTGGTCACGCTCACCCTGGCGGCGTCGGCCACCGAACGGGCCCAGCTCGGCTCCAGTGTGCTGATCGCGCCGCTGCACCAGCCGTTCCAGCTGGCCAAGGCCCTCGCCTCGCTGGACGCGGCGAGCGGTGGTCGGGTCCTCGCCGGCTTCGGCACGGGCTGGTCCCTCGACGAGTACGCGGCGGCCGGGATCCGGCCGTTCGAGGAGCGCGGCCGGGTGCTGGACGAGCTGATCGAGGTCTGCCGGGCGGTGTGGGGCCCCGACCCGGTGCGCTACGAGGGCGGCATCACCAAGATCGCCTCGGCCGTGGTCGGGCCGAAGCCCGCCCGGCCGATCCCGATCCTGCTGGCCGCGGGCACCAAGCGGGCGCTGCGGCGGCTGGTCGACCACGCCGACGGCTGGCTGCCGGTGGGCCTGGGCGCCGACCAACTCGCCGCGCAGTGGCGGCAGGTGCAGGACCTGGCGGCCGAGCGGGGCCGCACGGAGCCCGTCCGGACGGTGCTGCGGGTGAACACGACCCTGACGGCCGCGCCCTACGCCGGCGCCGACCGCCGGCCCTTCCAGGGCGATGCCGGCCAGATCGTCGAGGACCTGGTGGCCCACGCGGCCGTCGGCCTGGAGGAGATCATCGTCGATCTGCAGAGCGGCGCCCGCGACGCCGCACACCTCAAGGACGTCGCCGCGGAGGTGTACGAGAAGGCACGGGCCGCGGGCGTCTGAGCGCGGTCATTCCTCGGGGAGTTCCACCGGGGCTATCGCGTCGTAGACGTCGCCCGGGCCGGGGTTGGCGGGGTCCGTCGCCCCGCCGAGGTGGTGCAGCACGCCCCAGACCGCGTTGAGCGCGGTCTGGACGGCGCCCTCGGCCCAGCCGGCCGTCCAGGAGATGTCGTCGCCCGCGAGGAAGATGCCGCGCTTGCCGGCGGGCAGCCGGTCCTGCATGAAGTGGGTGAACAGGCGCCGCTGATAGCGGTAGTGGCCGGGCAGGTTGGCCTTGAACGCGCCCATGAAGTAGGGCTCGTTCTCCCAGGAGACCGTCACCGGGTTGCCGATGATGTGACTGCGGATGTCGACGTTCGGATAGATCTCGCCGAGGGACTTCAGCATGACCTCCATCCGCTCCCGGGCGCTGAGCGGCAGCCACTTCAGGCTGTCGTCGCACCAGGTGTAGGACAGGCAGATCACGGCCGGCCGGTCCGGGCCGTCGTCGAGCAGATAAGTGCCGCGGGTCATACGGTCGGTGAGCGTCATCGACATCACGTCCCGGCCGGTGGCCGGGTCCTTGTCCCGCCAGAACGGCCGGTCGACCGGGACGAACAGTTTGCTGGACTCCATGTAGTGGGTGCGCTCGATCGCCGTCCAGTGGTCGATCGGGAACAGCGAGTCGTCGCAGGCGATCTGGGAGAGCAGCATCCAGGACTGGGCGGTGAACACGACCGCCCGGTAGGTGCGGATGTCGCCGTGCGCGTCCGTCACCGTGATCCGGTCGCCCGCCGTACGGTGCAGCCGGGTCACCGCGGGCCGGGGCGCACCACCGTCGTGCAGCGCCGCGAGGGAGGTCCCCTGGGCCCAGTGCACGATCTTCTCCGGCGCCCGCTCCCACAGCCGCAGCGGCAGTTGCTGGGAGCCGCCGACGATGCCGCGGTGGTGGTCGTCGGCCTCGGTGTAGACGACGCGCAGGATCTCCAGGATGGAGTTGGGGAAGTCGGTGTCCCAGCCGCCGGTGCCGAAGCCGACCTGTCCGAAGATCTCCCGGTGCCGGAAGGAGCGGAACGCCGCGGAGTCGCACAGGAAGCCGTAGAAGGTCTGGTTGTCGAGTCCGGCCACCAGCCGTGCCCAGATCTCCCGGATGCGCGGCACGTCCCGCTCGCGTATCGCCCGGTTCATGGCGGAGAAGTCCGCGCCCTCTTCGAGGCACCTGTGCCAGGCGTCGGCGACGTCTCGGTAGACCTGCGGCAGATCGTCGATCGTCTCGGCGTAGTGCGACTCGCCCTTGAGGTCGACGACGGTCGACGGCGTCGCCTCGGCGAGGGGGTTGGGGAAGGGGCGCGTCCGCAGGCCGACCAGGTCGATGTAGTGCTGGAAGGCCGTGGAGGACGGCGGGAAGCGCATCGCGCCCATCTCGGCCGTCAGGGACGGGTCGCAGCCGTCGAAGCCCACCGTGCGCAGCCGGCCGCCGAGCCGGTCGGCCTCGTACACGACGGGCCTCAGGCCCATCTTCATCAGCTCGTAGGCGGTCACCAACCCGGACAGGCCGCCGCCGACGACCGCGACCTCGGTGCCGTGCTCGGTCGCGGGGATCTGGCCGAGGCCCGCCGGGTGGGCGAGGTAGTCGTCGTACGCGTACGGGAAGTCCGGTCCGAACATGGTGATCGGCGGCTGCTGCCCGGGGGCGCGCCCGGCGGCACCGGGCACCGTGGACGTCATGGGCTGGGGACTCCTTGCTCGGGTGAACTCGGGTGAGCTGTACGGGGGTTCAGACGACGGGCCGGTACAGGCCGGGGCGGCGGTCGCGCAGATACGGGTTGGCCTCGCGGGAGGCCGCCAGGAAGCCGGGGTCGACGTCGGCGACGAGCAGGTCCTCGGTGCGGCCGGCCCGGGCGCGGGCGGTGCCGTCCGGACCGGCCAGCGTGGACAGCCCGACGAAGTCGAACTCGCCCTCAGGGCCGACCCGGTTGACGTAGGCGACGTACATCTGGTTCTCGAAGGCCCGCACGGGGACCAGCGACTCCGCGACGAACTGGTACGGGTGCATCTGTGCCGTCGGCACGACGAGCAGGTCGGTGCCGGCCAGCGCGTGCGCGCGGACGTTCTCCGGGAACTCGACGTCGTAGCAGATCAGCAGGCCGACGGTGAGGCCGTCCAGGTGGGCCTGGACGACCGGCCGGTCGCCGGGGGTGAAGTGCGCGTGCTCGAAGGGGCCGAAGAGGTGGGTCTTGCGGTAACCGGCGAGCCGGGTGCCGTCGGCGGAGATCAGCTGGGCGGAGTTGTGCACGGCGGCGCCCGCGCGCTCCGGGTAGCCGTAAGCGATCGCAAGGCCGTGCCGGCGGGCGATGTCGGCGACCGCGGCGGCCCGGTCGCCGTCGGCGGGCTCGGCGAGGCGGCCGATGTCCGCGCCGATCGCGTACCCCGTCAGGAACATCTCCGGCGTCGCCAGCAGCGCGGCGCCCGCGGCGGCGGCACGGGCCGCGGCCTCGTCGAGGACCTTGAGGTTCTCGGCGACGGAGCCGGGGCGGCCGGAGCTCTGGAGCAGGGCGATGCGCATGGGTGATCCTCACCGGTGCGGGGGTTGGGGGCCACCTAGACCGTACGGTCGGCGTACGGGCCGGACAAGAAGCACCCGTTGCGCGCCGACGAGCGGTTCATTGCGCGCGTCCGGGCCCACCCGGCGATTCGTTGCGCAGCCTGAGCGCTCCGCTGGATGAGCCGCGCTGTGCCGTCAGTTGTCCGCGGCGCCGTCGTGGCTGGGCGCGCCCGCGCGGCGGAGCCGCATATCAATACAGCCCCGCGCCCCTTCGGGGCGCGCTGCCGCACCGCAACGGACTTCGTCGGGCCTGCTCAGCGACGTCGGTCAGGTCTTCCAGGGTGAGGCCGACGAGGCTGGTGCGGACGGTGCGGCCGGGTGCGGCGTTGATCGGCGCGAGGGACGGCACGGCCAGGACGGCGCAGCCGGCCGCCTCGGCGGAGGCGACTCCGGTGCCGGTGTCCTCGACCGCCACACAGGCCGCCGGGTCGACGCCGAGGGCGCGGCAGGCGGCGAGGTAGGGGTCCGGGTCGGGCTTGGTGCGGCCGGTGTCGTCGGCGGTGACGGAGACCGCGAACCGGCCGGGCCCGAGGGCGTCGAGCACGATGTCGGCCACGGCCCGCGGGGACGCGGTGACCAGGGCGGTGGGAATGCCGGCCCGGCCGAGCGCGTCGAGCAGGCCGACGGCGCCGGGGCGGGGCACGACGCCCGTGCGGACGCGGGCCGTGAACTCCCGGTGCAGTTCGTCCGCGAGGCCGGCGGCCGGGCGCCCGGCCGCCGCGGCCAGCCAGCCGGCGGTGTGTTCGACCGCGCGGCCGAGCACTTCGGGCCGGTCGGCCGCGGTCAGCGGGCGTCCCGCGACCCGCTCCACCGCCTCCCACCACAGCCGCTCGGTGTCCACGAGCGTGCCGTCCATGTCGAACAGGACGGCCTGCAGCGGGAGTCGGGGATGGGAGGTCACGTCGGTCCTGCTCCTCACTTCTGGATACGTTCCGCCACCAGCACCGGCCGCTCGGGCAGCGACACCCGCACGGTGGTTCCCGCGCCGAGCCCGGCGGCCTCGTGGGCGGGCAGGTCGGCCTTGGCCTCGGTGCCGTCGGCGAGCCCGACGGTGACCCGGACCACGGCGCCCAGGAAGGCGGTGGCGGCGATCCGGGCGGTGCCCGTCTCGTCGGCGCTGACCCGGACGGCCTCGGGCCGGACCAGGACGTCCACCTCGGTGGCGGCCGGGGCCGTCCCGTCGACGGGCAGCCGCTGCCCGAGCACGTCCACCGTGTCGCCGGCGAGGGTTCCCGGGATCCGGCTCATCGTGCCGACGAACTCGGCGACGAAGGCGGTGGCGGGCCGCCCGTACAACTCGGCGGGCGCCGCGCACTGTTCGAGCCGTCCGGCGCGCATGACGGCGACCCGGTCGGCGACGGACAGCGCCTCCTCCTGGTCGTGCGTCACGAACAGCGTGGTGATGCCGAGTTCCTGCTGGAGCCGGCGGATCTCCTCGCGCAGGGTCAGCCGCACCTTGGCGTCGAGCGCCGACAGCGGTTCGTCGAGCAGCAGCACGCGCGGGCGCAGCGCGAGGGCCCGGGCCAGCGCGATGCGCTGCTGCTGGCCGCCGGAGAGCTGGTGCGGGAAGCTCCGGCCCTTGTCGGCGAGGCCGACCAGCTCCAGCAACTCGGCGGCACGGGCCCGCCGTTCGGCGGTGCGCACGCCCCGCATGCGCAGTCCGAAGGCGACGTTGTCGAGGGCGTTGAGGTGCGGGAAGAGGCTGTACGACTGGAAGACCATCCCGGCGTCGCGGCGGTGGGCCGGCACCCGGGTGATGTCCTCGCCGTCCACCAGCACGGCGCCGGCGTCCGGCTGCTCGAACCCGGCGAGCATGCGCAGCGCGGTGGTCTTGCCGCACCCGGACGGGCCGAGCAGCGCCAGGAACTCCCCCTGCCGCACGGCCAGGTCGAGCCCGTCGAGGGCGACGGTGGTTCCGAACGCGCGGCGCAGTTCACGGAATTCGACGGTGGCGGCCCGCTGAGCGACGGCCTTCTCCAGCGTGGTGGCGGTCATGGTGTCTGTCATCCCTGGGACGAAGCGGTTCGGGTACGCCCGCCGGCACCGGCGAGCGCGAGGAGCAGGGCCCAGGTGACGAGCAGGCTGAGCACGGACACGGCGACGGACAGCTGGGCCTGGGAGCCGCCGACGTTGTAGATCCATACCGCGAAGGGCTGGAAGCCCAGCAGCCGGGCGACGGTGAACTCGCCGAGCACCAGCGCCAGCGTGAGGAAGGCCGCGTTCAGCAGCGCCGGGCGCAGATTGGGCAGGACGGCCCGCAGCAGGGCCTGCGGCCAGGAGGCGCCGCAGCTGCGGGCGGCCTCGACCAGGGTGCGCACGTCGATGGCGCGCAGCCCGGCGTCCAGCGCCCGGTGCACGAACGGCAGCGCCATCACGACGTAGGCGAGGACGAGCACGATCGGGAAGTCGGGGTTCTGGACGGCCATGAACGTCTGGAACAGCGGTGTGCGGGAGAGGTGTTCGGGTCCCCATCTGAGCACCGTGGCGATCCCGGCGACGAACGCGATGGGCGGCACGACCAGCGGCAGTGAGCACACCACCTCGACGACGGGCCGCAGCCGGGGCGCGCCGAGCCGCAGGGCGACCAGGGCGGGCACCATCAGCAGCAGCACGACGGCGATGGTGGCCGCGGCCAGCTCCAGCGAGAGCAGCAGGCCCGGGACGAAGCCGTCGGCGGACAGGATCTGCGCGTAGGCGTCGACGGTGAGGCCCTGCCCGGGCACGTCCACCGTGAAGACCACGGACGCGGCGAGCGGCACCAGGAAGTACAGCGCGGCAAGGCCGAGCACGGCCCACCGCCCGGGGTTCAGGCGTCGAGCCATCGGGTGCTCCGTCGTTGCAGGGGCAGGTACACGGCCATGACGAGGCCCGCGACCAGGACCATGTCGAGGCTGAGGGCGAGTGCCACGTTCTCCTGGCCGACCAGCACGTTGCCGGAGAGGGCGTCGGCGATCTGCAGGGTCACCAGCGGGACGGTGCTGCCGACCATGGCGGCGGCGGTCGCGTACGCGGCGAACGCGCTGCCGAAGAGCAGGACCAGGGCGCCGAGCAGTGACGGCGCGAGGACGGGCAGGGCCACGTGCCGCCAGTACTGCACGGCGGTGGCGCCGTTGTTGCGGGCGGCCTCGCGCCACTGGGAGCGCAGTCCGTCCAGCGCCGGGGTGATGGTGAGGACCATCAGCGGGATCAGGAAGTACAGGTAGACGATCACCAGCCCCCAGAAGCTGTAGAGGTTCCAGCCGGCGTCCGCGAGGCCCAGGTGCCGGGTCAGCACGCCGGCGTTGCCGAGGGTGGCGACGAAGGCGAAGGCCAGCGGGACGCCGCCGAAGTTCGCGAGGACGCCGGAGCCGGTGAGCACCGCGTCGCGCAGCGCCGGGGAGCGGGAGGCCACGACCGCCTGCGCGAGCGGCAGTCCGAGCAGGACGCCGAGGACGGCGGTGACGGCGGACAGCTTCACGCTGCCGGCGAGGGCGGTGAGGTACGGCCCCTGCAGCGAGGTGGTCAGGTTCTCGACGGTGTACGACGTCGTGCCCGTGGCCCGGTCCTCGATGGTGAAGGCGCCGTGCAGCATGGCCAGCGCGGGCACGCCGAAGGCGACGGCGGTGAAGACCAGCAGCGGGGCCACGGCGAGCCAGCCGGGGGCGCGGCGCCGCCGCTTGGGGGAAGCGGTCGGCGCCACGTCCGCGCGCGGGAGGGCGGCGGTCATCCGGAGACGGCCTTCGACCAGCCCTGCGCGAGGACCGTCTTGGCCTTGCTCTGCTGCTCCTCGGTGGGGAAGGCGGGGGTGCCGGTGACGCTCGGGAGCTTGGCGGCGGCCTCCTTGTCGAGGGTGCCGGCCTTGTCCAGGGCGGCCATCAGAACCGGGCGGGCGTACCCCTTCAGCCACAGGTTCTGGCCCTCGGCGCTGTAGAGGTACTCCTGCCACAGCCGGGCGGCGGCCGGGTGCGGGGCGTCCTTGTTGACGGCCTGGGAGTAGTACTGGGCGAACTTTCCGTCGGTGGGCACCGCGACCTTCCAGTCGACGCCCTTGGCGCGGAACTCGTCGGCGTAGCCGGCGTTGAGGTAGTCCCAGTCGATGCTGATCGGCGTCTCGCCCTTCTCGACGGTGGCCGGCGTGGACTCGACGGGCGTGTAGTTGCCGTTCTTCTTCAGCTCGGCGAAGAAGTCGAGGCCGGGCTGGATGTCGTCGAAGGAGCCGCCGCCCGCCAGGGCCGCCGCGTATACGCCGCCGAAGGCCGAACCGGACTGGGTGGGGTTGCCGTTGAGCGCGACCTGGCCCTTGTACTGCGGCTTCAGCAGGTCCTTGAACGTGGTCGGGCACTGCTTGACCCGCTTGGCGTCGCAGCCGATGGAGATGTAGCCGCCGTAGTCGTTGTACCAGCGGGCCTGCGCGTCCTTCTGGCCCTCGGGGATGTCGGCGAACGAGGCCACCTTGTAGGGCGCGAGCAGTCCCTGCTCGGCGGCGCTGAGCGCGAAGGAGCTGCCGAGGTCGAGGACGTCGGGGGCGCGTTTTTGTCCCTTGCGGGAGGTGACGGCGTTGATCTCGTCCTGGCTCGATCCGTCGGGGCTCTCCACCGCGATCTTGATGCCGTACTTCTTCTGGAAGCCGTCGATGAGGGCGCCGTAGTTGGCCCAGTCGCGGGGCAGCGCGATGGCGTTCAGCGTGCCCTCCTTCTTGGCGGCCTCGACCAGCGCGTCCATGCCGCCGAAGTCGGCGGCGGAGGTGGCGGTGGCGGCGCTCTTGCCGTCGGCGGTGGTGGAGGCGTCGTCGGGGGCGGCGCCGCAGGCGCTCAGGGCGAGCGCGGCTACGACGGCGAGGGAGCCGCTGAGGACGGCGGTTCGCGGCAGGGACACGGTCACGGTCTCTCCAGGAGTACGCACGAGGGTGAGGTGACGCAGAAAACTTGTCTGAACAAGTTGGCACTCAGTACGCCCGCCGCCGATGTCCTGACCGTGAACATCGCCCAAACCCCGACCAGAGATTCCCTGCACAATCCCGGCTGGCACACAGCACGGGGAAGCGTCGATTAGGCTGCTCACGCTGTGCACAGCGACCTACGCAGAGGGGATACATGGCCGCGCGACACGAGGAGATCGCCGACGAACTGCGACGGGCGATCGACCGCGAGGAGTACACAGTCGGCAGCCGGCTGCCCGCGGAGACCGAACTCATGGCGCGGTACGGCGTCTCGCGCGGCACGGTGCGCCAGGCCGTCGCGGCCCTCACCGCCGAGGGGCTGATCGGCTCCCGCCAGGGCGCCCGGCGGGTGGTCCTGGCCAGCCGCCGCAGCCAGAGCTTCGCGGAGCTGCGCAGCTTCGCCCAGTGGGCGCGGGCGATGGGCCGCGAGGCGCGGGGGCGGGTGGTGGCGCAGGAGCACCGCGCGGCCACCGAGGAGGACGCCGTGCGCCTCCAACTGCGGGCCGGGACACCGGTGTTGCATGTGCTGCGGGTGCGCGGTCTGGACGGCGCACCGGTCCTGCTGGAACGGACCGTGTACGCGGACTGGATCGCGCCGGCGGTCGAGGCGATCGAGCCGGACTGCCCGTCCGTCACCCAGCGGCTGTTCGAGGACACGGGCCTGGTCTTCGCCTACGGCGAGCATGTCATCGACGCGGTCGCGGCGGGCGCCCAGGACGCGGAACTGCTCGGCGTGCGCCGGACGAGCCCGCTGCTGCGGGTCCGCCGGGTGACCACGACCCGCGAGGGCCGCCCGGTGGAGTGGTCGGATGACCGCTACCGCTCGGACGCCGTCAGCTTCAGCGTGCGCAATTCGATCGGGAACAACGCCCTGACCCGCAAGACCGCCGACCGACCCCGCTGAAGGAAACCCGACGCCCGGGGCGCGCGGCGCCTGGTGACGGCGGTCGGCCGCCGCTGCGGGTGACGGCGGTCAGCCCGGTGTGCCCGAGGTGAAGCGGCGGAGCAGGGGGGACAGGACCAGCACGGACTTGGTCCGCTCCACGAACGGCTCGCCCGCGATGCGTTCCAGCACCCGCTCGAAGTGGCGCATGTCGGCGGCGAAGACCTGCACGACGGCGTCCGCGTCCCCGGTGACGGTGGACGCGGCCACCACCTCCTGGTAGCGCTCCAGGCCCCGCTGGATGGTCTCCGGTGAGGTGTTGCGCCGGCAGTACAGCTCGATGAACCCCTCGGTCTCCCAGCCGAGCGCCGCCGGGTCCACCCGCACCGTGAATCCGGTGATGGCCCCGGTGGCACGCAGCCGGTCCACCCGCCGTTTCACGGCCGGCGCGGACAGGCCGACCAGCTGCCCGATGTCCGCGTAGGAGCGGCGGGCGTCCTCGGCGAGGGCGTGCACGATGCGTTCGTCGAGTTCGTTCAGCACTGCGCGTGGTTCACTTCTTCGTTCGGGTCCCCCTCCGCCGCCGCGGGGGCCTGCGCCGACGCGGGACGGGAACGGCGATGGCCGTACCCGAAGTAGAACACGGGCCCGGCCGCCGTCCACACGCACAGGCCGGGGCCCGGCGCGGACGGCACCGTTGACAGCGGGGTCAGTTCCAGCTGGCGTGCAGGGGCTTGCCCTCGGCGTAGCCGGCCGCGCTCTGGATGCCCACGACGGCCTTCTCGGCGAACTCCTCCAGGGAGCCCGCCCCGGCGTAGGTGCACGCCGAGCGGACGCCCGCGATGATCGAGTCGATCAGGTCCTCGACGCCCGGACGGACCGGGTCGAGGAACATCCGGGAGGTGGAGATGCCCTCCTGGAACAGCCCCTTGCGGGCCCGGTCGTAGGCCGACTCCTCCGAGGTTCGGTTGCGCACGGCGCGCGCGGACGCCATGCCGAAGGACTCCTTGTACAGGCGCCCGTCGGCGTCCTGCTGGAGGTCGCCCGGCGACTCGTACGTGCCCGCGAACCAGGAACCGATCATCACGTTGGAGGCGCCGGCCGCCAGCGCCATCGCCACGTCCCGCGGGTGGCGGACCCCGCCGTCGGCCCACACGTGCTTGCCGTACTTGCGTGCCTCGGCGGCACACTCGAGCACGGCCGAGAACTGCGGCCGGCCCACGCCGGTCATCATGCGGGTCGTGCACATGGCGCCCGGCCCCACGCCCACCTTGACGATGTCCGCGCCCGCCTCGATCAGATCCTGTACGCCCTCGGCGGAGACGACGTTGCCCGCCACGACCGGGACCCGCGGGCCGAGGTCGCGCACCAGCTTGAGCGCGCTGATCATCGACTCCTGGTGGCCGTGCGCGGTGTCGATGACGAGCGTGTCGATCCCGGCGTCCAGCAACTGCTGCGCCTTGCCCGCCACATCGCCGTTGATGCCGACCGCGGCGGCGATGCGCAGCCTGTCGTGCGCGTCGGTGGCCGGGGTGTACAGCGTGGCGCGCAGCGCGCCCTTGCGGGTGAGGATGCCGGCCAGCCTGCCGTCCTCGTCCACCGCCGGGGCGTAGCGGCGGTTGGCCGCGTCCAGCGTGTTGAACGCCTCGCGCGGGTCGATGTCCGCGTCGAGCAGCAGCAGGTCGCGGGACATGACCACGGCGAGCTGGGTGAAGCGGTCGACGCCGGACAGGTCCCGGTCGGTGACGACGCCGACCGGCCGTCCGGCCTCGTCTACGACGACACCGGCGTTGTGCGCACGCTTCGGCAGCAGGGCCAGCGCGTCGGCGACGGTCTGGTGCGGGGCGAGCACGATCGGTGTGTCGAGGACCAGGTGGCGGCTCTTCACCCAGGTGACGACGTCCGTGACGACGTCGATCGGTATGTCCTGCGGGATCACCACCAGGCCACCGCGCCGGGCCACCGTCTCGGCCATGCGGCGGCCCGCGACGGCGGTCATGTTGGCGACGACCAGCGGAATCGTGGTGCCCGTGCCGTCCGGGGAGCTGAGGTCCACACCCTGACGCGAGCCGACCGCGGAACGGCTCGGCACCATGAACACGTCGTCGTACGTCAGGTCGTACGCGGGCTGGATGTCGTTGAGGAAACGCACGTGCTGCACATCCCAGTCGATCAGAGGTGGCCCCCGGACAGGTCTGCCCAGGGGAAGAGCACGTACTTCATTGTCCCATGGCGACCGGAATGCGTGGACCGGGCAGATCGTCCAGGCAGGTCAGGGGCGGATTCGGAGGATCCGACGAAGACCGGCCGGGCGCCGCCGCGGCGACGCGAGGGGGGCCGCCGTCAGCCGAGGGCGAGGGCGACGGTCAGCCGGGGTTCACGCCCGGACGCCTCGGTGAACACCTCCTGCGCGACGGACCACTCCTCGGGCCGCTCACGGGCGTACTCCCGCCAGCCGGTGACGACGACGAGCAGCGCACGGCCGGCCGTCGCCGTCGGCCACACGGACGGATCGGCGAGGCTGTCGGCGAGGGCGTCCCAGTTGCGGCCGAACCAGTCGGGCAGGCCCAGCGCGTGCGCCGACCGGTCCATCAGCCCGGCCTTGTCGGCGATGCCGCCGAGGTCGACCGTCACCACGTACGGGGTCGTCATCTCAGCACCGCCCGGAACGACTCGTAGTGGTCATCGGTGTAGTAGACCTCCTTGCCCTGCCCCGTGACAATCCGCCGGGCGCCGCGGTCGCGCGATCCCGGGGTCCGCACGGTGTATTCGTGGTAGTAGCCGCGCGGGTGCCGGGGCAGCCGTCCCTCGAAGTTGCCGAAGACGACGCCGTCCCTGGCGTACGGGAAGGGGCCGCCGCGGTCGATGAGGGCCAGGGTCTGCCGGGCCTGCTCCGGCAGCCGGGACTCGGCGACGGTGGGCAGGCCGGCCGCCCAGGGCGGCGCGGAGGCGTCTGCGGCACCGGTCGGGGCCGACGAGCAGCCCGTGAGAAGGACGGCCAGACAGAGCAGGAGCGCCGAAAGCGCACGGGGGACGAACCGTGGCAGCATGCGTCGATGCTGCCACGGCCGTCCCCGCATCGCATCGGTCCGCTGCCGCGGCCGGTCAGGGTCCGTCGGGGTCCGCCCGGTTCAGGGCGGGGCGCGGGGTGGGGCCCGCGGTCATCAGACAGTCCGCGGCCGAGGTGTCCGTCACCAGGCTGGTGACCAGGCCGGAGCGCAGCACCGCGTCGATCGCCGCCGCCTTGCGCTGCCCGCCCGCGATCGCGACGACCTCGGGGACCCGGCGCAGCTGGTCGGCCTTGACGGTGATGCACCGCTCCCCCAGGTCCCGGCCGACCCGGCGGCCCTCCGCGTCGAAGAGGTGCGCGGACATCTCGGCGGCGACCCCGAGCGAGGCGTAGTGGCCGCGCTCCTCGTCGCTGAGCATGTCGTGCACCGTCGAGATGCCCGGTTCCCAGGAGCCGATCGAGACACAGGCGACCGTGACCTTGTCGAAGTACTCGAAGGCCCGGGCGATCCCCGTCTGGTTGCGCAGCGCCGCCGCGGTGGCCGCGTCCGGCAGCAGCATCGGCGCGTAGATGGGGTGCGCGTCGCCGCCGGACACCTGGGCGGCGCGGCGGACGGCCTCGACCGAACCGCGCTCGGCGGTCCCGGCGTCGTACACACCGGTCAGCTGGACCACCGTGCACGGCGGCAGCCGGTCGAGGGCGGCGGCCATGTGAATGGTGGACCGGCCCCAGGCCAGGCCCAGCACATCGCCCTCGTTGACCAGCTCGCCGAGCAGGTCGGCCGCGACCTCGCCGAGGTTCTCCGGATCCGGGGTCTCCTCCGCCTCGGCCGGGGACTCGACCACGACGGCGTGTCTGAGGCCGTAGCGGGCGCGGAGCGCGTCGGAGCGATCGGCGTCCAGTTCGGCCGGCACACGGATCTCGATGCGCACGAGATCCCGTTCCAGGGCCGTCTCCAGGACCCGGGCCACCTTGAAGCGGCTGACGCCGAACTCCTCCGCGATCTGGATCTTGGACTTGCCCTCAAGGTAGAAGCGGCGGGCCATGGCCGCCGCCTGCACCAGCTCAGCGGGTCCCATCCGCATGCGGCCCGCCGACATACCCGACACGGCGCTCTCCTCACTGCTGTTCACACTCTGGATTCGCCGTTCATCCTTGCAGATCCGGCGCGGTTGATCAGCCCTGATGGCCGCCGTTCACGTACCTGTGGCTCAGTGGCCGCATGCCCAGGACGCCTTCGCGGTGGCCGTCTGCGCCTGTGCGCGCAGTGCACGGACCGCCGCCGCCGGGTCCTGCGCCCCGTAGACGGCCGAGCCTGCCACGAAGACGTCGGCTCCCGCGTCCGCGCACCGCTCGATCGTGGCCGCCGAGACGCCGCCGTCCACCTGGAGCCACAGTTCGAGGCCGTGCTTGTCGATCAGCTCACGGGTGCGGCGGATCTTCGGCAGCATGATGTCGAGGAACGCCTGGCCGCCGAAGCCGGGCTCGACCGTCATGATCAACAGCATGTCGAGTTCGGGGAGCAGGTCCTCGTACGGCTCGATGGGCGTCGCGGGCTTGAGCGCCATGGAGGCGCGGGCGCCCTTGGCGCGGATCTCGCGGGCGAGCCGCACGGGCGCGGCGGCCGCCTCGACATGGAAGGTGACCGAGGAGGCGCCCGCCTCGACGTACTGCGGGGCCCAGCGATCGGCGTCCTCGATCATCAGATGGCAGTCGAGCGGCGTGTCCGTGGCCCGGGCCAGGGACTCCACGACCGGCACGCCGAGCGTGAGGTTCGGCACGAAGTGGTTGTCCATGACGTCGACGTGGAGCCAGTCGGCGCCCTCGACCGCCTTCGCCTCGTCCGCGAGACGGGCGAAGTCGGCGGACAGGATGCTGGGGTTGATCTGCACGGCCATGCCCCAAGCCTGCCACGCCGCTGCGCTCGGCTGTAACGGCGGTGCGTTCCGTTGTGGTTTGTCTGCGGGTCGGTGGGGGCAGGTCGCGCAGTTCCCCGCGCCCCTGGGCCGGCCGGCCCCAGCGGTGTCTCAGCCGGTTCTGCGGATCAGGGCCAGGTACATGGCGTCGGTGCCGTGCAGGTGCGGCCACAGCTGGATGTCGGGGCCCTCGCCCAGCGCGGGCATCCCCGGCAGCAGCGGTCGGGCGTCGATGAGTTCGGTGTGCGGCCGCTGCTTGAGCACGTCCGCGACGACCGCCCGGGTCTCGGCGAGATGCGGCGAGCAGGTGGCGTAGCCGACGACGCCGCCGACCCGCACCGAGTCCAGCGCGCTGCGCAGCAGGGCCCGCTGCAACGGCGCGAAGCCGTCCAGGTCCTCCGGGCGCCGCCGCCAGCGGGCCTCGGGCCGCCTGCGCAGGGCGCCGAGACCGGTGCACGGCACGTCCACCAGCACCCGGTCGAAGCTGCCCGCACGCCACGGCGGCCGGGTCCCGTCGGCGACGACGACCTGGTACGGCCCCGGATTGCCGTGCAGCGCCCTGGCCACGAGACCGGCCCGGTGCGGCTGCCGCTCGGCGGCGACCAGGACGGCCCCGCGCTCGGCCGCCAGCGCCCCGAGCAGCGCGGCCTTGCCACCGGGTCCCGCGCACCCGTCGAGCCACGACTCGTCCGGCCCGTCCAGGGGCGCGCCGGCCAGGGCGAGCGCGACCAGCTGGCTCCCCTCGTCCTGCACACCGGCGCGGCCTTCCCGTACCGCGTCGACGGCGCCGGGCTCCCCGCCCTCGGTGAGCCGCACGGCGTACGGCGACCAGCGTCCCGGCACGGCGGCGTCCTCGCCGAGCAGTTCCTGCGGGTCGGCCCGGCCCGGCCGGGCGACGAGGGTCACCTCGGGGCGTTCGTTGTCGGCTTCCAGCAGCGCCTCGATCCCGGCGCGCCCGCCGCCGAGCGAGTCCCACAGCGCGGAGACGACCCAGCGCGGGTGCGAGTGCACGACCGCGAGATGGTCCTCGGGGTCCTCGTCGTAGGACGGTGCCACCTTGGCCAGCCAGCCGTCGAGGTCGTCCTGCGCGACCTTCCGCAGCACCGCGTTGACGAACTTGGCCCGCCCGTCGCCGAGGACGACCCGGGCCAGCTCGACGGAGGCGGACACGGCGGCGTGCGTCGGGATCCGGGTGCCGAGGAGCTGGTGCACGCCGAGGCTGAGCACGTCGAGGACCGGCGGGTCGACCTCGCGCAGCGGCCGGTCGACACAGGCCGCGATGATCGCGTCGTAGGTGCCCTGCCGGCGCAGCGTCCCGTACACCAGCTCGGTGGCGAGGGCGGCGTCCCGGACGTCGAAGTCGCCCTTCTCCCGTGCCTTGCGCAGCAGCGGCGGCAGGACGAGGTTGGCGTACGCGTCCCGCTCGTCCACGGCCCGCAGGGCGTCGAAGGCGAGGATGCGGACGGGGTCCTTGTGGGGACGGCGGTAGGGCTTGCCGGGCCGACGGGGCCGGCGGGACTGCTCGCTCACGAAAAAGGTGCTCCGGTGGTGGAATGGGTGCGCCCGCCCAGCGTACGTCGCCTGGCGGGCGCCGGGGCCGGGCGGGGCGTCAGCCGTCCAGCGTCTCCCCGTCGGCGATCCGCACGCCGCGCGCCCAGTCCGCCGCCCGCATCGGCTTCTTGCCCTGGGCCTGCACCCACAGCAGCTCGACGGCGTACGAGCCGGTGCCCACGTGGACGCTGTTCTTGCCGACCGCCGACTGCCCCGGGGCGAGGTCCGTGCGCTCCGGTACGGGGGCGACCTGGATGAGTTTGAGCCGCTCGCCGCGGAAGGTGGTCCAGGCGCCCGGCGCCGGGGTGCAGCCGCGCACCACCCGGTCGACGCGCAGCGCCGGGGCGCGCCAGTCGACCCGGGCGTCCTCGACGGTGATCTTCGGCGCGATGGTGATGCCGTCCGTCGGCTGCGGTACGGCCTTCAGCGTGCCGTCCTCGATGCCGTCCATGGTCGCGGCGAGCAGCCCGGCACCGGCGAAGGCGAGCCGGGTGAGCAGGTCGCCGCTGGTGTCGGTGGGCCGGATCCGCTCCGTGACCGTCCCGTAGACGGGGCCCGAGTCGAGCCCTTCCTCGATCAGGAAGGTGGAGGCGCCGGTGATCTCGTCACCCGCCATGAGGGCGTGCTGCACGGGCGCGGCGCCGCGCCAGGCGGGCAGCAGCGAGAAGTGCAGATTGACCCAGCCGTGGGCGGGGATGTCCAGGGCCACGCGCGGCAGCAGCGCCCCGTAGGCGACGACGGGGCAGCAGTCGGGGGCGATCTCACGGAGCCGTTCCAGGAATGCGGGGTCGCGTGGCTTCGCCGGCTTCAGCACCTCGATGCCGGCCTCCGCCGCCCGCTCGGCCACGGGGGACGCGACCAGCCGGCGCCCGCGCCCGGCCGGCGCGTCGGGCCGCGTGACGACGGCGGCCACCTCGTGCCGCCCGGCGGCGATGAGTGCGTCCAGGGCGGGAACGGCGACCTCGGGGGTACCGGCGAAGACGAGCTTCATGGGCGGATGGGGGCCTCTCGGGCGGGGGCGGACGGGCAGCGCACCAGTCTATGCCGACGAGGCCGCCCGGAGCCGGGCGGTCGCGGGCGGGGGGCCCGGCGTCCGCGCATCTGCCACGGCCGGGTGGTGTGTGGGTGGACCGACGGCGTACGCATATGCCCACGCGCCCCCACACCGTGACCAGCCGCGGGCAGACGCGTTGGTCAAGAAAGAGTTGACCACAACGGGCCGCCAGCGCGGCCCGATTCCTTTCAACGCCGGTTCGAGAGGCTTGTTCATGGCCGACCACGCAACCCACGACGCCCAGGCCCGGGCCAGCCTGCACTTGTTGGTGCGGGACATCGAGCGGGTCCGCCGGCAGGTGGACGCACTGCGTACGCTCACCGCCCAGTTGGGCAATGTCTACCGCCCGCGCCGCTCCGGCCCCTCCACGGGCTTCGTCGTCTACGGACGTGCACCCGCCCCGACCGTCCGTCTCGCCCAGGAACTCCGGGACAGTGTGGAAACCCTGGTCACGGCCGCCGTGGACTTCGACCGCTCGCTGGGCTTCTCGTGGGACGCGGTGGGTTCGGCCCTCGGCGTCACCAAGCAGGCGGTGCACCGCCGTTACGGCGCCCGCCGGGCCGCGGCCCGGGCGACGGCGGAGGCCGAGCACGCGCCGGAGCCGACGGGCACCCGCACGGTGAACGTGAACACCGGCCTGCCCGCGGTGCCGACGGTCCCCGCGGCCCGCTCGATGCCGACCCAGCCGACCGCCGGCAGCCCCACCCTCCGCGAAGAGTCCCGCCCCACGGCCTTCCCGGCCCCCCGCAACGGCTGACCCCCAGTCACCCGCCCTCCCACCCAAGCCCCCGGGAGGGCGACTGAGGCCCCCAACAAAGCACGTCGGGCGACAGCAGCGCCCCCAAAGGGGCGCGGGGCTGTATCGACATGCGGCTCCGCCGCGCGGGCGCGACAAACCACAACGAAGCCGCAGACGACCGACGGCAGGCCCCACCCCAAAGGGGCGCGAGGCTGTATCGACATGCGGCTCCGCCGCGCGGGCGCGACAAGCCACAACGAAGCCGCAGACGACCGACGGCAGGCCCCACCCCAAAGGGGCGCGAGGCTGTATCGACATGCGGCTCCGCCGCGCGGGCGCGACCAGCCACAACGAAGCCGCACACAACCAACGACCCAGCGCGGCCCCACCCAGCGGAGCGCTTAGCCGATGTCCGGCGGGTCGATCCGAATCCGTACCGGCTCGCCGCCGCCCCGTACCATCCGTGCCGCCTGGGCCGTCTTCAGGGCCGCCGCCAGTGCGGACCCACTGCCGGGCGGTACCCGGACCAGCGCCCGTTCCCACCGCTCCCCGGGCGGCGGCCCCCCGGTACGCCGGGGCCGTCCGGCCGCCACGACCGGCAACGGCACCGGACCCAACACCTCGGCGTCCGGCGGAAGTTCGACCGTCGCCAGGAATCCGGCCACGGCCTCGACGGGACCCGACACGGCCGCCATCCGGGAGACCGGCGGGAACCCCAGCTCGGCCCGCTCCGCCAGCTCCCGCACCGCGTGCCCGACCGGATCCCACCGCACCAGGGCCTGCACCGGCCGCAGGGTCGGCTCGGCGACGACCACCACCGTGCCCCCTTCCTGCTGCGGCCGCACCAGCGCCGCCGCCCCGAGCCAGCGCCGCAGCGCGTCCTCACCGGCGCGCAGGTCCGGCCGGCCGAGCATGGCCCAGCCGTCGAGGAGCAGCGCCGCCGCATAGCCACCCTCGGCGACCGGCTCGGCCCCCGGTGTGCTCACGACCAGCGCGGGCGCCCCCGGCACCGTGTCCAGCACCTGCTCGCGCCCCGATGTGCGCACCGGCACCGCAGGGAAGGCCCGCCCCAGTTCCTCGGCGGTCCGGCGCGCCCCCACGACCTGCGCGCGCAGCCGGAACGAGCCGCACTCCGGGCAGTGCCAGGCGGCCTCCTCACGACCGCACCAGCCGCACCAGAGCGCCCCCGCGTCCCGCGCCTCCAGCGGCCCTGAGCAGTGCCGGCACCGGGCGGGCGCCCGGCATGTCGCGCAGGCCAGGCGCGGCACGTATCCCCGCCGTGGCACCTGCACCAGCACCGGGCCGTGCCGCAGTCCGTCCCGGACCGCCTGCCAGGCGAGCGTCGGCAGCCGGGCGGCACGGGCGGCCTCGTCCCGCGCCAGGTCGCCGTCGCCCACGGTCCGCACCAGCGCGGCGGACCGCCGCACCTGTTCCCGGCCGGCGACCAGGGGCCGCGCCCAGCCGCTCTCGACGAGCTGCGCCGCCTCCACGGTGCAGCTCCAACTCCCCAGCAGAAAAGCGCACTTGTCCAGGGCGGCGCGCAGCAGGAGTACATCCCGGGCATGCGGCTGGGGGGCGTGCGGCTCGCTGTGGCTGTCGTCCCCGTCGTCCCAGATGGCGAGGAGCCCGAGGTCGCGCACCGGCGCGAACATGGCGGCCCGCGTCCCGACGACGGCCCGTACCGCCCCCCGGCGCACGGCGAGCCACTGCCCGTACCGCTTCTCGGGCCCGGCGTCCGCGGTGAGCAGTGCGTGCCGTCCCCGGCCGAGCTGCGCGGTGAGCGCGGCGTCCACCCGGGCCGCGGCACGCCCGTCCGGTACGACGACGAGCGCGCCGCGCCCGGAGGCGAGTGTGGCGGCGACGGCGAGGGCCAGTTCCTCGCTCCACCGCGGGCCCGGCAGCGCGTTCCACACGGCGCGCGGCGTGCCCCCTGCGGCCAGCGACGCGATGAACGCCGCCCCCCGCTCGTACCGGGTCCATGGCCCGGCCTCGGGCGGTGGCGGCGGTGGCGGTGGCTCGGGCGACGGCCGTCGCTCGGCCCGCGCGCTGCGCGGTGGCACGGCCAGCTGGAGCACATCGGCGAGGCTGCCCGCGTACCGGTCGGCGACGGCGCGCGCGAGCCCCAGCGACTCCTCGCTCAGCACCGGCTCGGGGGACACCACCTGGGCCAGCGCGGCCAGCGGCCCGGAGTAGTCGGACTCGGCCCGTCGCTCGATGAGGAACCCGTCGATGAGCCCGCCGCCCTCCCGGCGCCCCTCCCGCACCCGGTGCCGGCCGGCCCCGAACCGCACCCGCACCCGCACCCCGGGCTGTGCCTGCTCGTCCAGTTCCTCGGGCACGGCGTAGTCGAAGTACCGGTCGAGGTGGAGCACGCCCTTGTCGACCAGCACCCGCGCGACGGGCAGTTCCTTGGCCAGTGCGGCCCCGCGCCAGGTCCGCGGCTTGGCCCGCGGCACCTTGGCACCGCGCACGCTCTCCCGGATGAGCGCGAGCTGCTCCGGCGGCGCCCCGTCGGCCCCGCCGTCCCGCTGCCCGTTCTCGCTGCTCACGCTTGCATTCTTACCAAATCCCACCGACAACCGACGGCCGACCGCCGCACCGGCGGACCGCTGCGGGCCCGTGCCCTCCGCGCCGCCCGTGTGCGTGGCGCGGCGAGGCCCGGCTCCCCGCGGGAAGCCGGGCCTCGCCCTCGTGCGTCGTCGTGGACTACAGGCCCACGGCCTGGCGCAGGGCGTCCACGCGGTCCGTGCGCTCCCAGGTGAAGTCCGGCAGCTCACGGCCGAAGTGGCCGTAGGCGGCGGTCTGGGCGTAGATCGGGCGGAGCAGGTCGAGGTCGCGGATGATGGCGGCCGGGCGCAGGTCGAAGACCTCGTCGATGGCCTTCTCGATCCGCTCGGGCTCGACCTTGTGCGTGCCGAAGGTCTCCACGAACAGCCCGACCGGCTCGGCCTTGCCGATCGCGTACGCCACCTGGACCTCGCAGCGGGCGGCGAGGCCCGCGGCCACCACGTTCTTCGCCACCCAGCGCATCGCGTACGCCGCCGAGCGGTCCACCTTGGACGGGTCCTTGCCGGAGAACGCGCCGCCGCCGTGCCGCGCCATGCCCCCGTAGGTGTCGATGATGATCTTCCGGCCGGTCAGGCCGGCGTCGCCCATCGGACCGCCGATCTCGAACCGGCCCGTCGGGTTCACCAGCAGCCGGTAGCCCTCCGTGTCCAGCTTGATGCCCTCGTCCAGGAGCGCCTTCAGCTCCGGCTCGACGACGAACTCACGGATGTCGGGGGCGAGCAGGGACTCCAGGTCGATGTCCGAGGCGTGCTGGCTGGAGACGACCACCGTGTCCAGGCGCGCCGCCTTGTCGCCGTCGTACTCGATGGTGACCTGCGTCTTGCCGTCCGGCCGCAGATAGGGGATCGTGCCGTTCTTGCGCACGTCGGACAGCCGCTTGGACAGCCGGTGCGCCAGGAAGATCGGCAGCGGCATCAGCGTCGGCGTCTCGTCGGTCGCGTAGCCGAACATCAGGCCCTGGTCGCCCGCGCCCTGCTTGTCCAGCTCGTCGCCCTGCTCCCCGCGCAGGGCGCCCTCGACCCGGGACTCGTACGCCGTGTCCACGCCCTGGGCGATGTCCGGGGACTGTGCGCCGATCGACACCGAGACACCGCAGGAGGCGCCGTCGAAGCCCTTCTTCGAGGAGTCGTAGCCGATCCCCAGGATCGTGCCCCTGACCAGGGTCGCGATGTCCGCGTACGCCTTGGTCGTGACCTCGCCGGCCACATGCACCAGGCCGGTCGTGATCAGCGTCTCCACGGCGACCCGGGACGTCGGGTCCTCGCGCAGGAGCGCGTCGAGAATGGTGTCGCTGATCTGGTCAGCGATCTTGTCGGGGTGGCCCTCGGTCACGGACTCCGAGGTGAACAGGCGACGGGACACAACGCTCCCTGGGGTTGCAGCGGCTGCTGGCTGATCATTGACGGACGACGCGGGAGCTGCGCCCAGCGACGTCCGACAACAGTTTATCGGTCGCACTCCGTCGCAGGGGCACCCTCCCCCGCTCTCGCCTTCGCTCGACGGGGGCGCGCGCCCACCGGCGGCCGGGGACGCCGTGACCTGCGGCACGGGCATTCTGCCCAATGCCCGGCCCCATTGGCCAGAGGCTCCCCGGGAGAATGTCGGGTTCGCGAAAACCGTCGAACGGCTGAAACACTTCAGGCCAAACGGCCGCGCACCAGGTCCCAGACGGCCTCGGCAAGGGCCTCCTTGGGGCCGCGCGGCACGGGCGTCTCGCTGCCGTCGGCGCCCAGCACCAGGGCCTCGTTCTCCTCGGAACCGAACGTCTTCCCCTCCCCCACCTCGTTCACCACGAGGAGGTCGCACCCCTTGCGCGCCAGTTTCGCCCGGCCGTTGGCGAGGACGTCGTCGGTCTCGGCGGCGAAGCCGACGATCACCTGTCCGGGCCGCGCACGCTCGGCCGAGATCTCCGCGAGGACGTCCGGATTGCGCACCAGGACGACGGGCTCAGGTTCCTGGCCGTCCTTCTTCTTGATCTTCCCCGTGGCGTAGGTGGCCGGACGGAAGTCGGCCACGGCCGCGGCCATCACCACCGCGTCGGCGTCCGCGGCGGCCTTGAGCACCGCCTCGCGCAGCTGGACGGCCGTGCCGACCCGGACGACGTCCACCCCGGCCGGGTCGGGCAGGCCGGTGTTCGCCGCGACCAGGGTCACCCGGGCGCCCCGCGCGGCGGCGGTGCGGGCGAGGGCGTAGCCCTGCTTGCCGGAGGAGCGGTTGCCGAGGAAGCGGACCGGGTCGAGGGGTTCGCGGGTGCCGCCGGCGGAGACGACGACATGCCGTCCGGCCAGGTCGGGCTCCGTGACCCCGCGGGCCAGCACCCGCCGGCAGACCTCGAAGATCTCCACGGGATCGGGCAGCCGTCCCTTGCCGGTGTCGACGCCGGTGAGCCGCCCGACCGCGGGCTCGATGACGACGGCACCCCGGCGGCGCAGCGTCGCCACGTTCTCCTGGGTGGCCGGGTGCTCCCACATCTCCGTGTGCATGGCCGGGGCGAAGACGACCGGGCAGCGGGCCGTCAGGAGCGTGTTGGTCAGCAGGTCGTCGGCGAGGCCGTGGGCGGCCCTGGCGAGCGTGTCGGCGGTCGCGGGGGCCACCACCACGAGGTCGGCGTGCTGGCCGATGCGGACGTGCGGTACCTCGTGGACGTCGTCCCAGACCTCGGTGGCGACGGGGTTGCCGGACAGCGCGGACCAGGTGGCGGCGCCGACGAAGCGCAGCGCGGCGGCGGTGGGGACGACGCGCACATCATGGCCCGACTCGGCGAATCTGCGCAGCAGCTCACATGCCTTGTACGCGGCGATGCCGCCGCTGACCCCCAGAACGACCTTCGGCTTGTCCACCGTCTCTCCCCCGTCTCTCCCCGGACTCGGAACGTACATCCCCATGCTGCACGACGGCGGGGGACGTGTTTCCCCGCACCCCCGAGCAGACCACAGGCCCGGCAGTCGTGCTGCCGGGCCTGTGGAAAAGCCGAGCACAGTCAGAACGTACGAACGTACGACTGCGCGTGCTCCCGCTGCCGCGCGGGTTACTGCGCCGGGCCCTCGATGGCCTCGGAGGTCAGCAGACCCGCGTTGATCTCACGCAGGGCGATCGAGAGCGGCTTCTCGTGGACGTGGGTGTCGACGAGCGGACCGACGTACTCAAGCAGGCCCTCGCCGAGCTGCGAGTAGTACGCGTTGATCTGGCGGGCACGCTTGGCCGCGTAGATCACAAGGCTGTACTTCGAGTCGGTGGCCTCAAGCAGCTCGTCGATCGGCGGGTTGATGATGCCCTCGGGCGCGGTGATGGAAGAGGACACGCTCTACCTTCCGAAAGATGGGAAAAGATCAGACACAATCACACAACGTCCATCAAGGCTAGCAGCTCGCGCGCCACGTCCTCGACGGAGGTGTTCACCAAGGTCTCGTCGAACTCCGGCTCGGCCGCCAGCTCGATCCTGGCCGCCTCGAGGCGGCGCTCGATCACCTCGGGCGGCTCGGTGCCGCGTCCGGTGAGCCTGCGCACCAGCTCCTCCCAGGAGGGCGGAGCCAGGAACACCAGCTGGGCCTCCGGCATGGACTCGCGTACCTGCCGGGCGCCCTGGAGGTCGATCTCCAGGAGGACGGGCTCGCCCGCCTCCAGGCGGTCCAGCACGGCGGCACGCGGCGTGCCGTAGCGGTTGCCGGCGAAATCGGCCCATTCCAGCAGCTCGCCGTTGGCGATCAGCTTGTCCATCTCCTCGTCGGTGACGAAGAAGTAGTGGACGCCGTGCTGCTCGCCGGGGCGGGGCTCGCGGGTGGTCGCCGACACCGAGAGCCAGACCTCGGGGTGTTCCTTGCGCATATGGGCGACGACCGTGCTCTTACCGACCCCGGAGGGGCCGGAGAGCACGGTCAGCCGCGGACGTTCACTCATGCAGCGATTATTCCAGCAATCCCGGGGTGCCCGGGACTCAGGAGCCGGTGCTGCCGAACTCGCGCTCCAGGGAGGCGATCTGGTTGGAACCGAGGCCACGCACGCGGCGGCTCTCGGAGATCCCGAGTCGCTCCATGATCTGCTTGGCGCGGACCTTGCCCACGCCCGGCAGGGACTCCAGCAGGGCGGAGACCTTCATCTTGCCGATGACCTCGTTCTCCTGACCCTGCTTGATGACCTCGTGGAGGGAGGCGCCGGAGTGCTTGAGTCGATTCTTGACCTCGGCCCGCTCCCGGCGAGCCGCGGCGGCCTTTTCGAGCGCGGCTGCGCGCTGTTCAGGGGTAAGGGGCGGAAGAGCCACGCCTACGTCACCTCGGATGTCGAACTGTCGGATACGGACCGGTGAGGAACCTAGTCGCCCCACACCTGGGGAGGCACGAGCAACACGCTGCCCGTTCTCCCCCACTGCCTTGAGCAGCGCGGGAGGTGTCCCCACTGCTCGGAGACTAGCGGGCAAGTCCGCCAGAGTCAGCGAGAACAGCGGAAAAGTCCTGGTCAGCCTCCATCAGGCCGGACATTTGAGACATATTGCCCCGGATTTGAGGATGTATTCAGGCTCAAGGCGGCCCGGCGGCGCTCCTCAGCGCCCCGTCGTGGGACTCAGGCACCCGTCACACCGGCCCGGATCGCGTCCGCGAAGCGTTCCGCGGCGGCCCGCAACGCCCCGACCTCGGGACCGTGACGAAGAACACTCCGGCTGATGTGCGGCACGACGTTGCGCACGGCCGGCCCGAAGAGCCCGGGCAGATCCGCCGGGCTCGCCCCCTGGGCGCCGATCCCGGGCGCGAGGAGCGGCCCGTTGATGTCGAGGTCGTAGGCCGACAGATCGCCGAGCGTCGCGCCCACGACCGCGCCGAACGAGCCGAGCGGCGTCGCGCCGGCGTTCTCCGCGGCGAGGTGGGCCAGCATCGTGGCGCCGACGGTCCTGCCGTCCGCGCGCACCGCGTGCTGCACCTCCGCGCCCTCCGGGTTGGAGGTCAGCGCCAGCACGAACACACCCGTCCCGTGCTCCCGCGCCAGGGCGAGGGCCGGGCTCAGCGAGCCGTAGCCGAGGTAGGGCGAGACGGTCAGGGCGTCCGAGAACAGCGGAGCGTCCGGGTGCAGGAACGCCTCGGCGTAGCCGGCCATGGTCGAGCCGATGTCCCCGCGCTTGGCGTCCATGACGACCAGGGCACCGGCCGCGCGCGCCTCCCGGACCGACGCTTCCAGGACGGCGATGCCGCGCGATCCGAAGCGCTCGAAGAACGCGCTCTGCGGCTTGAGGACCGCGACCCGGCCGGCCACCGCCTCGACGACCGTGCGGCTGAACCGCTCCAGACCGGCGATGTCGTCGTTCAGGCCCCACTCGGCGAGCAGGGAGGCGTGCGGGTCGATGCCCACGCACAGCGGGCCCCGCTCGTCCATGGCGCGCCGCAGGCGGGCCCCGAAGGGTTCGGCCGGCGGGGCAGGCGGCCCGGACGGACCCGCTGAGCGCTGCCGGCCGGGTGACGGGTGGGCACTCATACGGCTGCCTTCTTCACATCGGCGCCGACCGCGTCGGCGAGGGTGGCGTACGGGCTGGTGCGGAGGCGGGCGGCGAGGCCCTTGTGGACGGCGCGGCTCCAGAAGGGCCCCTCGTAGACGAAGGCGCTGTAGCCCTGGACCAGGGTCGCGCCGGCCAGGATGCGCTCCCAGGCGTCCTCGGCGTTCTCGATGCCGCCGACCCCCACCAGGGTGATCCGGTCGCCCACGCGCGCGTACAGCCGGCGCAGCACCTCCAGGGAGCGTGCCTTCAGGGGCGCTCCCGACAGCCCGCCGGTCTCCTTCACGAGCGCCGGGTCGGACGCCGGGCAGAGGCCGTCGCGGGCGATGGTGGTGTTCGTGGCGATGATGCCGTCCAGGCCCAGCTCCACGACGAGGTCGGCGACGGCGTCGACGTCCTCGTCGGCGAGGTCGGGCGCGATCTTCACCAGCAGCGGCACCCGGCGGCCGGGCACCGCGCGGTCGGCGGCCCCGCGGACCGCGGTGAGCAGCGGGCGCAGTGCCTCGGTGGCCTGCAGATCGCGCAGCCCCGGCGTGTTGGGCGACGACACGTTCACGACCAGGTAGTCGGCGTACGGGGCCAGCCGCTCCGCCGACTTCACGTAGTCGGCGACCGCGTCCTTCTCGGGGACGACCTTGGTCTTGCCGATGTTGACGCCCACGACGGTCCGGAAGACGGGTTCGCGCGCGGCCAGCCGGGCGGCGACGGCGAGCGAGCCCTCGTTGTTGAACCCCATGCGGTTGATCAGCGCCCGGTCGGCGACGAGCCGGAACAGCCGCTTGCGCGGGTTGCCGGGCTGCGGCTCGCCGGTCACCGTGCCGATCTCGACGTGGTCGAAGCCGAGCATCGCCATCCCGTCGATCGCGACGGCGTTCTTGTCGAAGCCGGCGGCGAGGCCGAACGGGCCGTGCATGCGCAGCCCGAACGCCTCGGTGCGCAGCTCCTTGTGGCGGGGTGCGAGGGCGGCGGCGAGGAACGTGCGCAGCACCGGGAGACGGGCGGCGAGACGGATCCAGCGGAAGGCGAGCCGGTGCGCCCGCTCCGGGTCCATCCGGGTGAAGACGAGTCGGAAGAAGAGCTTGTACATGTGGATGTCCTCGTGAGGAGCCCCGGCAAGGGGCCCCTGGAAGAGCCCCAAGAAGAGGGGGACACCGTCTCCGGTGTCCCCCTCGGGGCTGCTAGTCGCGGGCCGCGGTCAGGTGGTGCGCGTGTTCCTGGAGCGAGCGGACGCCCACGTCGCCGTGGGTGAGCGCGTCGATGCCCTGGACCGCCGCGGCGAGCGCCTGGACCGTCGTCAGACAGGGCACCGAGCGGGCCACCGCGGCCGTGCGGATCTCGTAGCCGTCGAGGCGGCCACCGGTGCCGTAGGGGGTGTTCACGATGAGGTCGACCTCGCCGTCGTGCACGAGCTGGACGATGGTCCGCTCGCCGTTCGGGCCGGTGCCCTCGGACTGCTTGCGCACGACCGTGGCGTTGATGCCGTTGCGCTTGAGGACCTCGGCGGTGCCGGAGGTGGCGAGCAGTTCGAAGCCGTGGGCGACCAGTTCCCGGGCCGGGAAGATCATGGAGCGCTTGTCGCGGTTGGCGACCGAGATGAACGCGCGGCCCTTCGTCGGCAGCGGCCCGTACGCACCCGACTGCGACTTGGCGTACGCCGTGCCGAAGACCGAGTCGATGCCCATGACCTCGCCGGTGGAGCGCATCTCCGGACCGAGCACGGTGTCCACGCCCCGGCCGTGGATGTCCCGGAAGCGCGACCAGGGCATGACGGCCTCCTTGACGGAGATCGGCGCGTCCAGCGGCATCTCGCCGCCGTCGCCGTGCGCCGGGAGCAGCCCCTCGGCGCGCAGTTCGGCGACGGTCGCGCCGAGCGAGATCCGGGCGGCGGCCTTGGCCAGCGGCACCGCGGTCGCCTTCGAGGTGAAGGGGACCGTGCGGGAGGCGCGCGGGTTGGCCTCCAGGACGTACAGGATGTCGCCGGCCAGCGCGAACTGGATGTTGATCAGGCCGCGGACACCGACGCCCCGGGCGATCGCCTCCGTCGAGGCGCGCAGCCGCTTGATGTCGAAGCCGCCGAGGGTGATGGGCGGCAGCGCGCACGCCGAGTCGCCGGAGTGGATGCCGGCCTCCTCGATGTGCTCCATGACCCCGCCGAGGTACAGCTCCTCGCCGTCGTAGAGCGCGTCGACGTCGATCTCTATGGCGTCGTCGAGGAACCGGTCGACGAGCACCGGCCGGGAGGGGCTGATCTCGGTGGACTCGGCGATGTAGGAGGCGAGGCGGGTCTCGTCGTAGACGATCTCCATGCCGCGTCCGCCGAGGACGTACGAGGGCCGGACCAGGACCGGGTAGCCGATCTCGTCGGCGATGGCCTTCGCCTCCGCGAAGGCGGTGGCGGTGCCGTGCTTGGGGGCCGGCAGGCCGGCCTCCGCGAGGACGCGGCCGAAGGCGCCGCGGTCCTCGGCGGCGTGGATCGCCTCGGGCGGGGTGCCCACGATCGGCACGCCGTTGTCCTTGAGCGCCTGCGCGAGGCCGAGCGGGGTCTGGCCGCCGAGCTGCACGATCACGCCCGCGATCGGGCCGGCCTGCGACTCCGCGTGGACGATCTCCAGCACGTCCTCCAGCGTCAGCGGCTCGAAGTAGAGGCGGTCGGAGGTGTCGTAGTCCGTGGAGACGGTCTCCGGGTTGCAGTTGACCATCACGGTCTCGTACCCGGCGTCGGACAGCGCGAAGGAGGCGTGCACGCAGGAGTAGTCGAACTCGATGCCCTGGCCGATCCGGTTGGGTCCGGAGCCCAGGATGATCACCGCGGGCTTCTCGCGCGGCGCGACCTCGCTCTCCTCGTCGTAGGAGGAGTAGAAGTACGGCGTCCGGGCGGCGAACTCGGCGGCGCAGGTGTCGACCGTCTTGTACACCGGGCGGATGCCGAGGGCGTGCCGCACCTCGCGGACGACGTCCTCGCGCAGCCCGCGGATCTCGCCGATCTGCTGGTCGGAGAAGCCGTGCCGCTTGGCCTCGGCCAGCAGGTCGGCGGTCAGTTCGGCGGCGGCGCCCAGCTCGTCCGCGATCTCCTTGATCAGGAAGAGCTGGTCCACGAACCACGGGTCGATCCGGGTGGCCTCGAAGACCTCCTCGGGCGTGGCGCCCGCGCGGATGGCCTGCATCACGGTGGTGATCCGGCCGTCGGTGGGGCGCACGGACTGCGCGAGGAGGGCGGTCTTGTCGCCCGGATCGCCGACGAACGTGAACTGGCTGCCCTTCCGCTCCAGGGAGCGCAGCGCCTTCTGGAACGCCTCGGTGAAGTTGCGGCCGATGGCCATGGCCTCACCGACCGACTTCATGGTGGTGGTCAGCGTGGAGTCGGCGCTCGGGAACTTCTCGAAGGCGAACCGGGGCGCCTTGACGACGACGTAGTCGAGGGTCGGTTCGAAGGAGGCCGGGGTCTCCTGGGTGATGTCGTTCGGGATCTCGTCGAGGGTGTAGCCGACGGCGAGCTTGGCCGCGATCTTGGCGATCGGGAAGCCGGTCGCCTTGGAGGCGAGGGCCGACGAACGCGACACGCGCGGGTTCATCTCGATGACGATCACTCGGCCGTCGTCGGGGTTCACCGCGAACTGGATGTTGCAGCCGCCGGTGTCCACGCCGACCTCGCGGATCACCGCGATGCCGATGTCGCGCAGGATCTGGTACTCGCGGTCGGTCAGGGTCATCGCCGGGGCGACGGTGATCGAGTCACCGGTGTGCACGCCCATGGGGTCGAAGTTCTCGATGGAGCAGACGACCACGACGTTGTCGTTCCTGTCGCGCATCAGCTCCAGCTCGTACTCCTTCCAGCCGAGGATCGACTCCTCCAGAAGGACCTCGGTGGTCGGGGACAGCGTGAGGCCCTGGCCGGCGATGCGGCGCAGTTCGTCCTCGTCGTGGGCGAAGCCGGAGCCGGCGCCGCCCATGGTGAAGGAGGGGCGCACGACGACCGGGTAGCCGCCGAGTTCGCCGACGCCCGCCAGCACCTCGTCCATGGAGTGGCAGATCACGGAGCGGGCGGACTCGCCGTGGCCGGTCTTGCGGCGGACCTCCGCCACGACGTCCTTGAACCGGTCGCGGTCCTCGCCCTTGTGGATGGCGTCCACGTGGGCGCCGATCAGCTCGACGCCGTACTTCTCCAGGACGCCGTTGTCGTGCAGCGAGATCGCGGTGTTGAGGGCCGTCTGGCCGCCCAGGGTGGGCAGCAGGGCGTCGGGGCGCTCCTTGGCGATGATCTTCTCGACGAACTCCGGGGTGATCGGCTCGACGTAGGTGGCGTCGGCGATCTCCGGGTCGGTCATGATCGTCGCCGGGTTGGAGTTGACGAGGACGACGCGCAGTCCCTCGGCCTTGAGCACCCGGCACGCCTGCGTACCGGAGTAGTCGAACTCGGCGGCCTGGCCGATGACGATCGGACCGGAGCCGATGACCAGGACGGACTGGATATCGGTGCGCTTAGGCACGCTGGCCCTCCATCAGGGATACGAAGCGGTCGAACAGGTAGGCGGCGTCGTGCGGGCCCGCTGCCGCTTCGGGGTGGTACTGGACGGAGAAGGCCGGCTGGTCGAGCAGCTGCAGCCCCTCCACGACGTCGTCGTTGAGGCAGACGTGGGACACCTCGGCGCGGCCGAAGGGCGTCTCGCTGACCCGGTCGAGCGGCGCGTCCACGGCGAAGCCGTGGTTGTGCGCGGTGACCTCCACCTTGCCGGTCGTACGGTCCTGCACCGGCTGGTTGATGCCCCGGTGGCCGTACTTGAGCTTGTAGGTGCCGAAGCCGAGGGCGCGGCCCAGGATCTGGTTGCCGAAGCAGATCCCGAACAGCGGCGTGCGCCGTTCGAGGACGGCGGTCATCAGCGCGACGGGGCCGTCGGCGGTGGCCGGGTCGCCGGGCCCGTTGGAGAAGAACACGCCGTCGGGCGCGACGGCGTACACGTCCTCGGGGGTGGCGGTGGCGGGCAGCACATGGACCTCGATGCCCCGCTCGGCCATGCGGTGCGGGGTCATGCCCTTGATCCCGAGGTCGATCGCGGCGACGGTGAACCGTTTCTCGCCGATCGCCGGGACGACGTACGCCTCCTCGGTGGCGACCTCCTCGTAGAGGCTCGCGCCCTTCATGTGCGGCTGGGCCCGCACGCGCGCGACGAGGTCCGCGTCGGCGGCGATCGCGTCGCCGGAGAAGACTCCGGCCCGCATGGAGCCGCGCTCGCGCAGATGGCGGGTGAGGGCGCGGGTGTCGATCCCGGAGATGCCGACGACGCCCTGCGCGAGCAGTTCGTCGTCCAGGGAGCGCTTGGCGCGCCAGTTGGACGGCACGCGCGCGGGGTCGCGCACCGCGTAGCCGGCCACCCAGATGCGACGGGACTCGTCGTCCTCGTCGTTCCAGCCGGTGTTGCCGATCTGCGGGGCGGTCGCGACGACGATCTGGCGGTCGTACGACGGGTCCGTGAGGGTTTCCTGGTAGCCGGTCATGCCGGTGGCGAACACGGCCTCGCCGAAGGTCTCCCCCATGGCCCCGTAGGCGCGGCCGCGGAAGATCCGGCCGTCCTCCAGGACGAGTACCGCGCAGGGCACCTGTTTCCTCTGTGAGGCGTTCTGCTTCGTGGAGGTCGTCATCGTTCGGCGCCTTCCGTGCTGTCTGTCTTGATCATGGAGTTGATGGCGTCGACCCAGTCGCCGTGCTCGGCCGCGTGGTCGGAGCGGAAGCCGGAGTCGATCAGCCGGTCGCCGTGCGCCCAGGTCACCACGAGCAGGCCGCCCTCGGTGAGGACCTTGCCCGCGATGCCCTTGTCGAGCCGGGCCTCGCGCAGCGCGCCGGCGGGGACGAAGAAGTCGGCGGCCCCCGGGCGTGAGACGTCCAGGCCCGCGTCCGTCAGCGTCAGCTCGGCCCTGCTGCGGGCGCCGAGGCCGTGCGCCACGATGCGGTCGAGCCACTGCCCGGCGGTGGTGGAGCCGTGGTAGCGGCCGCTCATCGTCAGTCTGGCCGGGCCGGGGTCGTGCGGCGCGGTTTCCAGCGCGGGCAGGTCGCCCTGGAGGTGGCCGCGCCACTTCCAGCCCTCACGCATCAGCCAGTAGACGAGCGCCACGAAGAGGGCGAGTGCGACGAGCCAGCCGATCCGGGCGGCCCAGTCGGTGACCGGGGCCGACTTCTGTTCGGCGGCGAACGCGGGCACCAGTCGGGCCGCGAGCTGGGGTGCAGGTGTCACGTGAGTTTCCCGTCGACGAGCGTGGCCTTGCCCCGCAGCCACGTGTGGGTGACACGGCCCGGCAGCTCGCGGCCCTCGTAGGGGGTGTTGCGGCTGCGCGAGGCGAAGCCCGCGGGGTCCACCCGGCCACGGTATGCCGTGTCCACCAGGGTGAGGTTGGCGGGCTCGCCTGCCGAGACGGGACGGCCGTGGCCGGCGGCCCGGCCGATGCGCGCCGGTGCGAACGACATGCGCTCGGCGACGCCCGCCCAGTCCAGCAGGCCCGTGTCGACCATGGTCTCCTGGACCACCGACAGAGCGGTCTCCAGGCCGACCATGCCCATGGCGGCCGCGGCCCACTCGCAGTCCTTGTCCTCGTGCGGGTGCGGGGCGTGGTCGGTCGCGACGATGTCGATCGTGCCGTCGGCGAGGGCCGCGCGCAGGGCCCGTACGTCGCGCTCGGTGCGCAGCGGCGGGTTGACCTTGTAGACCGGGTCGTAGGAGCGCACCAGTTCGTCGGTGAGCAGCAGGTGGTGCGGGGTGACCTCGGCGGTGACGGCGATGCCGCGGGACTTGGCCCAGCGGACGATCTCCACGGATCCCGCGGTGGACAGGTGGCAGATGTGGACGCGGGAGCCGACGTGTTCGGCGAGCAGTACGTCGCGGGCGATGATCGATTCCTCGGCGACCGCGGGCCAGCCGCCCAGGCCCAGCTCCGCGGAGACGACGCCCTCGTTCATCTGGGCGCCCTCGGTCAGCCGCGGCTCCTGCGCGTGCTGGGCGACCACGCCGCCGAACGCCTTCACGTACTCCAGCGCGCGCCGCATGATCACGGCGTCGTCGACGCACCTGCCGTCGTCGGAGAAGACGGTGACGCCCGCGGCGGACTCGTGCATGGCGCCCAGTTCGGCGAGCTGCTTGCCTTCGAGGCCGACGGTGACGGCGCCGATCGGCTGGACGTCGCAGTAGCCGTGCTCCCGCCCGAGCCGGTAGACCTGCTCGACGACGCCCGCCGTGTCGGCGACCGGGAAGGTGTTGGCCATGGCGAACACGGCGGTGTAGCCGCCCGAGGCGGCGGCGCGGGTGCCGGTCAGCACGGTCTCGGAGTCCTCGCGGCCGGGCTCGCGCAGGTGGGTGTGCAGGTCGACGAGGCCGGGGAGCAGGACCTTCCCCGCGGCGTCGACCACCTCGGCGCCGTCGGCGCCCAGCCCGGTGCCCACCGCGGCGATGGTCTCGCCGTCGATCAGGACGTCCTGCGGTGCGCCGCCGAGCACTTCGGCACCACGGATCAGGGTCTTGCTCACGGTTCTCACTTCTCCTCGGTGGTGCGGGCGTGGGTGACGGCGGGTTCGTTGCCGCCGAGCAGCAGGTAGAGGACGGCCATCCGGATGGACACTCCGTTGGCGACCTGTTCGACGGCGGTGCAGCGGTCGGAGTCGGCGACCTCGGCGGTGATCTCCATGCCGCGGACCATCGGGCCGGGGTGCATGACGATGGCGTGCTCGGGCATCCGCGCCATCCGCTCGGCGTCGAGGCCGTAGCGCCGGGCGTACTCGCGCTCGGTGGGGAAGAAGGCGGCGCTCATCCGCTCCCGCTGCACCCGCAGCATCATCACCGCGTCGGACTTGGGCAGCGTGGCGTCGAGGTCGTAGGAGACCTCGCAGGGCCATGTCTCGATGCCGACCGGCAGCAGGGTGGGCGGGGCGACCAGGGTGACCTCGGCGCCCAGGGTGTGCAGCAGGTCGACGTTGGAGCGGGCGACGCGGCTGTGTAGGACGTCACCGACGACGGTGATGCGCCGGCCGGCGAGGTCCCGGCCGAGGCCGGCGTCCCGGCCCACCAGCCGGCGGCGCATGGTGAACGCGTCGAGCAGCGCCTGGGTGGGGTGCTGGTGGGTGCCGTCGCCCGCGTTGATCACGGCTGCGTCGATCCAGCCGGAGTTGGCCAGGCGGTAGGGGGCGCCGGATGCGCCGTGCCGGATGACGACCGCGTCGACGCCCATGGCCTCCAGGGTCTGTGCGGTGTCCTTCAGGGACTCGCCCTTGGAGACGCTGGACCCCTTGGCGGTGAAGTTGATGACGTCCGCGGACAGCCGCTTCTCGGCGGCCTCGAAGGAGATCCGGGTGCGGGTGGAGTCCTCGAAGAAGAGGTTGACGATCGTCCGGCCGCGCAGGGTCGGCAGCTTCTTGATCGGCCGGTCGGCGACCCGGGCCATCTCCTCGGCGGTGTCGAGGATCAGGACGGCGTCGTCGCGGGTGAGGTCGGCGGCCGAGATGAGATGGCGCTGCATCTGTCAGGCTCCGTAAGGCAGTTCAGGTATCGGGAGAATCCGGGCAGGCGTGGGCGCGGTGACGCGGCGCACGGCGTGGCGCGCGCGCCGACGTGCTACTGGTCGCCCGGGGCGGCCTGCTTGACGCCGAGCAGCACGGTGTCGCGACCGTCCTCCTCGGTGAGCTGGACCTTGACCGTCTCCCGCAGCGACGTGGGGAGGTTCTTGCCGACGTAGTCGGCGCGGATGGGCAGCTCGCGGTGGCCGCGGTCGACGAGGACCGCGAGCTGCACGGCACGCGGGCGCCCGATGTCGCCCAGGGCGTCGAGGGCGGCGCGGATGGTGCGGCCGGAGAAGAGCACGTCGTCGACGAGGACGACGAGGCGGCCGTCGATGCCGTCACCGGGGATGTCGGTGCGGGCCAGCGCGCGCGGCGGGTGCAGGCGCAGGTCGTCGCGGTACATCGTGATGTCGAGCGAGCCGGCCGGAATCTTGCGGTCGGTGATCTCGGCGAGCTTGGCGGCGAGCCGCTGGGCGAGGAAGACACCCCGGGTCGGAATGCCGAGGAGCACCACGTCGTCGGCGCCCTTGGCGCGCTCGACGATCTCGTGGGCGATGCGGGTCAACACCCGCGCGATGTCGGCCCCTTCGAGCACGGGCCGGGCATCGGAGGCTTGCATGTCCATACGAAACGGACCTCCTTCTCCGCCTCACGGGACGGACCTTAAAGGACGCCGGAATTGCGCCATCCACCGTAGCAGGTCGTCCGGGGCGCCCCGGTCACCCGATTGGCGCAGTCGTTCGCCGGCACCACGGAAGAGTCGGTGTGGACCATTCGGCTTGACGCAGAAGTGTCACGCTGCGTAACCTCACAGTGAGTTACCAGCCGCGCGGCGGGAATCGCAGCCGGCCGCGTCGACACAGTGTCCGGGGAGCTATATGTCCAGCGAATACGCCAAACAGCTCGGGGCCAAGCTCCGGGCCATCCGCACCCAGCAGGGCCTTTCCCTCCACGGTGTCGAGGAGAAGTCCCAGGGCCGCTGGAAGGCAGTCGTCGTCGGCTCGTACGAGCGCGGCGACCGCGCCGTGACCGTGCAGCGCCTCGCGGAGCTGGCGGACTTCTATGGCGTTCCCGTGCAGGAACTGCTGCCCGGTACGACCCCGGGCGGCGCCGCCGAGCCGCCGCCGAAGCTGGTCCTGGACCTGGAGCGGCTGGCCACCGTGCCGGCCGAGAAGGCGGGTCCCCTGCAGCGTTACGCGGCGACGATCCAGTCGCAGCGCGGAGACTACAACGGCAAGGTGCTGTCGATCCGCCAGGACGACCTGCGCACACTCGCCGTCATCTACGACCAGTCGCCGTCGGTCCTCACCGAGCAGCTGATCAGCTGGGGTGTGCTGGACGCGGACGCGCGTCGTGCCGTGGCCGCCCACGAGGAGAGCTGAGCCGCTGAACGACTCAGCAGAAACGTGCCGCCGGGCTGGCCGGAACCTCATGGTTCCGGCCACCCCGGCGGCTTTTCCTGTCATACGACCGCCAGGGGCGCGGCGACCTGCGTGGATGGCCCGAGGGGCTCCCCAGCCGCCCTTCTGCCGCCTTCCCGCGGCGCCCACGCCCCAGTGGGTGCGAGCCGGGCTAGTCGCGCCGCAGCGACGGCTTCAGCTCCTTGAGCCGGCCGAGCAGCCCGTTGACGAACGCGGGTGACTCGTCCGTGGAGAACTCCTTGGCCAGCTGCACCATCTCGTCGAGGACGACGGCGTCCGGGGTCTCGTCGCCCCAGATCAGCTCGTGGGCGCCGAGCCGCAGGATGTTGCGGTCCACGACCGGCATCCGGTCGAGCGTCCAGCCGACCGAGTACTGGGCGATCAGCTCGTCGATGCGCTCCGCGTGCTCCGCGTAGCCCTCGACCAGCTGCATCGTGTACTCGCTCACCGGCGGCTGCCGCGGGTCGGACCGCGAGAGCCGGATCCAGTCCGCGAGGACCGTCAGGACCCCGGCACCGCGCTGGTCGGCCTCGAAGAGGATCTGGAAGGCACGTTTGCGGGCCGTGTTGCGGGCAGCCACGGTTAGCTGTTCACCCGGCCGAGGTAGTCGCTGGTGCGGGTGTCGACCTTGATCTTCTCACCGGTGGTGATGAAGAGCGGAACCTGGATCTGGTGGCCGGTCTCCAGCGTGGCGGGCTTGGTGCCGCCGGTGGAGCGGTCGCCCTGGACGCCGGGCTCGGTCTCCTGGATGGTCAGCTCGACGGCGGCGGGCAGCTCCACGAAGAGCACTTCGCCCTCGTGCTGCGCGACGGTGGCCTCGAAACCCTCGATCAGGAAGTTGGCGGCGTCGCCGACGACCTTGCGGTCGATGTGCAGCTGGTCGTAGGTCTCCATGTCCATGAAGACGAAGTAGTCGCCATCCATGTACGAGAACTGCATGTCGCGCTTGTCGACAGTGGCCGTCTCGACCTTGACACCGGCGTTGAAGGTCTTGTCGACGACCTTGCCGGAGAGCACGTTCTTGAGCTTGGTACGCACGAATGCCGGGCCCTTGCCGGGCTTGACGTGCTGGAACTCGACGACGGACCAGAGCTGGCCGCCTTCGAGCTTGAGCACCAGGCCGTTCTTGAGGTCGTTCGTGGAAGCCACGGTTGCGGAATCTCCTGGACTGACGTGGACGACCCCGGTGCACGAACCGAGCGGCGGCGGGACGTGCCTGCACCTCCCTGCGTTCGCTACAGCGCGAGCAGCTCCTTGGTCGTGATGGTGAGTAGCTCGGGTCCGCCGTCCGCCTCGGGGCGCACGACGAGCGTGTCATCGATCCGGACACCGCCCCGGCCCGGGAGGTGGACCCCCGGTTCGACGGTGACCGGCACGCAAGCGTCCAGTTTACCCATGACGGCGGGGCCCAACTGAGGGTCCTCGTCGATTTCGAGTCCGACGCCATGTCCGGTGACCGGTGGCAGGCCCTCGCCGTAGCCCGCGCAGTCCAGCACCTGGCGGGCGGCGCGGTCCACGTCGCGGAACGCGGCGCCGGGCGCCAGGGCCTCCCGGCCGGCCCGCTGCGCGGCGAAGACCAGGTCGTACAGCTCGACCTGCCAGTCGGCGGGTGACGTACCGATGACGAAGGTCCGGCCGATCTCGCAGCGATAGCCCCGGTAGGCGGCGCCCAGGCAGACGGAGAGGAAGTCGCCCTCCTCGACCCGCCGGTCGGTGGGGCGGTGACCGCGGCGCCCGGAGTGGGGTCCGGTGGCGACCGAGGTCGAGAACGCGGGTCCGTCGGCGCCGTGGTCGACCAGGCGCCGTTCCAGCTCCAGCGCGAGGTGCCGCTCGGTGCGGCCCACCAGGATCGACTCCAGCAGCTCACCGAGGGCCTGGTCGGCGATCTCCGCGCCGATCCGCAGCAGGGAGATCTCCTCCTCGTCCTTGACCACCCGCAGCTGCTCGACGGCCGCGCCGAGATCGGTGAGGCGCAGACCGGGCGCGACCGAGGCGGCGGCCCGGTAGCGGGCCATGGTGAGGTGGTGTTCCTCGACCGCGAGGGTGTCGGCCCCCTGGCCGGCGGCGAGACCCGCGGCGGCCACGGCCGGGTCACCGCCGGGCATGGGCAGGACGTGCACCCGCAGGTGCTCGTCCGGCCGCCCCTCGGTGGGGCGGTCGTCGGGCGGCTCGGCGCACACCAGCAGGTCCTCGCTGCTGCCGAGGAGCATGACCGCGCCCTGCGGGGCGGCGCCCGCCAGATAGCGCACATTGGCGGGGCGGGTGACGAGCGCCGCCGCGGTGCCGGCCGCGGTGCAGCGCTCCCTCAGCCGGGAGCGGCGGTTCGCGTACACCTCTGACATGAGTCGAGCCTAGAAGCGGTGACGGGATTGTGCCGGTTGGGAGACTGCCGTTCGAGGGATCGGGGGGCACGGACGGCCGTGTCCCGGGTGCCGGGCAGCCCGTAGTCGGGCACCGGCGAGGGGTGCGCCCGTCCCGCTCACCAGGTGGGCGGGCTCGCTATCGCCCTGGCCAGGACGTCGTTCAGGACGCGGGCCGTGCCGGGCACGTCCAGCTGGGAATTGTCGATGATCGGCAGCCCCGAGCCGTACCACCCGGCCATGCGGCCGTGGATGCGGGCGACCTCCTCGTCGGTCAGCCTGCGGTTGCCGGTGCGTTCGGCATTGCGCTCCAGGACGATGTCGAGGCCGGGCAGCAGCACCACCGGGAGCAGGCCCGGGCCGACGTGCCGCTTCCAGCCGCCGAGGCCCACCACCGGACGGTCCGGGAACACGGCGTCGTCCAGGATGCAGGAGATGCCGTTGGCCAGGAAGTTGCGCGCGGCGAAACCGCAGGTGCGGCGGGCCAGCCGGTACTGCGCCTCGGAGTGGTCGTTCCAGCCGGTCTGCGGGTCGGCGAAGCCGGAGCGCACCCATTCGCGTACGTCGTCCAGGCTGATGTGGGCGGTGGGGACCCGTCGGTGGTCGGCCCAGTACTTGGCGACGCTCGTCTTGCCGGCGCCCGCGGGGCCGATGAGCAGCACGGCCAGCGTCGTGGTGGTGGCGTCCGGCGCGGTGGCGGTGGCGGGCGGTGTGCTGGGCGCGGGGACGGGGCCGCCCGGTGGCAGTGGCACATGCCCGGTGCCGTCCGGCACGGGCGGGGCGGCCGGGGCGGGGATGTGCCGCGGGGGTGCGGGCGGCACCGGTCCCGCGGGGGCGCCCGAGCCGGTGTAGCCCGGCACGGGTGGCGGTGGGGGCGCGGGTGCGGGAGGCTGGTGGGCTCCCGCACCCGGGTGGTGTGCGGCCGGCGACCAGCCGGCGGCCGGTTCCTGCCCCGGCTGGTGGGGCTGCGGCAGCGGTGACCCCACTGCGTGCTGCATCCGGTGCCACTCCGTCTCGTTCCTTACGGGCTCGGTCCGCCGCTGGCCCTGGGCGCCGGCCGCGGAGTGCGAGCCCCCGCTTGCTACCGAACGGTACCGTCCCCGGCCGTCGTTTGGTGAAACGGCCGGGGACGGTCCGAAGTGCCCGCTGCGCGAGGGGAATCGGACGTATGGAGCGCGGACGGACTTACTGCCCCACTTCGCCGTAGGCGGCGAGCAGCACGGCCGGGTCCGGTCCTTCGAGGACGGTGGGCTTGGCGAGCCCGTCGAGGACGACGAAGCGCAGCAGGTCGCCGCGGGACTTCTTGTCGACCCTCATGGTCTCCAGCAGCTTGGGCCACTGGTCGTAACGGTAGTGCAGGGGCAGCCCGACCGACTCCAGGACGGCGCGGTGGCGGTCGGCCGTCGCGTCGTCCAACCGGCCCGCGAGACGGCCGAGTTCGGCGGCGAAGTGCATGCCCACGGCCACGGCCGCGCCGTGCCGCCACTGGTAGCGTTCGTTCTTCTCGATGGCGTGGCCGAGCGTATGGCCGTAGTTGAGAATCTCCCGCGGGCCGGACTCCTTCAGGTCGGCGGAGACCACCTCCGCCTTCACCCGGATCGACCGCTCGACCAGTTCGGCCGTGTGCGGTCCTGCCGGGGTGCGCGCGGCCTCGGGGTCCGACTCGATGAGGTCCAGGATGACCGGGTCGGCGATGAACCCGGCCTTGATGATCTCGGCGAGGCCGGAGACGTAGTCGTGCACGGGCAGCGTCTCCAGCGCGGCGAGGTCGCACAGCACGCCCGCGGGCGGGTGGAAGGCGCCGACGAGGTTCTTGCCCTCGGCGGTGTTGATCCCGGTCTTGCCGCCGACCGCCGCGTCCACCATGGCCAGCACGGTTGTCGGTACGGCGATCCAGCGCACACCGCGCAGCCAGGTCGCGGCGACGAATCCGGCGAGGTCGGTGGTCGCGCCGCCGCCCACGCCGACGATGACGTCGGTGCGGGTGAACCCGGACTGGCCGAGCGCCTTCCAGCAGTAGGCGGCGACCTCGGCGGTCTTGGCCTCCTCCGCGTTCGGCACCTGGACGGCGATCGCCTCGTAGCCCTGCTCGGCCAGGTCGGCGCGGAGCGCGTCCCCGGTCTCGGCCAGCGCTTCGGGGTGGATGACCGCGACCCGCTTGGCGCGCGGTCCCACCAGGTGGGGCAGTTCGCCCAACAGCCGGCGGCCGACCAGCACCTCGTAGGCTTCGGTGCCCGCCGTGCCGGCGACCTGGATCCGCGTCACCGTCTCGCTCATGCTTCCTTCAACTCCAGTGCGTCCAGGGCTTCTTGGGTGACCTCTTCGGGCGTGCGGCCGTCGGTGGCCACGACCGCGGTGGCGACCTCCTCGTACAGGTGCCGGCGCGCCTCCATCAGCTCCCGCCACTGCCGGCGCGGATTGACCGCCAGCAGCGGCCGGGCCGCGTTCAGACCGGTGCGCCTGACCGCCTCCTCCACGTCCATGGAGAGATAGACCACCCGGTGCGCGGACAGCAGGGCGCGGGTGTCCGCGTCGAGGATCGCGCCGCCGCCCAGCGCCAGCACGCCCGCGTGCTCGGCGAGCGCGGTGCGCACCGCGCGCTTCTCGATCGCGCGGAACGCGGCCTCGCCGTCGTCCACGAAGATCTCGGCGATGGTCCGGCCCTCGGCGGCCACGATGTCGTCGTCGGTGTCCCGGTAGGGCACGCCCAGCCGGACGGCCAGCAGCTCTCCGACGGTGGACTTGCCGACCCCCATCGGCCCCACGAGCACGATCGCAGGCACGGCGCTCACCGGATCGTGAGACTGTCGAGGTAGGAGCGCACGTTACGGCGGGTCTCCGGCACGCTGTCGCCGCCGAACTTCTCCGCGACCGCGTCCGCCAGCACCAGGGCGACCATCGCCTCCGCGACGATCCCCGCGGCCGGCACCGCGCACACATCCGACCGCTGGTGGTGCGCCCGGGCCGGCTCGCCGGTGGCCACGTCGACGGTGGCGAGGGCGCGCGGCACCGTCGCGATCGGCTTCATCGCCGCCCGTACCCGCAGCAGCTCACCCGTCGACAGCCCGCCCTCGGTGCCGCCGGAACGCCCCGACGCACGCCGGATACCCTCCGGCGTGGTCACGATCTCGTCATGCGCCTTCGACCCCGGCACCCGCGCAAGGCCGAACCCGTCACCCAGTTCGACGCCCTTGATGGCCTGGATGCCCATCAGCGCCGCGGCCAGCCGCGCGTCCAGCTTCCGGTCCCAGTGCACATGCGAACCGAGCCCCACCGGCACCCCGTAGGCCAGCACCTCGACCACACCGCCGAGCGTGTCACCGTCCTTGTGGGCCTGGTCGATCTCCGCGACCATCGCCTTCGACGCGTCCGCGTCCAGGCAGCGCACCGGGTCCGCGTCCAGCCGCTCCACGTCGGCGGGCGTCGGGTACACGCCGTAGGGCGCCTTCGCCGCGGCCAGTTCCACGACGTGGCTGACGACCTCGATCCCCGCGGTCTCCTTCAGATACGACCTGGCCACCGCGCCGAGCGCCACCCGCGCCGCGGTCTCCCGCGCCGAGGCACGCTCAAGGACCGGCCGGGCCTCGTCGAACCCGTACTTCTGCATCCCCGCCAGATCGGCGTGCCCCGGCCGCGGCCGGGTCAGCGGCGCATTGCGGGCCAGGCCCTCCAGCACCTGGGGGTCCACCGGATCGGCCGCCATGACCTGCTCCCACTTGGGCCATTCCGTGTTGCCCACCATGACCGCCACCGGCGAGCCCAGCGTCAGCCCGTGCCGCACCCCGCCCAGGAACGTGACCTCGTCCCGCTCGAACGACATGCGCGCGCCCCGCCCATAGCCGAGCCGCCGCCGGGCCATCTGGTCCGCCACCATCTCCGTGGTGATCGGCACGCCGGCGGGAAGGCCCTCCAGCGTCGCGACGAGTGCGGGACCGTGGGACTCCCCCGCGGTCAGCCAACGCAGCCTGCTCAACGGTGCTCCTCTGGGATCGCGCCCTGGTACTGCCCTGCGTACGCGCGTCCTCGCGTACGGCGACGGCGTGCCCGGGTGCGCGGCCCCGGTCCGCCACCTCCGATCCTCCCACGTCCGGCCCGGCGCAAGGCCGCCGGTCCAGCAGGCGGACGCCGAATGGACACGTCAGCGTTCGGCGAGGGCCTTCTCCCCCGCCCGGCGCATGGCCTCCAGCGGGGCCGGTGCGCGGCCGGTCATCTGCTCGACCTGGAGCACGGCCTGGTGCACGAGGAGGTCGAGGCCGCCGACGACGGCCCCGCCGGCCATGGACCAGCGGGCCGCGAGGGCGGTCGGCCAGGGCTCGTAGAGCACGTCGAAGAGGGTGGCGGGCCGCTCCGGTACGGCGGTGGCGAGCGCGTCGGTGGTGCCCGCCGGGGTGGTGGCGACGACCAGCGGGGCGTGCAGCGCCTCGGCGGCATCCGCCCAGTTCGCGGTGCGGACGTCGACGTCGAGCCGTTCGCCCCACTGCCGCATCTCGGCGGCGCGGGCCGCGCTGCGGACGTAGGCGACGACCTCGCCGGTGCAGATCCGCGCCAGGGCGGCGAGCGCGGAGGAGGCGGTGGCGCCGGCGCCGAGGATCGCGGCGGTGTGGACCTGTTCGATTCCGTGCTCGCGCAGCGCGGCCACCATGCCCGGGATGTCGGTGTTGTCGCCGACGCGACGGCCGTCCTCGGTGCATACGACCGTGTTGACCGCGTCGACCGAGGCGGCCGTCTCGGTGATCTCGTCGACCAACGGGATGACCGCGCGCTTGAGCGGCATGGTCAGCGAGAGCCCCGCCCACTCGGGGCCCAGCCGCGCGAAGAACCCGGGCAGCCCGGCCTCGTCGACCTCGAAGCGCTCGTACACCCAGTCGGTGAGCCCGAGTTCGGCGTACGCGGCGCGGTGCAGCACCGGGGAGAGCGAGTGCGCGATGGGGGATCCGAGCACGGCGGCCCGCTTGTACCGAACGTTTTCCATCACCGCTCCGCCGCTGTTCACCGACCCGATGTGCATCGGGCTGCAACGGTACCCGAGCCGCCCGCCGCCGAGTGCGGCGGGCGGGCGGTGTCAGCGGCCGTTGTTGGCGTTGAACTTGTCCTTCAGTTTCTGGAACTCGTCGTAGGTCTTGGCAAATTCCGTGTTGCTCTGTCCGTCGGTCGCCACGAAGTAGATCCAGCCGTCGTGGGTGGGATTGAGCGCGGCCTTCAGGGCGTCGTCGCCCGGGTTTCCGATCGGTCCGGGCGGCAGGCCCGTGTTGGTGTAGGTGTTGTACGGGTCCTTGTTGCTGTTGATCTCGGACTCGCTGATGTGGATATTGCTCTGGCCCTTCAGGTAGTTGAAGGTCGAGTCGAACTGCAGCAGCCGGTTGGTCTCGGTGTTCGTGGGCTTGAGACGGTTGTAGATCACTTCCGCCATCTTGCGGAAGTCGTCGTGCGTCTTGCCCTCGGCCTGGACCAGGCTCGCGACCGTGACGAGTTGGAAGGGGTCGGCCAGGTCGAGTTCCTTGGCCTTGGCCTCCAGTCCGTAGCCGACGTACTTCTGCTTGGCCTGGGCGACCATCTGCTTCAGGACGGTGTCGGGCTTCATGCCCTTCGCGGCCGGGTACGTGCCGGGGAAGAGGAAGCCCTCCAGCGGGTCCCGGATCCGGCTGTTCTTCTGCGCCCAGCTCGGCATCCCGAGCTTCTTGTACTCCTTCTGGGCGGTCTTTTGCGTGGTGCCGGACGCGAGGCCGAGCTGTTTGTCGATCGCCTGGTACACCTGGGCATTGCGTTCACCCGGTTTGACCAGCACATTACTCTGGCTCGTCGGGTCGAGCATCAATTTCACGGCGCTGGCGGCGGACATCTCTTTCTTCAGCAGATAGGCGCCGGCCTGGATCGTGTCGCCCTCGGGATTCTGCGACTGGGCGGAGACGAACGCGTCGACGCTCTTGACGACCCCTGCGTCCTTCAGCCGTCGCCCGATCTCGTAACCGCCCGCGCCTTTGGGGATTTCCACGGTCACGGTTTCGTTCGTGCCGTTGCCCGCAAAGTCCGGGGCCGCGCCGAAACGATTTTGGTAGAACTTCAATCCGAAGTATCCGACCCCGCCGAGTCCGCCGCCGAAGACGAGCACGACCACCATGCACGCGCAGCCGTTGCGCCGTTTCTTGGCTCCTTTGCCGCCTTTGGCGCCCTTGCCCCTGCGGTCGCCGCGCCCGCGCCGCGTCGCCGGGTCGTGGTCGAGGTCGTCGTCGGTCTCGTCATCGCCGCCGCCCGCGAAGAACGCGTGCTCGCCCTGGTCAGGGCCGGGGTCCCAGTCGGTCTCGGGCTCCGGCTCGGATCGTCTGCGGCCGGGCGGCCGCGGCGGCGGATAGGCGTCGGGGGTGCCGTAGAGGTCGGGCTGCTCCGCGCCGTACGCCCCCGGCTGCTGGCCGTAGGGGTCGCCCGGGTCGGCGGCGTAGGGCACATGGCCGTGGGTGCCGGTGGCGTCCCAGCCGCCCTGCGGGTACTGCGGCTGGGACTGCCCCGGGTACTGCTGCTGGTCGTGCTCGGGGTACTGCTGCTGACCGTGGCCGCCGTAGTGCTGCTGGTCATGACCTGCGTGGGGCTGCTGCTGGTGACCGGGGTACTGCTGCTGGCCGTGGCCGCCGTAGTGCTGCTGGTCGTGACCCGCGTGGGGCTGCTGCTGGTGACCGGGGTACTGCTCGTCGCCCTGCTGTGCGTACTGCTGATGACCCTGTTCGCCGTAGTGCGGGTACTGCTGCCCGCCGTACTGGTCGTACCCGGACTGCTGCTGGTGCCAGCCGTCGTACTGCGGCTGCTGCGGGTGGTGCTGGGGCAGGCCGCCGTAGGGGGCCTGCTGACCCGGCTGGGTCTGCTGGCCTCCCCATCCGCCGTCCCCGTACAACGGGTCCTCCGGATGCCACGGTTCGGAGCCTTGGCCCCGGCCATACTCAGTCATCGATCCCCTAGAGCCGCGAGGCGCCGGTCCCGCGGCTGCCGCCGGTCCCTTTCCGCCTCTTGCTGTGCGGCAGCTGTTCGAACACCACCGCATCGCGCGGAACGTTACCGTATCGCGATCAGATGACCACTTCGACGCCCTCGCCGGGTGGCCTGCCTGACACCCGTTCGGATTCGAGGGTCTGCTGAAGGATGACCACGGCCGCGGCCTGGTCGATGACGGAGCGGCCCTTCTTCGACCTGACCCCCGAGGCGCGCAGTCCCTGGCCGGCCGTCACGGTGGTCAGCCGCTCGTCCACGAGCCGCACCGGGACGGGCGCGATGCCCTTGGCCAGCTCCTGGGCGAAGGCGCGCACCTTGACCGCGGCCGGGCCCTCGCCCCCCTTGAGGGAGCGGGGCAGGCCGACGACGACCTCGATCGGCTCGTACTCCTCGACGAGTTGCCCGAGCCGGCGGTGGGCGGCCGGGACGTCCCGGCCGGGGACGGTCTCCACCGGGGTGGCGAGGATCCCGTCGGGGTCGCACGAGGCGACCCCGATACGGGCGTCCCCGACGTCGATCGCGAGCCGACGTCCTCTGCGCATGATCTGGGCCGTCCCTACTTGGCGGTCTCGGCGACCAGGCGTTCGACGGCGTCCACGGCGTCGCCGATGGCGGCCGGGTGCTGGCCGCCGCCCTGGGCGACGTCCGGCTTGCCGCCACCGCCGCCGCCGAGCGTCTTGGCGGCGGTGCGGACCAGGTCACCTGCCTTGAGGCCGCGCTCGCGGGCGGCCTCGTTGGTGGCGATGACCGTGAGCGGCTTGCCGTTGGCCACGGTGAACAGGGCGACGACGGCGCCCCGGCCGCCCTGGATGCGCCCGCGCACGTCGAGGACCAGCCTGCGCAGGTCGTCCGGCGTGGTGCCGTCCGGCACCCGGCCCGTGACGACGGCGATCCCGCGGACGTCCTTGGCGGACTCGGCGAGACCGGCGGCGGCCTGGAGCACCTTCTCGGCGCGGAACTTCTCGATCTCCTTCTCGGCGTCCTTCAGCTTGCCGAGCATCGAGGAGACCTTCTCGGGCAGGTCCTCCGGGCGGCCCTTGAGCAGTTCGGTCAGCTGGTTGACGACCGTGTGCTCGCGGGCGAGGAAGGCGTAGGCGTCCACGCCGACCAGGGCCTCGATGCGGCGCACACCGGAGCCGATGGAGGACTCGCCGAGCAGCTTGACCAGGCCCAGCTGGGCGGTGTTGTGCACATGCGTGCCGCCGCACAGCTCCTTGGAGAAGTCGCCGATGGTCACGACGCGGACCCGCTCGCCGTACTTCTCGCCGAACTCGGCGATGGCGCCCTGCTTCTTGGCCTCGTCGATGCCCATGACCTCGGCGTGCACGTCGAGGTCGCGGGCCAGCACCTCGTTGATCTTCTGTTCGACGTCGGTCATCACGGCCGTGGGCACGGCGGACGGGGAGCCGAAGTCGAAGCGGAAGCGGCCCGGCTGGTTCTCCGAGCCGGCCTGGGCGGCGGTCGGGCCGAGGGCGTCGCGCAGCGCCTGGTGGGTGAGGTGGGTGGCCGAGTGGGCGCGGGCGATGGCCTTGCGCCGGCGGTGGTCGATGGCGGCGTGGGCCTTGGCGCCGACCGTCACCTCGCCGACCTGGACGACGCCCTTGTGGACGTACACGCCGGGCACCGGCTTCTGGGTGTCGCGGACGTCGATGACGGCACCGGAGTCGACCCTGATCCGGCCGGTGTCGCCGATCTGGCCGCCGCCCTCGGCGTAGAACGGGGTGCGGTCGAGGACGACCTCGACCTCGTCGCCCTCCGTGGCGGCGGGCGAGGAGACGCCGTCGACCAGGATGCCGACGACCGTGGACTCGCCCTCGGTGTCGGCGTAGCCGATGAAGTCGGTCTCGCCGGCCGAGTCGGCGATCTCCCGGTAGGCGCCGAGGTCGGCGTGGCCGGTCTTCTTGGCCTGGGCGTCGGCCTTGGCGCGCTCCCGCTGCTCCTTCATCAGGCGGCGGAAGCCGTCCTCGTCCACGGACAGGCCCTGTTCGGCGGCCATCTCCAGGGTGAGGTCGATGGGGAAGCCCCAGGTGTCGTGGAGCAGGAACGCCTTGTCGCCGGGCAGGACCGTGCCGCCGGCGGCCTTGGTCTCGGTGACGGCGGTGTCGAGGATGTTGGTGCCGGCCTTCAGCGTCTTGAGGAAGGCGGCCTCCTCGGCGAGGGCGACCTTCTCGATGCGCTCGCGGTCGGTGACCAGTTCCGGGTACTGCCGGCCCATCGTGCCGATCACGGTGTCGATCAGGTCCTTGACGACCAGACCGGTGGCACCCAGCAGCCGCATGTTGCGGATGGCGCGGCGCATGATGCGGCGCAGCACATAGCCGCGGCCCTCGTTGCCGGGGGTCACGCCGTCGCCGATGAGCATGGTGGCGGTGCGCATGTGGTCGGTGACCACGCGCAGGGAGACGTCCGAGTCGTGGGCGTCGCCGTAGGGGACACCGGTCAGCTCGGTGGCCTTGGCGATCACGGCCATGGAGGTGTCGATCTCGTACATGTTCTGCACGCCCTGCAGAATCATGGCGAGGCGTTCCAGGCCGAGGCCGGTGTCGATGTTCTTGCTCGGCAGGTCGCCGAGGATCTCGAAGTTGTCCTTGCCGGTGCCCTCGCCGCGCTCGTACTGCATGAAGACGAGGTTCCAGATCTCCACGTACCGCTCGTCGTTGACGGCGGGGCCGCCCTCGGCGCCGAACTCGGGGCCGCGGTCGTAGTTGATCTCGGAGCAGGGACCGCACGGGCCGGGGACGCCCATGGACCAGAAGTTGTCCTTCATGCCCAGGCGCTGGATGCGCTCCTTGGGCACGCCGACGACCTCGTGCCAGATCTGCTCGGCCTCGTCGTCGTCCTTGTAGACGGTGATCCACAGGCGCTCGGGGTCGAGGCCGTAACCGCCCTTGTCCTGGGGGGTGGTGAGCAGTTCCCAGGCGAGCTTGATGGCGCCTTCCTTGAAGTAGTCGCCGAAGGAGAAGTTGCCGCACATCTGGAAGAACGTGCCGTGCCGGGTGGTCTTGCCGACCTCCTCGATGTCCGGCGTGCGCACGCACTTCTGCACGCTGGTGGCGCGCGGGAACGGCGGCTTGACCTCGCCCAGGAAGTAGGGCTTGAAGGGCACCATGCCGGCCGGGACGAGGAGCAGAGTCGGGTCGTCCGCGATGAGCGACGCCGAAGGGACGACGGTGTGACCGCGCTCCTCGAAGAAGCTCAACCAGCGGCGACGAATCTCGGCCGACTCCATCAGTGGTCCTCATTCCGGTCGTGCGAGTACGTCGTGGGGTCGACGTACGTCGGGTTGCTGCGGTTCTCGATGGCGGCGTAGCGCCTGGGGGCGGGGAGCTGCGGGTCCTCGTGGATGCCGAGGGCGTCTTCGAGTTCGGCTTCCCGCTGGGCCATGTTGTCGCGGACGTCGAGGGCGAAGCCCACCGCTCGGTCCTTGACGCGCCGGCCCGTCACGAGTGCCTTGTTGGCCGCGGTCGCGGCGAGGCTTTCCGGGGTCAGCTGCTTCAGCTTGCGGTTGACCTTGGTGGTGGCCCACACACCGGCGGCGACGCCCGTGGTGAACCAGAACGTACGGCGGAACATCGCTCGGTCAGTCTCTCTTTTCCCGGGTGTTCCGCTTCCCCCGCCGCGCGGACGGGATGGTGCGGCCCACGATCACGGTACGCCGGGGCGCCTTGCCGGGCACGTCCTCACGCCGGCCGGTGATGGCCCGGCGCACGCCGTAGCCGAACGCCGCGACCTTGACGAGGGGGCCGCCGAAGGTGGACGCGACGGTCGTCGACAGCGCCGAGGCGTTGGAGGTGACCTCCTGGACGTCCGAGGCGATGGCGTCGACCCGGTCGATCTGGGTCTGTGCGGAGCGCACCGCGGCGGAGGCGTCGGAGAGTAGCGGGACGGCCTGGTCGGTCACGTCCGCCACCAGTTTGGTGGTCGCCTTGAGCGTCTGGGCCAGCCTCGCCAGGGCAACGGCGAGGAAGGAGACCAGGATCGCCCAGAAGACGGCCACCAGGATTCCGGCAACCTCTCCACCGGACACGCTGCACCGCTCCCTGCTGTCACTGGGGTGCCCACGGGCTGTCGCTGGGCACTTGCCGACGGGCACTTTCGAAAGTCGCCATCCGACCCTATCGCGCCCGCGGTGGCCCGCCGTACCGGATTTCGGCTTCCGCAAGGCGTCGGGTGGACGAAAGCGCCCGCCGCTTCCCACCGGTGCGGTGGGAAGCGGCGGGCGAGGCACAAGGCCCGGTGGTACTGCCGCCGCCGAGGGTGATCAGCGGGCGTAGTACTCGACGACGAGCTGCTCGTCGCAGATCACCGGGACTTCCTTGCGGTTCGGCTCGCGATCCAGGCGGAACGCCAGGGCCTTGAGGTTCACCTGGAGGTAGCGCGGGGTCTCGCCGTCGGGGGCGAAGCCGCCCTCACGGGCGATCTGGAAGAGCGTCTTGTCCTTGCTGCGGTCGCGGACCTGGATGACGTCGTCCGGGCGCACGCCGTAGGACGGCTTGTCCACCTTCTGGCCGTTGACCTGGATGTGGCCGTGGACGACCATCTGGCGGGCCTGGTAGATCGTGCGGGCGATGCCCGAACGCAGGACCAGCGCGTCGAGACGGCGCTCCAGCTCGACGATCAGGGCCTCACCGGTCTTGCCCTGGACCTTGGACGCACGCTCGTAGGCGCGCACCAGCTGGCGCTCGGAGATGTCGTACTGAGCGCGCAGGCGCTGCTTCTCCAGCAGACGGACCTTGTAGTCCGAGTTCTGCTTGCGGCCGCGGCCGTGCTCACCCGGCGGGTAGGGACGGGCCTCGAAGTACTTGACGGCCTTCGGGGTCAGCGCGATGCCGAGGGCACGCGACTTCTTGACCTTGGGGCGGGACTGGTTCGCCACTGTTCCTGTCTTCTTTCGTCGTTCGGCTTGTCAGTGTTGAGGGAGGTCGCATCCGCAGCCGGGGAATCCCGCCGGGTCCGCAGGGGACCTGCCGGGCAGCCGCTTCCCTGGTCTGGGCACATACGTGCAGCACGCGAGTGGCCCACCGGCCGGTCCCGGGACTCCGGGGGGTGGTGGGCTGCCCGCGACACCGTTCGACGGTGCGCGACGCTCCTGGAGCCAGCCCCGAGGGACTGGGTCTCCGGCTGGCTGTCCCGCTCTGACGGCGCGGGACTCAGCGCTTCGAGGAAGTCTACAGGGCGCTCAGGACCGCTTGCGACCGAGGTGCTTCCTGGTCCATTCGACCGCGTCCGCGTACCGGGCCTCGGCGCCGTGCCGGGTCGGGGTGTAGTACTCACGGTCCTGGAGAGCGTCCGGCGCGTACTGCTGGGCGGCGATGCCCTCGGGCAGGTCGTGCGGGTACACATACCCCTGGGCGTGGCCGAGCTTGGCGGCGCCCTTGTAGTGCCCGTCGCGCAGATGCGGCGGGACCGGGCCAGCGAGCCCCTTGCGTACGTCGTCCAGGGCGGCGCCGATCGCCGTCGTCGCGGCGTTGGACTTGGGGGCGAGAGCCAGGGCGATGGTGGCGTGGCTGAGGGTGAGGGCCGCCTCCGGGAAACCGATCATGGCGACGGCCTGGGCGGCGGCCACCGCGAGCGGCAGGGCGTTCGGATCGGCGAGCCCGATGTCCTCGCTGGCGGAGATCATCAGCCGGCGGGCGATGAAACGGGGGTCCTCGCCGGCCTCGATCATCCGCGCCAGATAGTGCAGGGCCGCGTCCACGTCGGAGCCGCGGATGGACTTGATGAGCGCGCTCACCACGTCGTAGTGCTGGTCGCCGTCGCGGTCGTACTTCACGGCGGCCCGGTCGACCGTCTCCTCCAGGGTGCCGAGCGCGATCTCCGGCTCGCCCTTGTCGAGCGCGGCGCCGGCCGCCGCCTCCAACGCGGTCAGGGCGCGGCGCGCGTCGCCGCCGGCGATCCGCAGCAGGTGGTCCTCGGTGTCCTCGGGGAGGGCGACGGCCGCGCCGAGGCCCCGCTCGTCGGCCAGCGCGCGGCGGAGCAGCCCGCGCACGTCGTCGTCCGTGAGGGGTTCGAGGGTGAGCAGCAGGGAGCGTGACAGCAGGGGGGAGATCACCGAGAAGTACGGGTTCTCGGTGGTGGCCGCGATCAGGGTCACCCAGCGGTTCTCGACCGCCGGGAGCAGGGAGTCCTGCTGGGCCTTGCTGAAGCGGTGGATCTCGTCCAGGAAGAGGACCGTCTCCTTGCCGAAGCCCCCGGTGGCGCGGCGTGCGCCGTCGATGACCGCGCGGACCTCCTTGACGCCCGCGGTGATCGCGGACAGTTCCACGAAGCGCTTGTTGGTGGCCTTGGAGACGACGTACGCCAGGGTCGTCTTGCCGGTGCCGGGCGGGCCCCAGAGGATCACCGAGGAGGGTCCGGCCGGGCCGCCCGCTCCCTCGCCGACCAGCCGGCGCAGCGGCGAGCCGGGCTTGAGCAGGTGTTGCTGGCCCACCACCTCGTCCAGGGTGCGCGGGCGCATCCGCACCGCCAGGGGGCTGCCTGCCGGGTCCTTCTCCTGGCGCTCTTCCGCCGCCGCGGTGAACAGGTCGGGTTCCACGCTGAAACCCTAAATCACCGCACTGACAACGCGGCCGGGACCCGGTGCCGGCGACGTGGCCGGGGCCCGGTCCGGGCTCAGCCGGTCCAGAAGTCCCACCAGCGGGTCAGGATCAGCATGCCGATGACGCCGACGTGCAGCACCGGGAGCACCCAGGTGAACTCGCCGAAGAAGCCCTTCAGCCAGCGCGGGGCGGGCAGGAAGTCCTTGCGGACGTTGAACGACGTCACGTACCAGAACATGATGATCGTGGCGACCCAGGCCAGGCAGCACCACAGGCACAGCGCGTTGATCCGGTACAGGGACTGGAACTGCAGCCAGGTGCAGAAGCCCACGCCGAAGAGCGTGCCGGCGTTGAAGGTCAGCCAGTACCAGCGCGGGAAGCGGGCCCGGGTGAGCAGGCTCATGCCGACGCAGATGACGACGCCGTAGCAGACCAGGCCGAGCATGGGGTTCGGGAAGCCGAAGACGGCGGCCTGCTTGCTCTCCATGACGCTGCCGCAGGAGACGACCGGGTTGAGGCTGCACCCGGGGGTGAAGGTCTTGCCCTCGACCTTCGCCTCCAGCAGCTTGAACTTGTCGATCGTGATGACCCAGGCGGCGAGCACCCCGGCCGCGCCGGTGATCACCAGCAGCAGGGCGAAGGCGCGGCTGCCGCCCTCCGTCCGCGCTCCGGCGGCACGCTCGGGCCCGGGCTCGGTGGAGGCGTCCTTGACTGTCGTCTTGCTCATCACGCCGATTCCGTCTGCTTGAGAGTTGGACCTTCTTCGGGCAGGGGCCATTGTGCCGCACCTGGGGTCCTGTCCACCGTTCGGTGGACATAAGGAAGTACGCACGGTCGTCCCGGAACGCTCGGTTCCGGCCGACCCTCAGTGCCATGACAGCACACGCGAACGACGTCGCGGTGGACGTACGGGGGCTGCGCAAGCAGTACGGGGACGTGACCGCGGTGGACGGCATCGATCTCGGCATCCGGCGGGGCGAGGTGTTCGGCCTGCTCGGACCCAACGGAGCGGGCAAGAGCACCACGGTGGAGATCCTTCAGGGCAACCGGTCCCGGGACGGCGGCGAGGTCTCGGTCCTGGGGGCGGACCCGGCGACCGCCACGCGCGCGTGGCGATCCCGTGTGGGAATCGTCTGGCAGGACGAATCGGCACCCGCCGAGTTGACGGTGCGCGAGAGCGTGCGGCATTTCGCCCGCTACTACCCGTCTCCGCGCGACCCGGAGGAGGTGATCGGCCTGGTCGGCCTCCGGGAGAAGGCGGACAGCCGGATCAAGTCCCTCTCCGGCGGGCAGCGCCGCCGGCTCGACGTGGCGCTCGGGGTGATCGGCGGACCCGAACTGCTGCTCCTGGACGAGCCGACGACCGGTTTCGACCCGGCGGCCCGCCGGCGCTTCTGGGAGCTGATCCGGCTGCTCGCGGCCGAGGGCACGACGATCGTGCTGACCACGCACTACCTGGAGGAGGCCGAGGCGCTCGCCGACCGGCTCGCCGCCGTCGCCCGGGGCCGGGTCGTCGCCCTGGGCGAGCCCGGTGAACTGCGCGACCGGTACGGCACCGAGGCCACCGTGGAGTGGACCGGACCCGACGGCCGGGTGCGCACGGAACGCACGGCCACCCCGACGCGCACGATCGCGCGGCTCATGCGGCGCTTCGCCGGAGAGATCCCGGGGCTGCGGGTCGGCCGCCCCACGCTGGAGGACGTCTATCTGCGGCTCATCGGACAGAGCACGGACCCGCTTGGCGCGCGGCCCGCCGAAGAAGGCGCCGCGGACCTCCCCGGCGACGGCGCCGACGGCCTCCTCGGACGGGAGGACGCACGGTGACCGCGACCGGGACGCGCCCCCGCACCCAGGCGCCCGCCGACCGGCTGCCCGGGGCCTTTGCCGTCGGGCTGCACCGGGGCGCACTGGAGATCAGGCAGTTCTTCCGGCAGCGCGACCAGGTGGTGTTCACCTTCGCCTTCCCGGTCGTCCTGCTCTTCCTGTTCGCGTCGATCTTCCAGGACGACGTGCGCGGCAGCGGCGTGACCGCCTCCCAGCTGTACGTGCCCGCGATGATGGCCTCGGGGATCATGTCGACGAGCTTCCAGTCGCTGGGCATCTCGATCGCCGTGGAACGGGACGAGAAGGTGCTGCGGCGGCTGCGCGGCACCCCGATGCCGCCGGCGGCGTACTTCCTCGGCAAGATCTGGCTGGTTCTGGTCACCGGATTCCTGGAGACGGCGATCCTCCTGCTCGTCGGCACCACGCTGTACGGCGTCGACCTGCCGTCCGACGCGGGCCGGTGGTTCGACTTCGGGTGGATCTTCGTGCTCGGTCTGACCGGATGCGCGCTGCTCGGCATCGCGGTCAGCTCGGTGCCCAGGTCGGCCAGGAGCGCGAGTTCCGTCGTCGTACTGCCGTTCCTGGTCGTGCAGTTCATCTCCGGGGTGTACATCTCCATCGACAGCATTCCGGACTGGATGCTGAACATCGGTGCCCTGTTCCCGCTGAAGTGGCTGTGCCAGGGGCTGCGCGGGGTGTTCCTGCCCGACTCCGCGCGGGTCCTGGAGCAGGCGGGCAGCTGGGAGTTCGGCCGGATCGCCCTGGTGCTCGCCGCCTGGTGCGTCGGAGGATTGGCGCTGTGTCTGCTGACCTTCCGCTGGAAGAACCGGCGCGACGGATGACCGGCCGGGGCTCGGCGCGCGACGTGCACGCCTGGGACCGCACGATGCGGCTCTGGGACGCGTACTTCGCCATCGCCTGGGCGGCCACCCTGGTGCTCGTCCTCACGGCGGGCCGACCGGGGTGGCCCGTGCGGGCGCTCGCCGCCGGGCTGCTGCTCCCTCTGGTGCCCTGGTACGTGGCGCTCGGCCGGCCGCTGCTCAGGGAGGACATGCCGGACGGGCGGCGGGTGGTGCGCTATCTGTCCGGGGCGATCGCGCCGTTCCTGTCGTCGGCGGTGCTGGCGGGCGAGGCGCGGCTGGCGACGTTCGCGCTCGTCCCGCAGTGCTTCATGACGCTGCGGCTGCGCGGGGCGCTGGTGGCGGTCACCGTGATCAACCTGGTGCCGGTGCTCGGCGGGGCGCTGCTGTGGCGGCCGGCCGGCGCGGAGCTGTTCGCCGAGGCGCTCTCCGCCCTGGTCTCCCTCACCTTCTCGGTGGCGGTCGGCGGCTGGATCATCCGGATCATCCAGCAGAGCTGGGAACGGGCGGAGCTGATCGCGGAGTTGGACGCGAGCCGGCACGAGGTCGCCCGGCTGTCGGCCGCGCACGGCGCGCTGGCCGAGCGCGAGCGCATGGCACGCGAGATCCACGACACCCTCGCCCAGGGTTTCACCAGCCTGCTGATGCTGGTCCAGGCGGTCGAGGCCGAGCTTGAGCACGACCTGCCGCTCGCCCGGCGCCATCTGACGCTGATGGACGAGACGGCCCGGCAGAACCTCGCCGAGGCCCGGGCGCTGGTGGCCGGGGGCACCCCGGCCGACCTCGACGGCGCGTCCCTGCCGGACGCCCTGGGCCGGCTGGCCGCCCGGCACGGTGCGCTGCTGGAGGTGACCGGTGAGGTGCGGGCGCTGCCCGCCGGGCCGGAGGTCGTGGCGCTGCGCTCCTGCCAGGAGGCGCTGGCCAACGCCCGCAAGCACGCGGGGAGTCCGGCGGCGGTGGACATCCGCCTGCGGTACGCCGCGGGGACCCTGACCGTCTCGGTGCGCGACGACGGCCGTGGCTTCGACCCGGGGGCCGTCCAGAGTGGTTACGGTCTTGCCGGGCTGCGCGCCCGGGCCGCCGAGGCGGGCGGGACGGCTTCGGTGCGCAGCGCGCCCGGTGCCGGCACGACGGTCACCGTGTGCCTGCCCGTCCCTGCGGCCCCCGCCGACACCGGTCACGGCACAGGACCGGACACCGGCCCCGCAAACGACCCCGCCCCGGATCCCGGCACCGCGGCGGACACCGACTCCCCCACCCGCCCCCGCACCGCGGTGGACACCGGTTCCCAGGCGTGCCCCCGGACCGGGCCCGGCCCGGATCCGCATACCGGCGCGGGCGCCGATTCCCAGGCCGACCCCGGTGCCGCACCCGTTGCCGACCCCGGTGCCGACCCGGCGTCCGCCGCTGTTCCGTTCGCTGTGAGGAGTGAGAACCCGTGATCCGGATCGTCCTGGCCGACGACCATCCCGTCGTACGGGAGGGCCTGCGCGCCATGCTGAGCGCCGAACCGGACCTGGAGGTGGTGGCGGACGCGTCCAGCGGTCCGCAGGCGGAGGCGCTGGCGGCCCAACTGCGGCCCGACATCGTGCTGATGGACCTCAGGATGCCGGGCGGCGGGGGCGTCGAGTCCATCGTGCGGATGGTCGAGTCCGGGCTGACGTGCCCGGTGGTCGTCCTGACGACGTACGAGACGGACCGGGACATCCTGCGGGCCGTGGAGGCGGGGGCCGCCGGCTATCTGCTCAAGGACCTGGCACGGGGCGAACTGGCCGCCGCGGTACGGGCCGCGGCACGCGGCGAGACGGTGCTGGCGCCGTCGGTCGCGGCCCGTCTTGTGGACCGGCTGCGCACCAGGCCGGAGCGCCCGCGGCTGTCTCAGCGGGAGGTCGCGGTGCTGCGGCTGGTGGCCGAGGGCCGCACCAACGCCGAGATCGGGCGGGAGCTGTTCATCGGGGAGTCCACGGTGAAGACCCATCTGCTGCGGATCTTCGGCAAGCTGGGCGTGGCCGACCGGACGGCCGCGGTGACCACCGCGATGCGCGACGGGCTGTTGTGACGTCCGCGTTCGCGTCGTCACCGTCGGCGCGGGCAGCGGGGCCGGACGGCGGCGCGCCGTCCGGCCCTCAGGTCACCCGAGCCGTGCCTCCAGCTCCGCCACGATCTCGTTCACGCTGACCGGCTGCTGCTCGCCGGAGGCCATGTCCTTGAGCTGGACGACACCCTCCGCCAGGTCGCGCTCGCCGAGCACCAGGGCGTACCGCGCGCCGGAGCGGTTGGCCGCCTTCATCGCGGCCTTGAGTCCCTTGGCGCCGTAGGAGAAGTCCGCCGCGACGCCCACCTTGCGCAGCTCGGTCACCTTGCCGAACAGCACGCGCCGCGCCTCGTCCCCGAGGGGGACCGCGAACACGCTGGTCGGGGCCGGCAGGTCGAGCGCGATGCCCTCCGCCTCCAGGGCCAGCACCGTACGGTCGACGCCGAGGGCCCAGCCGACCGACGGGAGCGCCGGGCCGCCGATCATCTCCGACAGGCCGTCGTAGCGGCCGCCGCCACCGACCGCGGACTGCGAGCCCAGGCCGTCGTGCACGAACTCGAAGGTGGTGCGCGTGTAGTAGTCCAGGCCGCGCACCAGCTTCGGGTCGTCCTCGAAGGCCACGCCCGCCGCGGTGATCAGCTCACGGACCTCCTCGTGGTAGGTCTTGCAGGCGTCGCACAGGTAGTCGCGCAGCAGCGGCACGCCCGTCAGTTGCTTCTGCACCGACTCGCGCTTGTCGTCGAGCACCCGCAGCGGGTTGATCTCGATGCGGCGGCGGGTCTCCTCGTCCAGGTCGAGGCCGCGCAGGAAGTCCTGGAGCGCGGCCCGGTACACCGGCCGGCACTCCCGGTCGCCGAGGCTGTTCAGCAGGATCCTGAACTGCCGCAGCCCCAGCGAGCGGTACGCCTGGTCCGCCAGGATGATCAGCTCTGCGTCGAGCGCCGGGTCCTCGGCGCCGATCGCCTCGGCGCCGACCTGGGAGAAGTGCCGGTAACGGCCCTTCTGCGGGCGCTCGTAGCGGTAGTACGAACCGGAGTACCAGAGCTTGACCGGGAGGTTGCCGGCCTTGTGCAGATTGGCCTCAAGTGCCGCGCGCAGCACGGACGCCGTGCCCTCGGGGCGCAGGGCGAGCCGGTCGCCGCCCTTGGTCTCGAAGGCGTACATCTCCTTCGTCACGATGTCGGTGGACTCGCCGACACCGCGTGCGAAGAGTTCCACGTTCTCGAAACCGGGCGTTTCGATGTAGCCGTAGCCGGAGTTGCGCAGGGGCGCGGCGATCGCCTCGCGGACGGCCAGGTACTTGGCGCTCTCCGGCGGGATCAGGTCGTACGTGCCCTTGGGGGCGCTGAAGGTGCTCACGAAGGTCTCTCGTCACATTCCTCGTCGGGGAGCGTCGGCACGCGCTCCCGGGCCGGCGGCCACCTGCCGCAGATACGGATTGGTGGCGCGCTCCTGGCCGATGGTCGTCTGGGGGCCGTGGCCGGACAGCACCACGGTCGAGTCGTCGAGCGGCAGGCACACGCGGGCCAGCGAGTCGAGCATCTCGGCCATGTCACCGCCGGGCAGGTCGGTGCGTCCGATGGAGCCGGCGAAGAGCAGATCGCCCGAGAAGAACACCGGCGGGACGTCCGCCGACTCGGGCATCCGGAAGGTCACCGACCCCTTGGTATGGCCCGGTGCGTGCGCCACGGCCAGCTCAAGACCGGCCAGTTCGAGCGTCGCCCCGTCCGTCAGCTCCTTGACATCGTCCGGCTCCCCCACGGTCAGCTCACCCATCAGGGGCATGCCGATGGAGCGGCCGAGCGCCTTCTCGGGGTCGCTCATCATGTACCGGTCCTCGGGGTGGATCCAGGCGGGCACGTCGTGCGCGCCGCACACCGGGACGACCGAGGCCACATGGTCGATGTGGCCGTGGGTGAGGACGACGGCGACGGGCTTGAGCCGATGCTTCGTGAGTGCTTCCTCGACTCCTGGGGCGGCCTGGTGGCCCGGGTCGATGATCACGCACTCCTCGCCGGCGGCGGGGGCGACGAGATAACAGTTCGTCCCCCAGGCCCCGGCGGGGAACCCGGCAATGAGCACGATCGTCCTTCGTTGTGTCGATTATGGGCGGCTTCCGCTGTCGTCAGAGCCTACCGGCGCTGCCGTTTCCTCAGCTAACCCATATACGGTACGGGGCTACACGCAGCGGTCGGCTCACAGGACACACGCGTACCGGTCGACACACGACACGCATGAGGAGAGAACCCGGTGGTCAGCCAGGAGCAGCGGCGGCGTCAGCTCGCCCGGGAGAAGTTCTTGCGGCAGCAGCAGCGGCGTACGTCCGCGCGGCGCAAGGCACGGATGCGGAACTCCGTGATCGCGTCGGTACTCGGCGTGGTCGTCATCGGCAGCCTCGCGCTGTACACGACCGGAGTGCTCAAGAACGACGACGACAAGGCCAACGCGAACGCCGAGGTGACGCCCAGCGCCTCGGCGAGCAGCAAGGCCCCCGATCCGTGCGAGAAGGCCGCCAAGGGGTCGGTCGAGAAGCTGAGCTGGAAGAAGGAGCCGGCGATGACGGTCGACAAGTCGGCCGACTACACCATGAAGCTCGCGACGACCTGCGGTGACATCGACGTCGCGCTGAAGACCTCGGCGGCGCCGCACACCGTCAACTCGTTCAACTTCCTCGCCGGCAAGGGCTACTTCGACCACACCAAGTGCCACCGGCTCACCACGAACGGCATCTACGTGCTGCAGTGCGGCGATCCGACGGGCACCGGCAGCGGCGGTCCCGGCTACACGATCCCGGACGAGAACCTGAAGGACAAGAGCCTGAAGAACAACGTGTACCCGGCGGGCACGGTCGCGATGGCGAACACCGGCCAGGCGCACACCGGCGGCAGCCAGTTCTTCCTGGTGTACCAGGACAGCCAGTTGCCGCCCAGCTACACACCGTTCGGCACCATCGACGAGGCAGGATTGAAGGTGCTCAAGAAGATCGCCGACGCCGGCGAGAACACGGGCGCCGGCGACGGTGCTCCGAACGCGACGGTCGTGATCAACAAGGCGACGGTCACGAAGTCCTGACACACATATGACGGCCCACTGCGGAATTTCGGTCGCGCGGGATGCGGACAGGCCACCCGCCGGTCGCCTATGTTGGCCGTGACGAAACTGTGGACGATGCCCGGGGGTGCACAAGCCCTGCGCAGGCATCATGTGGAGGAGGCGCTGTGAGCAGCGACCCGTGGGGCCGCGTCGACGAGACGGGGACCGTGTACGTGCGTACGGCCGACGGCGAGCAGGTCGTCGGTTCCTGGCAGGCCGGCTCCCCCGAGGAGGCGCTGGCCTACTTCGAGCGCAAGTACGAGGGCCTGGTCGTCGAAATCGGCCTCCTCGAAAAGCGAGTCCAGACCACCGACCTGTCGGCGAAGGACGCCCACATCGCGATCGGCCACCTGCGCGAGCAGGTGGACGCGCATCATGCGGTGGGTGACCTCGAATCGCTGCGGGCCCGGCTGGACAAGCTCGTGGCGACGGTGGACGCCCGCCGCGAGGAGCGCAAGGCGCAGCGTGCCAAGCAGACCGACGAGGCCCGCAGGTCCAAGGAGGAGCTGGTCGCCGAGGCCGAGCGGCTGGCGCAGTCCGATCAGTGGCGGGCCGCCGGTGAGCGGCTGCGCGCCCTGGTGGACACCTGGAAGGGCCTGCCGCGGCTCGACCGCAAGTCGGACGACGAGCTGTGGCACCGCTTCTCCCACGCCCGGTCGGCGTTCTCCAAGCGTCGCAAGGCGCACTTCGCGCAGTTGGACGCGCAGCGCGAGGACGCCCGCAAGATCAAGGAGCGGCTGGTCGCCGAGGCCGAGTCGCTGTCCGACTCGACGGACTGGGGTCCGACGGCGGCCCGCTACCGCGAGCTGATGGCGGAGTGGAAGGCCGCGGGCCGCGCCCAGCGCGAGCACGAGGACGACCTGTGGAACCGCTTCCGCGGCGCGCAGGACGTGTTCTTCGCCGCCCGCAGTTCGGTGTTCGCGGAGCGTGACGCCGAGCAGGCGGAGAACCTGAAGCTGAAGGAGGAGCTGGCCGAGGAGGCCGAGAAGCTGCTGCCGATCGGCGACCTCAAGGCCGCCAGGGCCGCCTTCCGTTCGATCAACGAGCGCTGGGAGGCCATCGGCCATGTGCCGCGCGACGCGCGTCCCAGGGTCGAGGGCCGGATGCACACGGTCGACCGGGCGATCCAGGAGGCCGAGGAGGCCGAGTGGCGCCGGACCAACCCGGAGGCACGTGCGCGTGCCGAGGGCCTGACCGGTCAGCTCCAGGCCGCCGTGGACAAGCTGAAGGGCCAGATCGAGCAGGCCCGGGCGCAGGGCAACGCGTCCAGGGCCGAAAAGCTCGAACGGGAGCTGGAGAGCCGCCAGGCGCTCCTCGACCAGGCGCTGAAGGGCCTGCAGGAGTTCGGCGGCTGACGCCACCGCGTCCGCTTCCGCCGTCGCGCGTCGCGTGAGAGGGCCCCGTACAGCCGTACGGGGCCCTCTCACCGTCCGCGGGGCCGCGTCACCTGCTGCGGGCCGAGGTCACCCGGTACACGTCGTAGACGCCCTCCACGCCCCGCACGGCCTTCAGCACGTGCCCGAGGTGTTTCGGGTCGCCCATCTCGAAGGTGAAGCGTGAGGTGGCGACGCGGTCGCGGGAGGTCTGGACGGCCGCGGAGAGGATGTTGACGTGCTGGTCGGACAGGACACGGGTGACGTCCGACAGCAGCCGGGAGCGGTCCAGGGCCTCGACCTGGATGGCGACGAGGAAGACCGAGGACTGGGTGGGTGCCCACTCGACCTCCAGGATCCGCTCGGGCTCGCGCGACAGCGACTCCACGTTGACGCAGTCGCTGCGGTGCACCGAGACGCCGCTGCCGCGCGTGACGAAGCCGATGATCGGGTCGCCGGGCACCGGCGTACAGCAGCGGGCCAGCTTGACCCACACGTCCTCGACGCCCTTGACGACCACACCCGGATCGGCACTGGAGCGGCGCTTGCCCCGGCCGCGCGAGGGCGGCACGCTCTCGTCGATCTCCTCGGTGGCCGCCTCCTCGCCGCCGAGCGCCTGCACCAGTTTCTGCACGACGTTCTGCGCGGAGACGTGTCCCTCGCCGATCGCCGCGTACAGGGCGGAGATGTCCGGGTAGCGCATCTCGTGCGCGAGCGTGACGAGCGAGTCGCCGGTCAGGATCCGCTGGATCGGCAGGTTCTGTTTGCGCATCGCGCGGACGATGGCGTCCTTGCCCTGCTCGATCGCCTCGTCGCGGCGCTCCTTGGAGAACCAGGCGCGGATCTTGTTGCGGGCACGCGGCGACTTGACGAAGCCCAGCCAGTCACGCGAGGGTCCGGCGCCCGGCGCCTTGGAGGTGAAGACCTCCACCAGATCGCCGTTGTCCAGGGTGGATTCGAGCGGTACGAGACGGCCGTTGACCCGCGCTCCTATGGTGCGGTGGCCGACCTCGGTGTGCACCGCGTACGCGAAGTCGACCGGGGTGGCACCGGCGGGCAGCGCGATGACATCGCCCTTGGGTGTGAAGACGAAGACCTCGTTGCGGGACAGGTCGAAGCGCAGCGACTCCAGGAACTCGCCCGGGTCCTCGGTCTCCTTCTGCCAGTCCAGCAACTGCCGCAGCCACGCCATGTCGTTGATGGCGGCGGATTCCTTGCCGGCCTTGCCCGCGGGCTTGGGCACGTCGGTGCGGACCTTGGAGGCGCCGGCGACGGCCTCCTGCTTGTACTTCCAGTGCGCGGCGATGCCGTACTCGGCGCGGCGGTGCATGTCGAAGGTGCGGATCTGCAGTTCGACGGGCTTGCCGTTGGGGCCGATCACCGTCGTGTGCAGCGACTGGTACATGTTGAACTTGGGCATCGCGATGTAGTCCTTGAAGCGCCCCGGAACCGGGTTCCAGCGCGCATGGACGGTGCCCAGCGCCGCATAGCAGTCGCGGACGGTGTCCACCAGGACGCGGATGCCCACCAGGTCGTAGATCTCCGCGAAGTCACGGCCGCGGACGATCATCTTCTGGTAGACGCTGTAGTAGTGCTTGGGCCGGCCGGTGACGGTCGCCTTGATGCGGGCGGCGCGCAGGTCGGCCTGGACCTCGTCGGTCACTATGGCGAGGTACTCGTCCCGCTTGGGCGCGCGCTCGGCGACCAGCCGGACGATCTCGTCGTACATCTTGGGGTAGAGGATGGCGAAGGCCAGGTCCTCCAGCTCCCACTTGATGGTGTTCATGCCCAGCCGGTGGGCGAGCGGCGCGTAGATCTCCAGCGTCTCGCGCGCCTTCTTCTCCTGCTTCTCCCGCTTGAGGTAGCGCATCGTGCGCATGTTGTGCAGGCGGTCGGCGAGCTTGATGACCAGGACGCGCGGGTCCTTGGCCATGGCGACGACCATCTTGCGCACGGTCTCGGCCTGCGCGGCCTCGCCGAACTTGACCTTGTCCAGCTTGGTGACGCCGTCGACGAGGAGGGCCACCACATCGCCGAAGTCGCGGCGGAGGTCGTCCAGGCCGTACTCGGTGTCCTCGACGGTGTCGTGCAGCAGGCCCGCCATCAAGGTGGCCGGGTCCATGCCCAGCTCGGCCAGGATGGTGGTCACGGCGAGCGGATGCGTGATGTACGGGTCGCCGCTCTTGCGCTTCTGACCGCGGTGCCAGCGCTCGGCGACCTGGTAGGCGCGTTCGATCTGGCGCAGGGTGGCGTTCTCGATCTTGGGGTCGTTGCTGCGCACTATCCGCAGCAGCGGCTCCAGGACCGGGTTGTACGGGTTGGCACGCTGCACGCCGAGCCGGGCGAGGCGGGCGCGGACGCGGTTGGAGGAGCCGGAGCGGGCCGGCTGCCCGGTGCCGGGACGGACCGCGGGCGGGGCGGGCTTGGGGCGCACGGGCTGGATCGACTGGTCGACCGGCGCGGACTGGGCGTGCTCGACCGGCCCGCGGGTGTCCTTCTTGGCGGGCAGCGCGGGCTTCGCCGCGGGCGCCGAGGCGGACTCGGGCTTGGCGGCGGTCAGTGGCTGGGCCTCGTCTGGCAAGAGGACTCCTCGTGCGCGATCCGGGTCCCCCGGTCAGGCTCCGGAGACCCCATGGTATCGACTGCGGGCTTCGGCATCGCCTTGAGACCGAAGTGCGGACCGTCTACCCGGGCAACGCAAGAGGCGGGCGCCAGATTCCTCCGGGCCCGCCTCAGCGGTGTCCCACGGGTGTCGCTGGGGTGTCCCGCGGTGTCCGCACGGGTTGCGCGCTGCCGCGCACGCCCCCGGCAGCCGTGCTCAGAGCTGGAGCAGCGCCTCCAGCGGAGCCCCGTCCAGCGCCTGTTCCAGCCGGGCCCGGCCGCCCAGGAAGCCGAGTTCCATCAGCACCGCGACGCCCGCGACCTCGGCGCCCGCCCGCTGGATGAGCTGGATCGCGGCCTGAGCTGTGCCGCCCGTGGCGAGGACGTCGTCGACGATCAGGATGCGGTCGGCCTCGGTCAGGTCCTCGGCGTGCACCTCGATCTCGGCCGAGCCGTACTCCAGGTCGTACGCCTGGCGCAGGGTGGCGCCGGGGAGCTTGCCGGCCTTGCGGACGGGCACGAAACCGAGGCCCGCGCGGACGGCGACCGGGGCGCCCAGGATGAAGCCCCGGGCCTCCAGGCCGACGATCTTGGTGGCGCCGGTGGCACCGGCGACGTCGGCCAGCGCGTCGGTGAGGGCCGTGAACGCCGCCGGGTCCGCCAGGAGCGGGGTGATGTCCTTGAACATCACACCCTGCTCCGGGTAGTCGGCCACGTCGCGGATGCGGCTGAGCAGCAGTTCCTGGATGTCGGTCATCGACGCTTCCCGGAGGGTCGGCCGCGTCCCCGGTTGCGGGAGGCGGGCTGGTTGCGCGGTCCCACCACGGCGGGTGCGGCGTCCTCCGGGTCGCTGTCGGACGCCGGCCGGCCGGCCGCCACGTCCTCCCCGGCCACGGCCTGGGCCCGCTTGGCCTTGACCCGCTTCCTGAGGGCCTTCATCTGCGGCTCGCGTTCCTTGAGGTCGGCGACGAGCGGTGTGGCGATGAAGATCGACGAGTACGCGCCTGCCGCGAGGCCGACGAACAGCGACAGCGAGATGTCGTTGAGCGTGCCGGCGCCGAGGAAGCCGCCGCCGATGAACAGCAGGCCCGCGACCGGCAGCAGCGCGACCACCGTGGTGTTGACGGAGCGGACCAGGGTGCCGTTGATCGACTGGTTGGCGATCTCGCTGTAGGTGAAGCGGGTCTGCTTCGTGATGTCCTTCGTCTGCTCCTTGAGGCTGTCGAAGACGACGACCGTGTCGTACAGCGAGTAACCGAGGATGGTCAGCAGCCCGATGATCGTGCCGGGCGTGACCTCGAAGCCGACCAGGGCGTAGATGCCGGTCGTGATGGTGATGTCGTGGATCAGCGCGACGAGCGCCGCGACGGCCATCCGCCACTCGAAGGCGATCGCCAGGTAGATCACGACGAGCACCATGAAGATCGCCAGGCCCTCCCAGGCCTTGTTGGCGATCTGCTCGCCCCAACTGGGGCCGACCAGGTCGGCGTTGATGGTCTCCGGGTTGACCTTGAAGTCCTGGGCGAGGGCGGACTTGACCTCGTCGGACTTCTGGGTGTCCATGCCCGCGATCTGGATGCGCAGACCGCCGGTGCCGAGCTTCTGCACGACCGCCTCGTGGTCGGCCGCGTCCTTGGCGAACTCCTCGGCCTGCGCCACGGAGACGCTGGTCTTCGGAGTGGTGAAGACGGCACCGCCCTGGAAGTCGATGCCCATGTTCAGGCCGCGCACCGCCAGGCCGACGATGGCCGTGATGGTGATCAGGATCGAGATGCCGTACCAGAGCTTGCGGTGGCCGACGAAGTCGTAGCTGATCTCGCCGCGGTGCAGTCGGGCGCCGAGGTTGCCGAGTTTCGACATCGCTCACGCTTCCTTCGGGTCGACAGAGCCGGCGGCAGGACCGGCGGGACGGCGGGTGCGGCGCAGCGGTGGCTTGGCACCCAGGCTCTTCGGGTCGAGTCCGGACCACTTGTGGCCCTGTGCGAAGAACTTCCGGCGGGCGAGGATGGTCATCAGCGGCTTGGTGAAGAAGAAGACGACGACGACGTCGAGCACGGTGGTCAGACCCAGCGTGAACGCGAAGCCCTGGACCTTGCCGACGGTCACGACGAACAGCACCGCGGCGGCGAGGAACGACACGAAGTCGGAGACCAGGATGGTGCGCCGGGCCCGCGGCCAGCCGCGTTCGACGGCCGGACGCAGCGAGCGTCCCTCGCGGATCTCGTCCCGGACGCGTTCGAAGAACACGATGAACGAGTCCGCCGTGATACCGATCGCGACGATCGCACCGCAGACCGCCGGAAGGTTCAGCGCGAAGCCGATCGTCGGTCCGAGCAGCGACATGAGCACGTAGGTGAGGGCCGCGGAGACCAGCAGCGAGGCGATGGCCACGAGCGACAGGCCGCGGTAGTAGACCACCAGGTAGATGACGACCAGGGCGAGACCGATCGCGCCGGCGAGCAGACCGGCGTGCAGCTGCTCACCGCCGAGCGCGGCGGTCACCGTGGTCACGCTCTGCTCCTTGAAGGACAGCGGGAGCGCGCCGTACGACAGCATGTTGGCGAGGCTCTGGGCCTCTTCCTGGGTGAAGCTGCCGGAGATCTCCGCCTGGCCGCCGGCGATGGACTGGCTGACGTACGGGCTGGAGACGACCTCGCCGTCCAGGACGATGCCGAACTGGTTCTGCGGGGAGGAGTTCTTGGCGAGCTGGCCGGTGATGTCGGCGAACTTCTTCGCTCCGGTGGAGTTGAAGTTCATCTGGACCTGCCAGCCGGCCGCGGTCTGCGTGTCGAAGACCGCCTGCGCCTTCTTGACCTCGGTGCCGTCGACGGCGGCCGGGCCGAGCATGTACTTGTACCAGGCGCCGCTGATCTCGCCGCAGGCCACGGTCGACTCGGACGGCTTGGCCGTCTTCCCGGCGGTGGCCCGGTCGGCCGGCTTGGAGCAGTCCAGCTTGGCGTACTGGTCCTCCAGCTTGCCGCCGGAGGAGCCGGTGCCGCTCGCCGAGGGGCTGGCGGAGTCCGCGCCCGGGGTCGCGGACGGCGTGGCGTCGGCCTTCAGCGCGTCCGTGACGGCCCGTCCCTGGGAGGTCGCGGAGGTCGAGGGCGACGGCGAGGAGGAGGACGCCTTCTCGTCCGCCGACGCGCTGCCCGACGGCGACGGGGAGGCGCTGCCGCCCGCGGAGCCGCTGGGCGAAGGGCTCGGTGAGGCGGCGGCGCCGCTGGGCTCACTGGCCAGGACCGGGCGGAAGTACAGCTTTGCGGTGGTGCCGACCTGCTGGCGGGCCTCTTCGGAGTTGGTGCCCTTGGGGATGTTGACGATGATGTTGCTCGTCCCCTGGGTCTGCACCTCCGCCTCGGAGACACCGAGGCCGTTGACACGGCGGTTCATGATCTCGACCGCGGTGTCCATGTTGGCCTTGTTGATCGCGGACCCCTGGTCGGCCTTCGCCTGGAGCGTGATGCTCGTGCCGCCGGCAAGGTCGATGCCGAGACGCGGGGTGGTGTGCCCGGAGGCGAACATGCCCCCGGTGAGCGCCACGATGGCGATCAGGATGAGGGCCAGCGAGCGCCCCGGCTTGCCCGGGGCGCTCGCGCTCCGGCCCTTCTTAGGTGCTGCCACCTTCTCGTACTCCCTCTCGGGCCGCCCCGCGCCGGATGGGCGCGGCGGCGGCCATGACGTGGTTCGGTACCCCCTGCGAGGAGTACACGCCGTGGGACGCGCGAGCCGGAACCGCGCGCCCCTCGGCGTGTCTACTTCGCTTCGGAGCCGCCGTCGGTCTTCTTCGCCTCGTCGTCCGCCGCCGGCTCCGCGTCCGTCTTCGGCTCCGCGTCCGTCTTCGGCTCGGCGTCCGTCTTCGCGTCGGCGGCCGGCTCCTCGGCCGCGTCCTTCTTGCCGAGGTCGACGGCCTGGTCGGAGGCGGCGTCGGCGGGCCCGTCGTGCTCGGTGAGGGAGGAGGCGTCGTCCGGGACGATGTCGGCGTCGGACTTCAGGTCGTGCTCGATGCCGTGCACGATGCGGTTGTACTCGTCGTCGGTGAGGACGGCGCCGATGGCGTTCTTCGCGAAGAGCAGGTCGACGCCCGGACCGGCGTCGAGGAGGACTGTGTCCTCGTTGACCTCCTTGACCGTCGCGTACATGCCCCCGATCGTGCGGACGCCGGAACCGGGCTGCATCTGGTTCCGCATGTCACTGGCCTGCTGCTGCTTCTTCTTGGCCGAACGCGTCATCAGGAACATGGCCGCGATGAGCACGATGAACGGGAGGAGGGTCAAGGTATTCACGGGACGGGGTTTCCTTCGCACGACCGCGGCGGACAGCGGCCTGGTGGCTGGGGGCGTGGACGGCGCCGCCCACAAGGGCGGCATCGGCGGAGTCTAAGCGAGTCCGCGCGCATGGAACAACGCTCAGCATGGCACCTGGGTTCCTGCCCCGGCCAATGCGCTCGCCGTCACGTCCCGAACAGGTCCTGTTGTCCGTTTCCCGCCGCCGCCGAGCGGGGCGGGGTGAGGCCGAGATGCGCCCATGCGGCGGGCGTGGCGACCCGGCCGCGCGGGGTACGGGCCAGCAGGCCCTCACGGACCAGGAACGGCTCGGCGACCTCCTCGACCGTCTCGCGCTCCTCCCCCACCGCCACGGCCAGCGTGGACAGGCCGACCGGGCCGCCGCCGAACAGCTTCAGCAGGGCCCGCAGGACGGCGCGGTCGAGGCGGTCGAGGCCGCGCGCGTCGACCTCGTAGACGGCGAGGGCCGCTTGGGCGATCTCGCGCGTGATGAGGCCGTCGGCCTTGACCTGCGCGTAGTCCCGGACGCGGCGCAGCAGCCGGTTGGCGATGCGGGGCGTGCCGCGCGAGCGTCCGGCGATCTCGGCGGCGCCCTCGGGCTCGATCTCGACGTCGAGCAGCCGGGCCGAGCGGTGCACGACGCGTTCCAGTTCGGCGGGCTCGTAGAACTCCATGTGGGCGGTGAAGCCGAAGCGGTCGCGCAGCGGGGGCGGCAGCAGGCCCGCGCGCGTGGTGGCGCCCACCAGGGTGAACGGGGGCAGTTCGAGCGGGATGGCGGTGGCGCCGGGGCCCTTGCCGACGATGACGTCGACACGGAAGTCCTCCATCGCCATGTACAGCATCTCCTCGGCGGGCCGGGACATGCGGTGGATCTCGTCGAGGAACAGGACCTCGCCCTCCTGGAGGGAGGAGAGGATCGCGGCGAGGTCGCCGGCGTGCTGGATGGCGGGGCCGCTGGTGATGCGGATCGGGGCGGCCATCTCCGCCGCGATGATCATCGAAAGGGTGGTCTTGCCCAGGCCGGGGGCGCCGGAGAGCAGCACATGGTCGGCGGTGGCGCCACGCGCGCGTGCGGCGCGCAGGACGAGGTCCAGCTGCTCGCGCACCTTCTCCTGGCCGATGAACTCGCCCAGGTCCTTGGGGCGCAGAGCGGCCTCGACGGCCTGGTCCTCGCGGTCGGCGACCGAGCCGACCAGCCGCTCCGCGGCGGGGCCGCCCGGCCCCTCGGAGGCGGGGGTGCCGGTCGTGTCGTCCCAGTTCACTGAGGTCTCCTAGCTGCGGCTCGGGGCGCAGGCGGTCAGCGGGCGCGGTTGAGGGTCTGGAGGGCGGCCTTCAGCAGCTGTCCGACCTGGGGGACGCCGTCGGCCGCCTCGGCCTGCGGGGTCACGGCGGCGACCGCCTCGTCGGCCTCGCGGGTCGCGTACCCGAGGCCGATCAGGGCGGCGTGCAACTGGTCGCGCCAGCCCTGGCTGACCGGGGCGCCGACGGCCGGTGCGCCGACCGGCTCGCCCAGCCGGTCCTTCAGCTCCAGCAGCAGCTTCTGCGCGCCCTTCTTGCCGATGCCGGGGACTGCGACGAGCGCCCTCTCGTCGCCTGTGGCGACCGCCCGGCGCAGCGCGTCCGGAGTGTGCACCGCCAGCATGGCCTGGGCGAGCCGGGGGCCGACGCCGCTGGCGGTCTGGAGCAGTTCGAAGACCTGGCGCTCGTCGTCGTCCACGAAGCCGTACAGGGTCAGCGAGTCCTCGCGCACCACGAGGGAGGTGGCGAGCTTGGCGGGCTGTCCCACGCGCAGCGTGGAGAGCGTGTTCGGCGTGCACTGGACGGCCATGCCGACGCCGCCCACCTCGACGACGGCGGTGTCGGGAGCGAGTGCGGCGACCGTGCCGCTCACGAAGGCGATCATGCCGTACGGCCTTTCGGTGCTTTGGCTGCGTGCAGGGCCACGGCCTGCTGGAGTCGGTTCTGCGCGGGGGCGCGCCAGATGTGGCAGATGGCCAGGGCGAGGGCGTCGGCCGCGTCGGCGGGCTTCGGCGGCGCGTCGAGCCGCAGCAGCCGGGTGACCATGGCGCCGACCTGCGCCTTGTCGGCGCGTCCTGTGCCGGTGACGGCGGCCTTGACCTCGCTGGGGGTGTGCAGGGCGACCGGGATGCCCCGGCGGGCCGCGCAGAGCATGGCGACGGCGCTCGCCTGGGCCGTGCCCATCACGGTGCGCACGTTGTGCTGGCTGAAGACGCGCTCCACGGCGACGTACTCGGGGCAGTGTTCGTCGAGCCAGGTCTCGATGCCCCGCTCCACGGCGACCAGCCGGTGGGCCGGCTCCGCGTCCGCGGGGGTGCGGACGACGCCGACGCCGAGCATCGTCAGCGGGCGCCCCGCGACGCCCTCGACCACCCCGATGCCGCAGCGGGTCAGCCCCGGGTCCACCCCCAGCACGCGCACGCGCCCCTCCCTTCGATCTGCTGTTTGGGCAAGCTTTGTGCAGGCTATCGGCTGCCACCGACAACGCCCCGCAAAGGGACGGGCCGACGGGTGTGTCCCGTCGGCCCATGCGCCCGTGCAGTCCGTGGCGGCGTTACGCGTCGACCTTCTCCATGACCTCGTCGCTGACGTCGAAGTTGGCGAAGACGTTCTGCACGTCGTCGCTGTCCTCCAGTGCGTCGATCAGCTTGAAGATCTTCTTGGCGCCCTCCTCGTCCAGCTCGACCTGCATGGTCGGGACGAAGTTGGCCTCGGCGGAGTCGTAGTCGATCCCGGCGTCCTGGAGGGCGGTGCGGACCGCGACCAGGTCGGTGGCCTCGCTCAGCACCTCGAAGGACTCACCCAGGTCGTTGACCTCCTCGGCGCCCGCGTCCAGGACGGCACCGAGCACGTCGTCCTCGCTCAGCTCGCCCTTGGGGACGATGACGACGCCCTTGCGGTGGAACAGGTACGACACCGAGCCCGGGTCGGCCATGGAGCCGCCGTTGCGGGTCATGGCGACGCGGACGTCGGAGGCGGCGCGGTTGCGGTTGTCGGTGAGGCACTCGATGAGCACCGCGACGCCGTTGGGGCCGTAGCCCTCGTACATGATCGTCTCGTAGTCGGCGCCGCCGGCCTCAAGGCCCGCGCCGCGCTTGACGGCGGAGTCGATGTTCTTGTTCGGTACCGACTGCTTCTTCGCCTTCTGGATGGCGTCGTAGAGAGTCGGGTTGCCCTCCGGGTCGGCGCCGCCCATCCGCGCCGCGACCTCGATGTTCTTGATCAGCTTCGCGAAGAGCTTGCCGCGCTTGGCATCGATCACGGCCTTCTTGTGCTTCGTCGTGGCCCATTTAGAGTGGCCGGACATCTGCCTGTCTCCTTCGCGTAACCCATCTCTGCAACGAACGCCAGAGATCCTACAAGGACTCCGCCGCCCGGTTCGCGTGCACCATGTCGACGAACAGGGCGTGCACGCGGTGGTCGCCGGTCAGTTCCGGGTGGAACGACGTGGCGAGCGCGTTGCCCTGCCGGACCGCGACGATGTGACCCTCGTGTTCGGCCAGCACCTCGGCCGCCGCACCGACGGACTCGACCCAGGGCGCGCGGATGAAAACGCCCTCTACAGGATCGCCCGCGATCCCCGCGACGTCGACCGCCGCCTCGAAGGACTCGTTCTGCCGTCCGAACGCGTTGCGCCGCACGATCATGTCGATCCCGCCGACCGTCTCCTGGCCCGAGCGCGGGTCGAGGATCTTGTCGGCGAGCATGATCATGCCCGCGCAGGTGCCGTAGACGGGCATGCCGTCCCGCACGCGCGCGCGGAGCGGGTCCATCAGGCCGAAGAGCACGGCGAGCTTGGAGATGGTCGTGGACTCACCGCCGGGCAGGACGAGCCCGTCGACGCCGGACAGTTCCTCGGGGCGCCGCACCGGCCTGGCCACGGCGTCGGCCGCGGCCAGGGCGACAAGGTGTTCCCGTACGTCGCCCTGGAGGGCCAGGACGCCGATGACAGGAGTGCTCATGGGTCACCAGCCGCGGTTGGCGTAGCGCTCGGTCTCGGGGAGGGTGTCGCAGTTGATGCCGACCATGGCCTCGCCGAGGTTGCGGGAGGCGTCCGCGATGATCTTCGGGTCGTCGTAGAAGGTGGTGGCCTTCACGATGGCCGCCGCGCGCTTGGCCGGGTCGCCGGACTTGAAGATGCCGGAGCCGACGAAGACGCCCTCGGCGCCGAGCTGGCGCATCAAGGCGGCGTCGGCCGGGGTGGCCACGCCGCCCGCGGAGAACAGCACGACGGGGAGCTTGCCGAGTTCGGCGACCTCCTTGACCAGCTCGTACGGGGCGCGCAGCTCCTTGGCGGCGGCGTACAGCTCGTGCTGGTCGTAGCCGCGCAGCCGGGCGATCTCGTTCTTGATCTGGCGCAGGTGGCGCACGGCCTCGACGACGTTGCCGGTGCCGGCCTCGCCCTTGGAGCGGATCATCGCTGCTCCCTCGGCGATGCGGCGCAGGGCCTCGCCGAGGTTGGTGGCACCGCACACGAACGGCGTGGTGAAGGCCCACTTGTCGGAGTGGTTGACCTCGTCGGCCGGGGTCAGCACCTCGGACTCGTCGATGTAGTCCACGCCGAGGGACTGCAGCACCTGGGCCTCGACGAAGTGGCCGATGCGCGACTTGGCCATCACGGGGATCGACACGGCGTCGATGATGCCCTCGATCATGTCCGGGTCGGACATGCGGGCCACTCCGCCGTCCTTGCGGATGTCGGCCGGGACCCGCTCCAGGGCCATGACGGCGACGGCGCCCGCGTCCTCGGCGATCTTCGCCTGCTCCGGCGTGACGACGTCCATGATCACGCCGCCCTTGAGCTGTTCGGCCATGCCGCGCTTCACGCGGGCGGTGCCGGTCTCGGGGGCCTGGTTGTCGGGAAGCGTGGTGGACACGGGGACCTCACTCGATGCAAGAGGGTTTCTGCCGCACCGAGGAAACGTGAACGGACCAGTCCACAGCAAGGGCCAATGGCAAGCGGGTGGATCGTTTTGCGGCCGGGACCGCGCGCCGGAGCGGGAGCGCTCCGCTGTTGGTGCCGCGCCGTGCGTCGGTCGGCTGCGGCGCCGTCGTGGCTGGTCGCTCCCCCAAGTTCTCGGCTTCGTTCTCGGCTTCGCTCGAACAGGGGGGACCCCCATCGCGGCGGAGCCGCATGTCGATACAGCCTCGCGCCCCGTCGGGGCGCCGCTCAGCCGGCCCTGTCCACCAGGGCGGGTGGCGGTTCGTCGTCCATTTCGAAGGCCGGGGGGAAGGGGGCGTGGCCGGCCAGGCGGAACCAGCGGACCTTGCGGTGCTCGCGCAGCCGGCGGGCCGCGCCCACGGCGTCGTTGTGGAAACGGCGGGCCATCGGCACCCTGCGCACCGCCTCGGTCAGCTCATGGGCCGCCGCCTCGCCGCCGGGCGCCCGGCGGACCTCCTCGACCTGCTGGGGCTCGGCGAAGACGGCGCGCAGCGCCTGGCTCAGCTCGCTCTCGGCGACCTCCCGCTGTTCCTCCTCGGCCTGTCTGGCGGCGTGCGCGGCCTCGTACAGCACCATCGAGGCGGCCGGGTCCAGCACGCCCGAGGTCGCCAACTCCTGGGCCACCGAGGCGCGGCGCAGCAACTGGGCGTCGAGTGCGGCGCGGGCCGCGTCGATCCTGGAGTGCAGTCGGTCGAGGCGGCCGGCCGTCCAGCTCAGGTACAGGCCGACGGCGACCAGGACGACGAGGATCCAGATGAGGGTTGCGGTCACGGCGGGCAAGGCTACCGGTGCGGTCCGCTGGGTTGGCCGGGGTGGGGGCGCGGCTTCTCGCTGGGGTTGCCGGGGGTTGGGGTTGCCGTCACCGGGGGCTGCCGCCCCCGGGCCCCCGCTTCGGCCTGAACGGCCTCGTCCTCAAACGCGGACGGGCTGATCATGACCACCCCCGCCACCACACCCCGCCACGCCCGGCACAAGGACCCGAAGCGCCCCGCCACGCCCGCCAGGGCCGGGAACGCCGCTTCTCGCCGGGTTGCCCAGGTCGGGGTCGCCGTCACCGGGGGCTGCCGCCCCCGGACCCCCGCTCCGGCCTGAACGGCCTCGTCCTCAAACGCCGGACGGGCTGATCACAACCGCCCGCCGCCACACGACCCGGCAGGCTCAGTCGCGGTCGCGGACCAGGCCGAAGCGGGCGCGTAGGCCCGTGGTGCGTTCGTCGGTCGCCACCGCTGCCGCGCCGGTCGTCACCGTCTCGTAGACGGACAGGATGTCCGCTCCGACCGTGGACCAGTCGAAGCGGCGCACGTGGGCGCTGCCGCGCTCGCGCAGTACGGCGCGGCGTGCCGGGTCGGCGAGCAGCCGGACCGCCGCGTCGGCGAGCGCGTCGGCGTCCTCGTTGGCGAACAGTTCCCCGGCCGCGCCCTGGTCCAGGACCTGGGCGAAGGCGTCCAGGTCGGAGGCGAGGACGGGGGCGCCCGCCGACATCGCCTCGACCAGGATGATGCCGAAGCTCTCGCCGCCGGTGTTGGGCGCCACGTACAGGTCGATGCTGCGCAGCAGCCGCGCCTTGTCCGCGTCGCTGATCATGCCCAGGAACTCGACCCGGGAGCGCAGCTCGGCGGGGAGCGTTTCGACGGCCTCCTCCTCGTCGCCGCGCCCGGCCACCAGCAGCCGGGTACCCGGGCGCGCGGCGAGGATCTTCGGCAGGGCCTTCATCAGCACCGGCAGGCCCTTGCGCGGCTCGTCGATCCGGCCGATGAAGCCGATCGTGTCGCCCTGCCACTGCGGCTTCGGTTCGGCGCGGGCGAAGAAGCCGACGTCGACGCCGTTGGGGATGACCACCGCGTCCCCGCCCAGGTGCTCGACCAGCGTGCGCCGGGCGTACTCGCTGACCGCGATGCGCGCGCTGATCTTCTCCAGCGCCGCCTGCAGGATCGAGTACGCGGCGATCATCGCGCGTGAGCGGGGGTTGGAGGTGTGGAAGGTGGCCACGATGGGACCCTGTGCCGCCCAGCAGGTCAGCAGGCCCAGCGACGGCGATGTCGGCTCGTGGATGTGCACCACGTCGAAGGCGCCGTCGTGCAGCCACCGGCGCACCCGGGCGGCCGAGAGGAAACCGAAGTTCAGGCGGGCCACCGAGCCGTTGTAGGGCACGGGCACCGCGCGGCCGGCCGAGACGACGTACGGCGGCAGTGGGGTGTCGTCGTCGGCGGGCGCGAGGACGGAGACCTGGTGGCCGAGGCCGATGAAGTACTCGGCCAGGTCCCGGATGTGGAACTGGACGCCGCCCGGCACGTCCCAGGAGTACGGGCAGACGATGCCGATCCTCACGAGGCTCCCTCCGGCGGGTCCAGATCAGCGAGCCACAGGCGCTGCAGCATGTGCCAGTCCTCCGGATGCTCGGCGATCCCCGAGGCGTAGGCATCGGCCAGCGCCTGTGTCATGACAGACGTCTTCTCGGCCCGCGTACCTGTCTCGGGTACCTCGATCGGGGGATGGACCCGGCCCTGCATCACCGGGGAGTCGTCGTACCAGAGCGTGACGGGCAGGAGCAGCGCGCCCGTCTGCTGGGCGAGCAGCGCCGGGCCCGCGGGCATCCGGGCCGGCTCGCCGAAGAAACCGACCCGCACGCCGGAGGCGGACAGGTCGCGGTCGGCGACCAGGCAGACCAGGCCGCCGTCGCGCAGCCGCCGGGCCAGCGTGCCGAACGCGGAGCCGCCGCTGTGCGGCAGGACCTCCATGCCAAGGCCCTCGCGGTAGGCGACGAAACGGTCGTAGAGCGTCTCCGGCTTCAGGCGTTCGGCGACCGTGGTGAAGGGGGTGCCCAGTGCGGTGGTGACCCAGGCGCCCGCGAGGTCCCAGTTGGCCATGTGCGGCAGCGCGAGGACCACGCCCCGGCCGGCGGCCAGGCCGTCGGTCAGGTGGTGGACGTCCTTGGGGTCGAAACCGTTCCTGATCCGCTCGTGGCTCCAGGCGGGCAGCCGGAAGGACTCCATCCAGTAGCGCAGGTAGGAGCGCATGCCGGCGTGCGACAGCTCGCCGAGGCGCTCGGGACTGGCGTCGGGCAGCACGCGCGCGTAGTTGCTCTCCAGCCGTCGTACGCCCTTGCCGCGCCGCTTCCAGGCGAGGTCGGCCACGGTGCGGCCGAGCCGCACGGCGACCGGCTCGGGGAGCGTCTTGACGGCGCTCCAGCCGAACCCGTACAGGGCGTCGGTCAGGCGCTCCTGAGCGCTCACTTGGCCGCCTCGCTCCCCTGTGACTCGTTGCGGTGGCCCGCCGCCTCGTCCGCCTCGGCGGCCTCCCGGCGGACCGTGACGACGCGCTGGACCAGGGTGACCAGGCTGCCGACGGCGACGATCCACAGGGCGATCGGCAGCAGCCACTGGATGCCCGGCACGCCGAACTTGTGGAAGCCGGCGAGGCCCGCGGCGACCAGCGAGATCACCAGCCGTTCGGCACGCTCGACGAGGCCGTTGACGGCCACCGGGAGCCCGATCGACTCGCCGCGCGCCTTGGTGTACGACACCACCTGGCCGCTGGCCAGGCAGAAGATGGCCACGGCACACAGCACATTGTTGTCGCCGTTGCCCGCGTACCACAGGGCGAAGCCGCCGAAGACGGCGCCGTCCGCGACCCGGTCCAGGGTGGAGTCCAGGAAGGCGCCCCAGCGGCTTGAGCGGCCCAGCTGGCGGGCCATGTTGCCGTCGACCAGGTCGGAGAAGACGAAGAGCGTGATCACGACGGTGCCCCAGAAGAACTCGCCCCTGGGGTAGAGGACCAGTGCGCCCGCGACCACACCGGCCGTGCCGATGAGCGTCACCGTGTCGGGACTGACGCCCCTGCGGATGAGAAACGCGGCGAACGGTGTGAGGACACGCGTGAAGAATGCACGCGCGTACTTGTTCAGCATGGCCTTCCCGACGGTCGGTGTCGCCGCGCGGCCCCTGCTGGCCACGCCGGCTGGCCCATCGTAGCCACGCGCGCGGGTGCCCGACGGCCGGGCACCCGGACCCGCGCGCAGCGGGGCGGCCGGGCCGCAACTCCCGGCGGGCGTCGCGATCACGTCGCTTGTATGGACGCACCGTGACGGGAGTGGAAAGCTCGAATAACCGCGGGCGTCGCCGAAGCCGCCACCGCACGCGGCTGACGCGGTCCCGCGCCCACTGTGACCTCACCGTGCACGGGAGGCTAGGCCATGGGCGACAAGGCGAACACACACCCTGGGGCCGCCGGCAGGGCTACGGCGGCCGACCACCCCGCGTCCGTACGGAATGTGGTGCTGGTCGGCCACTCCGGATCGGGCAAGACCACGTTGGTGGAGGCTCTCGCGCTGGCCGCGGGAGCGGTGAACCGGGCGGGCCGCGTGGAGGACGGCGGCACCGTCTCCGACTACGACGAGATCGAGCACCGGCAGCAGCGTTCCGTACAGCTGTCGCTGGTGCCCGTCGAATGGGACGGTTTCAAGATCAATCTTCTGGACACCCCGGGGTACGCCGACTTCGTCGGAGAGCTGCGGGCCGGTCTGCGCGCCGCGGACGCGGCCCTCTTCGTGGTGTCGGCCTCGGACGGCGTGGACGGCTCGACCCGGATGGTGTGGGAGGAGTGCGCGGCCGTCGGTATGCCGCGGGCCATCGTCATCACGCATCTGGAGGCGGCCCGCGCCGACTTCGAGGAGATGACGCGGGTGTGCGCGGAGGTGTTCGGCGCGGCCGACCCGGACGCCGTGCTCCCGCTCTACCTGCCGCTGCGCGGGGCGCAGGCCGCCGACGGGCACGCGCCCGTGACCGGGCTGATGGGACTGCTGTCGCAGCGGCTGTTCGACTACTCCTCCGGGGAGCGCACGGAGTCCGAGCCGGGCCCCGACCTGCTGCCGCAGATCGAGGACGCCCGCAACCGGCTGATCGAGGGGATCATCTCCGAGAGCGAGGACGAGACCCTGATGGACCGCTATCTCGGCGGTGAACAGGTCGACGTCAAGACGCTGATCGACGATCTGGAGCGGGCCGTGGCGCGCGGGGCGTTCTTCCCGGTGCTGGCCGCGGCGCCCGCCGCCGAGGGCGCCCGCCGGGGGCTCGGCACGGTGGAGCTGCTGGACCTGGTCACCCGCGGCTTCCCGACCCCGACGGAGCACGCGTGTCCGGAGGTCACCACGATCGACGGCAGGCCGCGCGAGCTGAAGCCGTGCGATCCCGACGGGCCGCTGGTCGCCGAGGTCGTCAAGACCTCCTCCGACCCCTATGTCGGCCGGGTCTCCCTGGTCCGCGTCTTCTCCGGGACGCTGCGCCCCGACGAGACGGTGCACGTCTCCGGGCACGGGCTGGCCGACCGCGGCCACGAGGACCACGACGTCGACGAGCGGATCGGCGCCCTGTCCACGCCGTTCGGCAAGCAGCAGCGTCCGGTGACGCACGCCGTCGCGGGCGACCTGGCGTGCGTGGCGAAGCTGGGCCGCGCGGAGACCGGGGACACGCTCTCGGCCAAGGACGATCCGCTGCTGATGGAGCCCTGGCAGATGCCCGACCCGCTGCTGCCTCTCGCCATCCAGGCGCACAGCAAGGCGGACGAGGACAAGCTCTCGCAGGGCCTGGGCAGGCTGGTCGCCGAGGACCCGACGATGCGTCTGGAGCAGAACCAGGACACGCACCAGGTGGTGCTGTGGTGTCTGGGCGAGGCGCACGCGGACGTCGCCCTGGAGCGGCTGCGCAGCCGGTACGGCGTCCAGGTCGACGTGGTGCCGCACCAGGTGTCCCTGCGGGAGACGTTCGCGACCCGGTCCGCCGGGCGCGGCCGGCATGTGAAGCAGTCCGGCGGGCACGGGCAGTACGCGATCTGCGAGATCGAGGTCGAGCCGCTGCCGGGCGGCGCGGGCATCGAGTTCGTGGACAAGGTGGTCGGCGGCGCCGTGCCGCGGCAGTTCATCCCGTCGGTGGAGAAGGGCGTAAGGGCCCAGGCCGCCAAGGGAGTTGCGGCCGGCTATCCGCTGGTCGACGTGCGGATCACGCTGCTGGACGGCAAGGCGCACTCGGTGGACTCCTCCGACGCCGCGTTCCAGACGGCGGGCGCGCTGGCGCTGCGGGAGGCCGCGGCGGACGCGACGATCCATCTGCTGGAGCCGGTGGCCGAGGTGTCCGTCCTGGTCGGCGACGACTATGTGGGCGCCGTGATGAGCGACCTGTCGGGGCGGCGCGGGCGGGTGCTGGGCACCGAACAGGTGGGCACGGGCCGGACGCTCGTCCGGGCCGAGGTGCCCGAGTTCGAGATCGGCCGGTACGCGATCGACCTGCGGTCCCTCTCGCACGGCACGGCACGCTTCGGCCGCTCGTACGCCCGGCACGAGCCGATGCCGGCGCAGATCGCGGAGAAGATCCGTGCGCAGGCGAAGGAGGCTTCGTAGGGGGCGGGTTGAGAGTCCGCCGCCGGCTTCGGTGAGGTCGCGTGGCCGGCGGTGGACACGGTGCTCTCCTTCGCCTGCGCGGGCCGCAGGGGTGCCGGTGCCGAGCGGCCGAGCGTGCGAAGGGCCCGAAGGGCTCGGCACGTTGGGCCGCTCGCCTTTGGCCGGAGCGTGACCGGAGGGTGCCGGCCGGGAGGTGTCTTTGGCCGGTCCGCCGACGGATGTCGGTGGCTGCGGATACGCTGATCACCTGATCAGGTCGTGCCGAATCGGCACGACGACCTGTTCAACAGGTGTGCGGAGCACGGAAGTCGGGAAGGCCGCAGAAGCGACACCGGCGGCGATCGGGGGCGGGCATGTCGATTGGAACCGAGTGGGACGGACCACAGGTACCCATCGCGGGCGACGGAAGCCAGGCGGCGACCTACGCGCTGGCCTCGGCCGCCTACCGGGACAGCGCGATGGAGGACATCAAGAAGGCCGACAACGAGTGGCACCAGTCCACCGTCAAGGCCGGCCGGATCGCCCTGTTCAAGCCGAATCTGGGCGAGGCGTTCTCCCGGGCCGTGGTCGACCGCATGCTCGGCTCCGGGCGCAAACCGCTGATCCAGTCCTTCGGTTCCGAACCGCAGGTCGTCGTGGAGCACTGCCTGGCGGCCAACAACATCCGCCGCACCCGTGACAACCAGCTCAGCACCGTGATGGTGCTGTGCGGCCTGCTCGTCCTGCCCGGCCTCCTGGTCTGGCTGCTGGTCTTCCAGCTGCGTACGTTCATGGCCAAGCGGGACGCCAAGCGCGCAGGGGCGCTCGCCACCGCCCTGCTCGTCGCGGTCGGCGCGGTCGTCCTGATCTTCCTGATCCGCATGCCGTTCACCGGGTTCTGGGGCTGGTACGCGCGCGCGGCGGCCGTCCTGCCGGTGCTCGGCTGGTTCTGGGCCCGGCGGATCTGCGAGCGCGCGGCGAAGGACCTGCGGGCGCGCTGGGACGGCCTGCTCTCGGGCACCAGCGTCGGCGCCAAGGTCCCGGAGGCCGTGCCGAGCAGCCCGGGCGAGACGGCCGCGGAGCAGCTGCGCCAGTCCCTGGCCCGGCTCAGCGCGGAGCAGCAGTCCAACTCGGTCTTCTACGCCGGGCCCAAGGGCATACTCGGCATGGGCACGCGCTGGGGCAGCTGGCAGCTCGCCGAGGACCTGCTGCCCGCCGACCCCGCCCGGGAGATCCACCCGTTCCGCAGCTGGGACGTCATCCGCGCGATCCACGACCAGCTGGGGATGCTGGAGCGCGGCCCGCTGAACACCGGCGGCTTCCCGAAGCCGTCCATCCGCCACTGGATCGTCACGCCGATCGGCGAGAACGCGAAGGCGGTCTCCCGTCCGGAGGGCGCGGACGTCGAGGCGTTCCAGGTCAAGCCGCACGCGATACAGGAGATCTGCAACAAGCAGCAGTTCGGCAGCGGCGACCGGCACTACCTGGGCGTGCAGTGGACGCTGTGGGACGGGCAGTTGATCATCACGATGCTGATCACGGTCACCGTGCTGCACCAGACGCTGCGCATCGAGGTGACGGGGCATGCGCTGGGGCCGGTGCACTCGCTGTTCACCTCCAAGCCGGAGGCGCCGAAGAAGGAGGTCACTAAGTCCTTCAAGCCGTGGGAGACCCGGTCGATCAGTCTGCCGCTGGTCGGCACCGACGAGGTGGTGCGGCTCGCGGCGAGGGCGCCGCTGACCTGGTACCCGCCGATGCTGAACTGGCTGGGCGGCTCGCTGGGCCTGCCCGAGCCGTTCGGTCTGCGGCACGCGTGGGCGGACAAGCCGTGGCGGCACCGGTTCATGGCCGACGACGCGCTGCGCGCGGCGGCGCCGGTGCTGCGGGTGGTGCACTCCGCGGCGATCCGGGTGCTGGAGGAACACGGCGTGGACACGGACAAGTTCGGCGCCCGTTCGGCGTTCCTCAGCACGAACGTGCAGGACCCGTCGCCGAGGAAGGCCGATCTGTACGACGCGTAGCGCCCTGTGGCCTGTGCCTCAGGGCGTCGGCCAGGACTGCGCCAGCATGGTGCGGGTGTCGGCCAGCAGCTGCGGCAGCACCCTGGTGTGGCCGACCACCGGCATGAAGTTGGTGTCACCGCCCCAGCGGGGCACGACGTGCTGGTGGAGGTGGGCGGCGATGCCGGCGCCCGCGACGGCGCCCTGGTTCATGCCGATGTTGAAGCCCTGGGCGCCCGAGGCGGTGCGCAGCGCCGTCATCGCCTGCTTGGTCAGCTCGGCCAGCTCCGTGGTCTCCGGCCCGGTCAGATCGGTGTAGTCGGCGACGTGCCGGTAGGGCACGGTCATCAGATGGCCGCCGTTGTACGGGTACAGGTTGAGCACCGCGTACACGTGCTCGCCGCGGCGGACGATCAGCCCGTCCTCGTCGGACTTGGCCGGGATCGCGCAGAAGGGGCAGCCGTCGTCGGCCCCCGGACCGGTCGGCTTGTTCTCGCCCTGGATGTAGGCCATCCGGTGGGGCGTCCACAGGCGCTGGAACGCGTCCTGCGTCCCCACTCCGATCTGCTGCTCCGGCTCACTCGTCATGCTAGGCAGCATATGGCTTCGCCCGTTCGCGGCGTGTCGTCGGGGTTGCGGCACCCGGCTCCCGGGCGAAGCTGGGCCGGTGTACGACGACAGCCCCGCAGATCGCTGGGAGCGCCGCACGGAGGTCCCGCTCGCCGTGGCGTCGCTGGTCTTCCTCGGCGCGTACGCGGCCCTGGTGCTGGGTCCCGGCGTCGGCACCGGGTGGCGCCGCCTGTGCCAGGCCGCGCTCTTCGCGGCCTGGGCGCTGTTCGCCGTGGACTACGCGGTGCGCTGGCGGCTGAGCGGGCGACGGCTGCGCTTCGTGCGGGCGCACTGGCTGGACACGCTGGTGCTGCTGTTGCCCCTGCTGCGCCCGCTGCGGGTGGTCCGGCTCTACGAGGCGGTGCAGCGCCGGCACGGCCGGCCCCGGCTGGCGCTGCACGCGCGCGTGATCGTGTACGCGGGCCTGTCCGCCCTGCTGCTCGGCTTCTCCGGCGCGCTCGCCGTCTACCAGCAGGAGCGCGGGGCGCCCGATACGTCGATGCAGACGTTCGGGGACGCCCTGTGGTGGACCTGCGCGACGCTGAGCACCGTGGGCTACGGGGACGTCGTCCCGGTGACCCGGCTCGGGCGGACGATCGCGGTGGGCATGATGGCCGGCGGTCTCGCCCTGCTCGGCGCGGTCACCGGGTCGTTCTCGTCCTGGATGCTCCAGGTGTTCTCGGACGAGAACGGAGACGAGCGCAGAGACGACGAGCGGCCCCCGAGGCGCTGAGCCTGTCCGGGGGCCGCCGCGCGGGTCCGCTCAGACCTGTGCCCGCTCCTCCACGACCTTCACGATCTTGGCGATGGCCTCGTCGACCGGGATGCCGTTCTCCTGCGAGCCGTCGCGGTAGCGGAAGGACACCGAGCCGTTCGACATGTCCTCGTCGCCGACGATGATCATGAACGGAACCTTCTGCTTCTGCGCCGTCCGGATCTTCTTCTGCATCCGGTCCGAGGACGAGTCCACCTCCACGCGCAGGCCCCTCTTGCGGGCCTTGGCGGCGAACTTCTCCAGGTACTCGACGTGCGCGTCGCCGATCGGGATGCCCACCGCCTGCACCGGCGCCAGCCAGGCCGGGAAGGCGCCCGCGTAGTGTTCGAGGAGCACCGCGAAGAAGCGCTCGATGGAGCCGAACAGGGCGCGGTGGATCATGACCGGGCGCTGCTTGGAGCCGTCGGGGCCGGTGTATTCCAGGTCGAAGCGCTCCGGCAGGTTGAAGTCGAGCTGGATCGTCGACATCTGCCAGGTGCGGCCGATGGCGTCGCGTGCCTGCACGGAGATCTTCGGGCCGTAGAAGGCGGCGCCGCCCGGGTCAGGCACGAGCGGCAGGCCCTGCTTCTCGGCGACCTCGCGCAGCGTCTCGGTGGCCTCCTCCCAGGCGTCGTCGGAGCCGACGAACTTCTCCGGGTCCTTGGTGGACAGCTCCAGGTAGAAGTCGCTCAGGCCGTAGTCGCGCAGCAGGCCGAGGACGAAGGTGAGCGTCTTGTCCAGTTCCTCGGACATCTGCTCGCGGGTGCAGTAGATGTGCGCGTCGTCCTGGGTGAAGCCGCGTGCCCGGGTCAGGCCGTGCACGACGCCCGACTTCTCGTAGCGGTACACGGTCCCGAACTCGAAGAGGCGCAGCGGCAGTTCGCGGTAGGAACGGCCGCGCGCGTCGAAGATCAGGTTGTGCATCGGGCAGTTCATGGGCTTGAGGTAGTAGTCCACGCCCTCGTCGAGCTGCATGGGCGGGTACATGCCCTCGGCGTACCAGTCCAGGTGGCCCGAGGTCTCGAAGAGCTTCCCCTTGGTCGCGTGCGGGGTGTAGACGAACTCGTAGCCCTCCTCCTCGTGGCGGCGCCGCGAGTAGTCCTCCATCACGCGGCGGACGATGCCGCCCTTGGGGTGGAAGACGGCGAGGCCGGAGCCGATCTGCTCCGGGATGGAGAACAGGTCGAGTTCGCTGCCCAGCTTGCGGTGGTCGCGCTTCTCGGCCTCGGCGAGGAAGTCGAGGTACGCCTTCAGCTCGTCCTTGGACGGCCAGGCGGTGCCGTAGATGCGCTGGAGCATGGGGTTCTTCTCGCTGCCGCGCCAGTAGGCGGCAGCGTTGCGCATCAGCTTGAACGCCGGGATGGCGCGGGTGGAGGGCAGGTGGGGGCCGCGGCAGAGGTCCTTCCAGCACAGCTCGCCGGTCTTGGCGTCCAGGTTGTCGTAGATCGTCAGCTCGCCGGCGCCGACCTCGACGTCCGCGCCGTCGTCGGCGGACGCGGCCCCCTTGAGGCCGATCAGCTCCAGCTTGTACGGCTCGTCGGCCAGTTCCTCGCGGGCGGCCTCGTCGGTCACGACCCGGCGGGAGAACCGCTGCCCCCGCTTCTGGATCTCCTGCATCTTCTTCTCGACGGCCTTCAGGTCCTCCGGCGTGAACGGTTTCTCGACGTCGAAGTCGTAGTAGAAGCCGTCCCTGACGGGCGGGCCGATGCCCAGCTTGGCCTCCGGGAACAGCTCCTGCACGGCCTGCGCCATGACGTGCGCGGTGGAGTGGCGCAGGATGTTCAGACCGTCCTCGGAGGAGATCTCGACGCCTTCGACGGTCTCGCCGTCCTTGACCTCGTAGGCGAGGTCCTTCAGCTCTCCGGCCACCCGGGCGGCGATGATCGAGCGCTCGCCGGCGAAGATCTCGGCGGCCGTAGTGCCCGTCGTCACCGTGCGCTCTTCCCGCTCGGAATCGCGTTGGATGATCACACGGACGTCTGACACCGGTCTCTCCTGACTGCTGGTGGATGCGGGCGCCGTACCAGGAGCGCGCGCAATAGGGGATCGTACCGACCCGGGCGCGCCGACGGCGAAACGGTGGCCCTGTGTGAGGGGCCGCCCCCGGTCAGTCGCAGTCGTCGCCGCTGCACGCCTCCTCGAAGAAGTCGAGATCTTCTTGCAGGGACTTCATCAGACGGTCCCGCTCGGCCTCGTCCACCTGCACCGGTACCACCCCGAGGGCGCCGGACAGCCGGCGGAACCCGCCCCGGCTCTCCAGCCGGCCCTGCACCCGCACCGGCAGCCCGACGAGGTGCGCGTGCCCGGCGATGCGGTAGTCCTCCTCGTCCAGGGTGACCCGGACGTGCGGCACCTCGGCGCCGGATATCACCCGCAGTCGTACGGTGCCCGCGCCGCGCGGGCCGGAGCGGCGCAGGCGGACCACGGTGCCGGTGACCCGGACCGGGACGGCGGGCTCGTCGCGCACATACCGCTTGCCCGCCTCGCGCAGCACGGGCAGGTCGCCGGGCGAGAACTCGACGGGCTCGGCGGCGCTCGCGCAGTCCTCGGGGACCTGGGCGGCGGGCGCCCATGCGACGGCGATCCGGGCGCCCTCGGCGCCGCGCACGAGGGCCACCAGCGCCTCGGTCAGCTCGCGGCTGACGCCGGCCTCGACGGCCGCGTCGAAGGCGTCCATGCCGCCGGTGGCCCGCCGGTAGTCGATCGCCTCGCGGGCGGCGTACAGGGCCTGGTGCAGGCGCACGCACAGGGGGCGTCCGGTGCCCACCGGGACGAAGGCGGTCAGGTGGCCGCCGGCCGCCGGCCCGACCAGGACGTCCGCCAGTGCCGCGGCGGCCGACCGGCGGTGCCGGGCGCCGTAGTAGCCCGCGCGCCCGCGGCCGGCAAGCGCGCCCGCGAGCAGCATCTGCCGGGCGGCGGTGCGCAGTTCTTCCTCGGCGGTCCAGGACGTGGCGCCCGCCGGGCCGCTCGGCACGTCCCGCCACCAGTGGATCTCGTCGCTGGGCACGGCGAGCCCGACAAGCACCTCGCGCGCGGAGGGCGTACCGCTGCGGGCGAGCGCGACCAGGGCCTCGCCGAGCAGGTCCTCGCTGTCGGGGAAGTCCCGGCTCTCGGGCACCAGCAGGCTGGTCCCGCCGCCGCCCGGTCCCGGTGGGGTCCAGCGGCCGTACCGTCCGGCGGCCCCGCCGCGGCGCTGCCAGCCGTGCCGGTGCAGCAGGGCGCCGAGCACCGCGGGGTCGACGGTGGCGGGGTCGGGCCCAGCGGGCTCGGGCGGGTGGTGGCCGTGGGCGTCGACCGGGTGCGGCCTGACCTCCCGCAGCGGCTCGTCGGCCGGACGGTGCCTCATGGTCTGCCTCCCGTCCCGACCCGCGTCATGATCTCGCACAGCGCCCGGTCGTCGAAGATGCGCGCGGTGGGGATGCGCACGGTGGTCCGGTGCCGGCCGGTGACCGGGTGGCCCGCCAGGTTCACCCAGTAGCAGCAGTGCCGCAGGTCGAGCCGGTCGTGGCCGGCGCGCAGCCAGTCCTCCTGGGAACGCGGGACGAGCATCACGACCAGGATCTTGTGCACCGAGACGGGGGTGCGGGCGAGCTTGCGCAGGTGGTCGTTGTCGAGGGTGAAGGAGAAGGAACGGCCCGGAGGGTTGGGCGCGATCTGATAGGTGCACTTGAGCTGCACCTTGATGGTCACCTCGTCGTCGACGGTGTGTCCGGGCGCGCTGTGGCTGACGTGCCAGTCGATGCCGTTGTCCGGGAACGGCTGGGACAGCGAGCAGCCCGCGGCGGCGGCGACCGCGTGCAGATAGCCGACCTGCAGTGTCTCCATGCAGGCGGTGGTGGCGAGTGTGCCGCGATGGGGGCCCGTGCGTTCGGGCAGCAGCCCGCCCCGCTCGGGCTGCGCTATCGCCATGACCAACAGCCTTCCAAGCCAAGTGTTTTCCCGCAACGAGCCGCTGAACTGCAAAGACCCGTAGTCCTGTTGTCTCCTTGCGGCGTACGGCGCAAACGGCCCGGGTATCACCAAACAGGCGGAAGACGGGTCGTCATCTGCCGTGGGTGAACGAGGAGTTGTGTGGGCATGACGTGCTGGTACGAGGGACCCCTGGCCGCCTTCGACACGGAGACCACGGGCGTGGATGTCGAGACCGACCGGATCGTGTCGGCCTCCGTCGTCGTCCAGGACGCGCCGGGCACCCGGCCCCGGGTGACCCGCTGGCTGGTGAACCCGGGCGTGCCGGTGCCGCGGGCGGCGACGGCGGTGCACGGGCTGACGGAGGAACACCTGCAGCGCAACGGCCGCTGGCCGGCGCCGGTGATGTTCGAGATAGCCGAGGAGCTGGCGGGGCACGCGGCGCTGGGCCGGCCGCTGGTGGTGATGAACGCGCCGTTCGATCTGACGTTGCTGGACCGGGAGTTGCGCCGCCATCGGGCGTCGTCGCTGGACCGCTGGTTCGAGTCGGCGCCGTTGCTGGTGCTGGACCCGCGGGTGCTGGACAAGCATCTGGACCGCTATCGCAAGGGCCGCCGGACGCTGACCGATCTGTGTGCGCACTACGGTGTGGCGCTGGAGGGCGCGCACGAGGCCTCCGCGGACGCGCTGGCCGCGCTGGGCGTCGTACGGGCGCTCGGGCGGCGCTTCGCCACCCGGCTGGAGCGCCTGTCCCCGGCCGAGCTGCACACGCTGCAGACGACCTGGCACGCGGCGCAGGCCCGAGGTCTTCAGGCATGGTTCGCGCGCAGCGGCTCCGACGAGGCGGTCAGCACGGACTGGCCGTTGCGTCCGGAACTGCCGAGGGCGGCCTGAGGCACGAAGACGGCGACGGGGCCCGCATCGGATGCGGGCCCCGTCGCCGTCGGACGGTGGGCGATACTGGGTTCGAACCAGTGACCTCTTCGGTGTGAACGAAGCGCTCTCCCACTGAGCTAATCGCCCGGGAACGCACTGAACAATACAGGTCCCCGCGGGATTCGTTCAAACCGCTGCCAGGTGCCCGAGCAGGCCGCGCCGGCCGGCCCGCATCATCAGCCGGTGGTTGACACGGAAGAAGGGCCGGCCGGGCACGGCCAGTCGCCGCAGCAGCGGCTTGGCGACGACGACGGCCTGGTCGTAGCGGACGAGGGTGCCGGTGCCGCGGGCGGTGACGGTCCAGCGGGCCCAGCCCTCGATGTCCCCGGTCAGGGTGGCCTCCAGGACACCGGCGGCGGGGTCCCGCCGCGCGGCGCGTGCGGTGAACGTCATCTCCAGGGGCAGGACGGAGCGGATGGTGACGACGCCGGTGGTGTCGTCGAGCCGGCTCACCGTGCGCACCTGGGGCCACCAGCGCGGATAGTCCTCGGCCCGCTCCAGCGCCGCGAAGACGGCCGCGGGCGGCGCGGGCAGGGGCCACCGGCTGCGGAAGCGGTAGTGGTTCCAGTCCATGGGCGGAGTCTGCCCGCGGGGGTCATCTGAGTACGCGTACTCATGCCGGACGGGGTGAGGTGGGCCACACTCCTCGGTACGAGCGCCGCCGCCCGTGCGACGGCGCTCCCCCTTCCGCTACGCGGGCATCCGGTCGCCCAGCAGCGCCAGGTTCTCGATGGCGGCCAGGCCGTACAGGGCGGTGTCGTTGGTGGACACCCAGCTCGCCTCGCTGCCCGGGACCAGGGTGGCCGGTCCGGTCAGCCGCTCCGTCTTCCACGGCGCCGACTCGGTGTAGCCGTCGGAGGCGTAGAACTTGCTCCAGGCGCGCCGGGCGAGTGCGGCGTCGCCGGTCTGCACGCGTCGGAGGCGCCGGCCATGGCCGGTGGGGACCGTGGGTCAGCGGCGGCGGTAGCGCTCCTCCACGGCGACGGCCGCCGCGGCGACCGCCCCGAGCACGGGGACCGCGAGCGGCGCGACGAGCACGGCGCAGCAGCCGACGAGCACCGCTCCGCCGATCAGCAGGAAGGAGCCCGCGGGGTCGAGGACGGTGCGCCGGGCGGCGCCGGCGAACAGCGTGCGCCAGCTCGCGCCGGGCGCCCAGAGCGCCGCCGCGCGCAGCCCGGCCACGGCGAGGCCGATCAGCGCGAACAGTCCGACGGCGCCGACGAGCGGCCCGCCGGGCAGTCCGGCCCGCACGGCCTGGACGTCCACCCAGGCCAGCGCCGCCGCGACCCATCCGGCGACCCCGACGGCCCAGCCGCCGCCGAGGGCGCCCCGGAAGTCGGCGGCGAACTCCCGCAGGCCGCCGCGCTGGTGCGCGGTGCGGCGGCGCAGATGCCGGGCGCCCGCCGCGAAGGCGGCCGGGTACGTGACCACGCCGAGGGCGGCCACGGCGATCCACACCCCGGTCAGCAGGCACTCGGCGAACAGGCCGAACCGGTCGGCGAACACCGACTCCCTGCGCGGTTTCACACGTGCTTGCGCCATGGGGATCGCCTCAGCCCTTCAGTCCGGAGGTCGCCATCCCGTCGATCAGGTAGCGCTGGAAGGCGAGGAAGAACAGCAGCACGGGCAGCAGCGCGACCAGCGACATGGCGATCATGCCGCCGTAGTTGGCGGCGACGCCGTCGGAGTCGCGGAACATCATCAGGCCGAGCGAGACGGTGTACTTGCCGGGCTCGTTGAGGTAGATCAGCGGTCCCATGAAGTCGTTCCAGGCGTTGATGAAGGTGAAGATCGCGCTGGTGATGAGCGCCGGGCGGCACAGCGGCAGCACGATCGACCAGTAGATCCGCAGGTGCCCGCAGCCGTCCAGGCGGGCCGCCTCGTCCAGTTCGCGGGGCAGGTTGCGCATGAACTGCACCATCAGGAAGACGAAGAACGCCTCCGTGGCGAGGTACTTGCCGATCAGCAGCGGGGTGTAGGTGTTGACCAGCCCCAGCTTCTGGAACATCACGTACTGCGGGATCAGCAGCACGTGGTACGGCAGCAGGAGCGTGCCGATCATCAGGGAGAACAGCAGGTTGCGCCCGGCGAACCGGATGCGCGCGAACGCGTACGCGGTCAGCGAGCAGGAGACCAGCACGCCGACGACGGAACCGAGCGCGTAGAAGAGGGAGTTCTGGAAGAACGTCCAGATCGAGATGTCCGCGATGCCGTCCGCGAGGCCCTTGAAGTTGGACAGGATCGGGTCGGCCGGGAACAGCGTGAGGCTGTTGATGATGTCCTTGCTCGGCTTGAACGAGGCGCCGATGACCCAGACGACCGGATAGAGGATGACCGCGAGGATCACCAGGGCGCCGAGATGCCAGACGAGGGAACCCGCGCGCCCGCGGTGCGCCGCCCACGGCCTGCCTGCGGCCGGGGGCATCCGCTGATCGAGCGGAGCAGGCAGATGGGGGGATGTCATCGGGCCGCCTCCTCGTAGTGCACCCACTTCTTCTGCGACCAGAACAGGACGGCGGTCACCAGGGCCACGGCGAGCAGCAGCATCCAGGCCATCGCCGAGGCGAAGCCCATCTGGGCGTTCTTGAACCCCTGCTGGTACAGGTAGCAGGTGTAGACGAGCGTGGCGTCGGCCGGTCCGCAGTACGTGTTGGAGACGACGTAGGCGGAGCCGAAGATCTGGAACGAGTGGATCGTCTCCAGCAGGACGTTGAAGAAGAGGACCGGGGAAATCATCGGCAGAGTGATGTTCCAGAACCTCCGCAACGTCCCCGCGCCGTCCATCTCGGCCGCCTCGTACAGCTCCCTCGGCACCTGTTTGAGGCCCGCCAGGAAGATGACCATGGGCGCCCCGAACTGCCAGACGGTCAGCGCCACCAGGCAGTACAGCACCCAGTCCGCGTTGCCGACCCAGCCGCCGACGGGGAAGCCGAGGAACGTCTGGGTACGGTCCACGATCGCGCCGTCGGAGAAGAGCGACCGCCACACGAAGCCGACCGAGACGCTCGCGCCGATCAGCGAGGGGGCGTAGAAGGCGGCCCGGTAGACGGCCTGGCCACGGCGGCTCTGCGCGAGCAGCAGCGCGACGCCGAGCGCGAGCAGCAGCTTCAGCGGGGTGCCGATGACCACGTACTTGGCGGTGACCTCGACCGACTTCTGCCAGCGCGGGTCGTCGAACATGCGGGTGAAGTTGTCGAACCCGATCCACGTGGGGGTGTTGAACAGGTTGTAGTCGGTGAAGGCGAAGTACAGGGAGGCCACCATGGGGCCCGCGGTCAGCAGCAGGAAGCCCGCGATCCACGGCGACATGAACAGGTAGCCGGCCAGGTTCTCCCGGCGGCGACCGGGCCGGCCCGCGGGCGCGGGGGCGGCCGAACGTGCCGTGCGGGCGGGCACGGAGTCCTTGACGAGCGTCATGGGACCCCCATCAGGCCTGGAAGGCGGCCTCGGACTCGGTGAAGAACTGCTTCACCGCGTCCGTGACCTTGGTCTTGCCCTGTCCGAGGTCGCCGCCGATGCGCAGGAAGGCGGCCTCGACGGTGTCGGCTCCGGACGGGTGCGGGGTGATCGTGCCGAGCACACCGGCCTCGGCGGTGTCCGCCTCGTACTGCGCGATCTCCTTGTTCACCGCGTCGGCGGGCGTGAACGCCTCGTACTGCTCGGTGCTCGCGAGGATGCCCCGGTCGTAGCCCATGATCGTGCCGACCTCCGGGTCGTGGACCATGAAGTCGATGAACTGGGCGACCTCCTTGGGGTGCGAGGTGCGGGCCGAGGCGCTGAGCATCAGGGAGGCGAGGTACTGGCCGGTGTGCTTGCCGTCCGTGGTGGGGATCGGGGCGAGGCCGTAGGTGCTGTCGCCCTCCGCGGAGTAGCGCACGGTGAAGTTGTCCCAGGTGAACTCCGAGGCGCCGTGGCCGGCGGAGAGGGAGGACTTGGGCATGTCCTGCTGGACGACCTTGGGGTCGGTGACGATGCCGGCCTTGACCCGGTTGTAGCCGTCCGTCCACCACTCCGTCAGATCGGCCTGGTCGAAGCCGAGTCCGTCCTTGGTGAAGAACGCCCTGCCGTTCTGCCGGAGGTAGAGGTCGTACAGGTACATGATGGTGAAGTAGCCGGTGTCACCGGGGATCTTCGTCTTGTCGTGAACGGTCTTCAGGGCCTTGAAGTACTCGTCCCAGGTCCAGCCCGCCTGCGGTTCCACCCCGGCCTTCTCGAAGACCTTCTTGTCGACGACGAGGGACATGGTGTTGGAGCCGACGGGCACACCGAGCTGCTTCCCGTCCACCTCGCCCACCTTCGTGACGCCGGCGCGGAAGTGATCGAGGCTCAGATTCCCTGCCTGCGCCTGTGACTTGAGGTCGAGGAGAACGCCTCTCTTGTCGTACTTGCGAAGGAACCCGACGGCATTCTGGAAAACGTCCGGTGGATTTCCGCCGGCGGCCTGCGTCTGGAACTTCTCCCAGAACGATTGATACGTCTGGAAGTCCGTCTTCACCTTGATCTTCGGGTACTTCTTCTCGAAGAGCGCAATGGTCTGGTTGATCCTCTTGGCCCGTTCCTCAGCGCCCCACCACGAATAACGGATCGTCACCGTGCCGTTTCCGGATCCGCCGCCGCCCCCGCACCCGGTCGTCGCGGCCAGCCCCAGCGCGGCGGCCGTGGACCCGGCCGCCTTCAGGACCGTACGCCGCTCCACGTGCCTGTCGGTTCCCACCGTCGGACCCCTCCCCGCGACGCCGTCGTCGCCGTTGTGAATCGTTTCAAGTAAGCGCTTGCTGGCACAAGGTACGGAGGGGCCAGGGGTGCGTCAATGATTCGGACAGGAATATCTCAGGCCGCCGCCCGGGCCTCGGCGGGCCGTTCGCGGGCCGGTGCCGCGCCACCCGGACGAGGGCGCAGGTCGCGCGGGTGCGGTCGGCCGGCCGAACGCAACGGCCCGGACGATCCGCGGCCGGGAGCGGGCGGGTGCGCCCCGCGGGCCGCGCCGGACGGCCACCACCGGGGCGGGCGGGGGGCGGGTGTGGGCGCAGACGACGGCGGCCCGTCTGCACTGTCGCAGACGGGCCGCCGACCCGGGTGGGCGATACTGGGTTCGAACCAGTGACCTCTTCGGTGTGAACGAAGCGCTCTCCCACTGAGCTAATCGCCCGGGCGCAGGAAGAAGATTACCCCATGTCAGGGAATGCCTCCGACCATGGCGCGGTGGCGCCGAGAGCCGGGGCGGCGCCGGGAGCCGGGCTGGCACCGGGAGCCGGGGTGGCGCCCGGCCGCCGGATCACTGGTCCTTGATCTTCCAGGGCATCACGATGCCGAACTTCCAGAGGTAGATCGCGAGCAGCACCGCCACGATCACCAGGCCGATCACCGTCAATGTGATGTTGCGGCGGCGCACCTTGGGATCGAGCGCCCGCTGGGCCGCCTCGGTCACTTTCCGTTTGGTCCAGCGGAGCACCAGCTGGGCCCAGACGAACTCGGTCGCCCAGATCGCCATGCCGCCGAAGATCACCACCCAGCCGGGTCCCGGCAGCGGCAGCATGATGATGCCGGCCACCACGACCGCGAGGCCGACGACGAAGACGCCGACCTGCCAGCTCACGTGCAGCACGCGGCGCGCCTTGATGAACTCCGGCGCCCGCGACCCGAGGCCCCGCTCCTGCGGCGCGCCCGGCACTTCGGACTCCGCCTCGGACGGGCCGGAGACCGTGGCGGCCTCGCCCGATCTGTCACTCCCCGTATTCATACGACCAAACCCTACCCGAGTGAAACCAGTCACCGGAATGGCGGTGACCCTCGGTCGGGTTCTCGGCCGGAAGAGGTACCTAAAGACACGCAAAACACTCAGAGGGGTTTACAACGGCACCGTAGGTGGCATGTCGATTTCGCCGACGTGCGAATCCCCGAGCGCACACTGAGCGAAAGGCCCTGGCGCTTATGAACACCACGGTCAGCTGCGAGCTGCACCTGCGCCTCGTTGTGTCGAGCGAGTCCTCCCTGCCTGTCCCCGCAGGCCTGCGGTACGACACGGCCGACCCCTACGCCGTGCACGCCACCTTCCACACCGGAGCCGAGGAGACCGTCGAGTGGGTGTTCGCCCGCGACCTCCTCGCCGAGGGTCTGCACCGGCCCACCGGCACCGGCGACGTCCGCGTCTGGCCCTCCCGCAGTCACGGCCAAGGCGTCGTGTGCATCGCCCTCAGCTCCCCGGAGGGGGAGGCCCTGCTGGAGGCCCCGGCGCGGGCCCTGGAATCCTTCCTGAAGCGAACCGACGCCGCCGTGCCGCCCGGCACGGAACACCGGCACTTCGATCTGGATCAGGAGCTCTCGCACATCCTGGCGGAGAGCTAGGCCGCCCTCGAAGCAGCCCGGCGCCGTCCACTCGGGGAGACGGCTCGGGCCAAGACAACCGCATACGGCGTGGTCGAAGCCGCCGCCGCGAGCCTCGCGGCGGCGGCTTCGGCGTGCCCGGGCCGGTTCTGCGGCTCCCCCGGGCCGCGGGCCGACGGGAACCGCGATGCGCGGGGAGCCGTTCTTCCGGCTACCGGCCAACTACCATCGGCGGGCACCCGCCCGACCTTCACGCCAGGGAGCGAAACGTGCTGATCACCCACGACACCCGGTGCGCGCTCGACACGGTGGTGGATCTGGTGAACACCGTGCCGGAGGACGACGCGGCGCCGGACGGGCTGCCGGACGTCGCCACGCTCCAGGATTTCGTACGAAAACACGAAATCAGTGAGGTGGGGGTGCTCTCCGAGTTCGACCTGTCGGCGGTGCGCAAGGTCCGCGGGCGGTTCGCGGGGATCTTCGCGGCCCCGGACGCGCGGGCCGCCGCGGGGATGATCAACGAACTGATCGCGGCGGCGGGGACGACGCCGCGGCTCACGGACCACGACGGCTACGACTGGCATGTGCACTACTTCGCGCCGGGCGCCTCCGTGGCGGACCATCTCGCCGCCGACTGCGGGATGGCGCTCGCGTTCTTCGTGGTCGCCGGGGAGCAGGAGCGGCTGCGGCGCTGCGAGGCGCCTGACTGCCGGCGGGCCTTCGTCGACCTGTCCCGCAACCGCTCGCGCCGCTACTGCGACAGCCGGACCTGCGGAAACCGGCTGCATGTGGCCGCGTACCGGGCCCGCCGCAAGGAAGCGACAGGCTGACCGCGCCCAGCGGCTCCCGCCTGGACGCGCCCCGGGTTCCGGGCGCCACCCCCGAGGTGGGTGCGGGTGAGTTTTCGAGGCCGAGCGCCGCGGGCGTGCGCGGCCGGCGGGTCCCGCGTCCCGGTCGCCGCCGCGGTCCGAGGGCCGGGCCCGGCGCGCTTGTGCGGGTGAGCATTCGAGAGCGGTCGCCGCGGGCGTGCGCGGTCGGCGGACCCCGATCCGGGCCGCCCAGCCGCGCCCCGGCTTTCCGGCGCCACCCCGACCGCGTTCCGGGGGCCGGGCCCCGAGGTGGGTGTGGGTGAGTTTGCGATGTCGAGTTCCGCGGGCGTGCGTGGCCGCTCCCCCGGGCTCGTCTCGATGCCGAGCGCCGCAGGTCTTCGTGCCAGTTGGTCCGCCGTCCCGGCCGCGCTTCGGGTTCCGGTCCCACAGGGCCCCGCGGTCGCCGCGGGTGTTTGTGGCGGCCGGTCCCACGTCTTGGGTGCCCGGGCGTGGTTCCGACGCCGGCCGCTCGGTCGGGGGTGCGCCCCGCCACCCCGTCGGGGCCGGCCCGGAACCCGCACGGCGACCGCCCAGGGGTGGTTGGTGGCGTCGACGCCCGTCCCGGCGGGTGGCGCCGGGACCGGCGTGTACGACTCACAGCAACAGCAGATCGTGCAGCGCAGCCATGAGGAGCAGACACCCGATCACCGCCAGGAAGATCATCAGCGGTGGCTGGGAAAGGGCGAAAAGGCACCCGCGCGGCTCGTCCTTCGGCGGCGCGGCCTCGCTCTGTGTCGTGTCCAGCATCTCGGGGTGATCATGGCCCAGGTGACGGACCGTTCGCGATCAACACGCCCGGATCATGCGGGAGTTCGCCGAATTCCGTGATGTCCGTTTCGGATCCGCTCGGCTCATGATCACTCGGGGCGCGGTCCCGACGGACTGTGTCGTTTCAGTGCCAGGGCCGATGCCGGCTGCCGGGGCTCAGATGCCGTGCTTCTTCAGGATGGCCTCTATGTCGCTGAAGTCGTCCGTGGAGTCGGCGGAGTCGGCGCCGCGGGTCGTCGCGGGCCGGGCCGCGGGCCGGGAAGCCGGGCCAAGTGAGGGCGCCGAGGCGGCCGGGGCCACCGCGTCGGGCCGCGATCCACGGGCGGCCTTGCGCTGCGCGCGGGTACCGCCGCGGCGGCGCTCGACCGCGCGCGTGGTCGCGAACAGGGCCCATGCGGCGCCCAGCACGCCGAAGCCCGCCCACGCGGTGGGGCTGAACGCCGTGTCGGCCAGCCAGCCGACGACCCCCGTCATCACCAGGCCCACGGGGACGAGCGAGTAGGCCGCGATGCGGGCGGCGGCGAGGAATCGCTTGCGGTACGCGGTGACCACCGCGATGCCCAGGCCGGCCGCGGACACGGCGGAACAGACGGTCTCGGCAATCATCCGGTCCTCCTGGCGGGCTCGGGCGGGCAGACCGAAGCACGGGTGCGCTTCGTCCCTTCCATCCTGCACCGTCCCCTCCCCGCGATGCCATGGCCGGGCCCGAGATCAGGGACATCTCCGGGTCGTCTCCTTCGCAGGTGCCGGTCGGCCGCGTACGGCGCCGATTCGGTCATGCGGGCCGCGCCTGGAAGACTGGCGTCCATGAGCGAGTCCTCTCCCGCGCCCAGCGACGCCCCCGTGCCCGTGCTCGACGTCTGGTGCGAACTCCAGTGCCCTGACTGCCGCACCGCCCTGGACGACATCCGCGCGCTGCGCGCCCGCTACGGCGAGCGGCTGGAGCTGCGGCTGCGGCACTTCCCGCTGGACAAGCACCGGCACGCCTTCGCCGCCGCACAGGCTGCCGAGGAGGCGTTCACGCAGGGGCGGGGCTGGGCGTACGTCGAGGCGGTCCTCGGCCGCGTCGCGGAACTGGACCGCGAGGGAGAGCCGCTGCTGGTCCGAGTCGCCGGTGAACTCGGCCTGGACGCCGAGGAGTTCGACACGGCGCTGATCGACGGCCGGCACATCCTCATCGTCGACGCCGACCAGGCCGAGGGCAAGGCGATCGGCGTGACCGGCACCCCGACGTACGTCATCGGCGGCGAGCGCCTGGACGGCGGCAAGAGCCAGCAGGGCCTGCGCGAGCGGATCGAGGAGATCGCCGACCGGCTGCTGTCCGGGCGTACCTGACGGCGCCGTGCGCCGCGCGAACGGGCCCGGCGCCCCGGTGACCGCCGATGACCGAGCGCGCCTCAGAGCAGGTTCTTGTACAGCGAGTACTCCACCGTCTCGTACCCCAGCGACTCGTACAGCCGCTCGGCCGGTGTGTTGCCCGCGAACACGTTGAGGGCGAGGACGCGCTGTCCCGCGGCCACCGACTGGGCCTCGGCCAGCAGCATCAGGGCGCGGCCGTGGCCCCGGCCGCGGAAGCGTTCGTCGGCCTCCACGTCGAAGACGAACGCCCGGTCGCCGGCGACCGACAGCCACAGCGTGCCGACCGGGGTGCCCTCGTGCTCCAGGACGCTGAGCAGGGTGTCCGCGGTGGCCGGGCCGTCCGGCAGGGCCCGCGCGTGGTCCCGCTCCGCCTTGGCGCGCGCCGCGTCGGCGGGCACCCCGCGGTCGATCCAGCTCCGCGTGTAGTCCTTGATCGCCTTCTCCAGCCAGGGCCCGAACTCGGCCTCGGTCATGAGCCTGCTCCGGCTGCCCGCCGACAGCTTCGGCGGCACGTCGCCGAGCCGCTTGCTCATCCGGCGGTTGCGCTGGACGTAGCCGAGCGCCGTGGCCAGCCGCACCGCGGCCCCGGCCGCCGCGGGCACCGTGATCTCGACGCGCTCGCAGCCCCAGCCGCGCGCCACCTCCTCGGCGGCGAGCACAGCCACCGTGCCGCGGCCACGGCCGCGGTCCGGCTCGTCGATGCTCAGCTCGTCGAGCCGGGCCACGGTGGGCCCGAACAGCTCGTGCGTGGCGAGGTGCACCCCGCCGACGGGGCGGCCGTTCACACACACCTGGAAGTGCCGGGACAGCGCCCCGTCGGCGGCGTGCTGGAGCGGCCCGGTCGGCCGCAGGGTCGTGGTCATCACCGGATTTCTACCCCCTGCGGCGCCACGCGTCAGCCCATTTACCCGCCGCTACGGGTCGAGGTCGTCCGCGGACCGCTCCGCGAAGACCCGCATGGCCTTCGCGGTCACCGGGCCCGGCGCGCCGGGCAGGTCACGGCCGTCCACCCGGTGCACCGCCTGGACGTCGCGCAGGGTGGAGGTGAGGAAGATCTCCTCGGCGCGCTCCAGCACGTCAAGCGGCAGGTCGGTCTCCTTCGCGCCGGTCCACTCGACGGTCAGCGCGCGGGTGATCCCGGCCAGGCAGCCGGAGGCCGGCGGCGGGGTGTGCAGCTCGCCGTCCACGACGACGAAGACATTGGAGCCCGTCCCCTCGCAGAGCTGTCCGACCGTGTTGGCGAACAGCGCCTCGGACGCGCCGTGCCGGACGGCGCGGGCGAGGGCGACGACGTTCTCCCCGTACGAGGTGGTCTTCAGGCCGGTGAGGGCGCCGCGCTCGTTGCGGGTCCAGGGGACGGTGACGACGGCGGTGGAGTCGGGGCGGCGCGCGGTCTCGCCGAGTGCGACCACCAGCGTCGGGCCCTGCCCTCCGCGGTCGGAGCCGAGCGGGCCCTCGCCCGCGGTGTAGGTGATGCGCAGCCGGCCCAGCGGCACCGGGTCGGCCGCCAGGACGGCCGCGCAGGCGCGGCGGACCTCGTCCAGGTCGGGGTCGGGCAGGCCGAGGCCGCGCGCGGAACGGGTCAGCCGGTCCAGGTGCCGGGTGAGCGCGAACGGCCTGCCGTGCACCGCCTTCACCGTCTCGAAGACGCCGTCGCCCACGGTCAGTCCGTGGTCCAGCGCGGATACCCGGGCGGACTCGATGTCCCGCAGGCCGCCGTCGAGCCAGATCTTCACGTCAGGATTCCTCCCCGCTCGGGTCGTATGCGCCCGACGCTATCGCGAGCAGCCGGGACGCCTTCAGTTCGGTCTCCCGCCACTCCGCCTCCGGGTCCGAGCCCCAGGTGATGCCGGCGCCGGTGCCGAAGCGCAGCGTCGGCCCGGGCGCGCCGGTCCGGTCGAGCCAGAAGGTGCGGATGCCCACGGCCAGCTCGCCGGTGCCCCGGTCCGCGTCCACCCAGCCGATGCCGCCGCAGTACGGGCCGCGGGATGCCGTCTCCAGCGCCTCGATGATCCGCAGCGCGCTCGACTTGGGCGCGCCGGTCACCGAGCCGGGCGGAAACGCGGCGGCCAGCAGTTGCGGCCAGCCGGCCCCCGTGCGCAGCCGGCCGCGGACCGTGGACACCAGGTGGACGAGGCCCGGGTGCTTCTCCACGGCGCACAGATCGGGCACGGTCACACTGCCGGTGGCGCAGACGCGGCCGATGTCGTTGCGGACCAGGTCCACGATCATCACGTTCTCGGCGTAGTCCTTCGCCAGGAGGTCCGCCTCGGTGCGTCCGGTGCCCTTGATCGGGCCGGACTCGATCGTCGCGCCGTCGCGGCGCAGGAACAGCTCGGGCGACGCGGTGGCGATCTCCACCCCGTGCCCGGGCAGCCGGATCGTTCCGGCGTACGGCGCCGGGTTGCCGCGGGCGAGCAGCGCGGTCAGGGCGTCGACGTCGGTGTCGGGGGCGACGGGCGCGGACAGCACCCGGCACAGGTTGGCCTGGTAGACCTCGCCGGCCGCGATGTGCCTGCGGATCCGGTCCACGGCCGCCGTGTACGCGGCGTGGTCCAGGGACGACGTCCACTCCCGGGGCGCCGGCCCCCGCCACCGCCCCGGTACCGGAGCCGGTACCGGCTCCGTCCGGACGTCCGCGAAGCGGGCACAGGTCAACCGGCCCTCGAAGTCGGCCGCGACCGCCCAGAAGCCCGTGGAGTCCAGGGCCGCCGGGTCGTCGGTGACATCGAGGAGACCGGTGGCGACACGGTCGCCGAAGCGGGCGAGAGGGGACAGGTGGGGCACGCGGTCGAGTCTAGGCGGGTGTCCTCGGGGTGATGCGGGTATGTCCCGTGGGTGCCCTGACCATGCCGTTCGGTGAGCGCAGGGCAGCACGCTGCGCAAACGCGTTTTTGTGCTGGCTCGGGAATCCGCTAGAGTTCAACTCGTCGCCGGGACGCTGACGCCGACCGAAACGACAAGCGGACGTAGCTCAGTTGGTAGAGCGCAACCTTGCCAAGGTTGAGGTCGCGAGTTCGAGCCTCGTCGTCCGCTCGAAGGAACCGGGGGTTCGTCCCGATCCCCTACACTCCTGGTGGAGTGGCCGAGAGGCGAGGCAACGGCCTGCAAAGCCGTCTACACGGGTTCAAATCCCGTCTCCACCTCCATGGACGATTAGCTCAGCGGGAGAGCGCTTCCCTGACACGGAAGAGGTCACTGGTTCAATCCCAGTATCGTCCACTGGATCCGCGAGGGTCCCCGCGCGATTAGCTCAGCGGGAGAGCGCTTCCCTGACACGGAAGAGGTCACTGGTTCAATCCCAGTATCGCGCACGCACGATCCGTGACCGCGAGGTCACGGTCCCGAGGACGATTAGCTCAGCGGGAGAGCGCTTCCCTGACACGGAAGAGGTCACTGGTTCAATCCCAGTATCGTCCACACACCGAAGCCCCCGGCCGTCTCGTACGGCCGGGGGCTTCTTCGTGGGCTCAGCTGGAGAACAGCATGTGGCCGAAGCTCTTGTGACGGTGGTGGCCGTAGTGGCCGTGCCCGCCGTGCGGGGCGCCCCATGCGGGAGCGGACGGGGCCGGGTACGCCTGCGGGGCGGGCGGGGGCGGCGGGGCCGGCTGGGACCACTGGGCCTCCAGTCGGGTCAGCGCCTCCAGCTCTCCGTAGTCGAGGAAGATGCCGCGGCAGCCGCTGCACTGCTCGATCTGAACGCCGTTGCGGTTGTAGGTGTGCATCGGCGCATGGCACTTCGGACACTGCATGGTCGGCTCAACTCCTCGCCGGTCGGTCCTGCTTCGCGGTTCGCCAGGACAGACTCCGCCAGGCCCCGGCCGGTTGCAGCCTACGTCGGGAAACCGGGCGTCAACTCGGCGGGTGCGCGCTCCATTCGGGCACAGGCGTCGACGAGGGCCGCCGCCACCTCGTCCAGCGGGCGGTCCGCGGCCAGCGCCTTGGCGACGGCCACGGCGGCGGTCTGCGCGGTGAGGGCGCGGGCCGGGACGTCCAGGGCGGGCCAGGGGTCGCCGTGGCCGGGGACGGCGGGGCCGCCGGCGGCGCGGTAGGCGGTCAGGAAGCGGGTCCACTCGTCGGGCGGGAGGAGCCCGCAGGCGTACCAGGCGGCGGGGCGCGCCAGGTCCCAGGCCGGGACGCCGACGCCCAGGTCGTCGACGTCGATGAGCCGCCAGGGACCGTCCGGGGCGGGGTGCCGCACCAACTGGCCGAGGTGGACGTCGCCGTGGCAGAGGGTGGCGGGGCCCGGCATGGGGGCCGCCCCGCGCGCCCAGGCCGGCAGGGCGGCCCACGCGCGCAGGACGGGGGGTGCGGCGGGGGTGCCCGCCGTGGTGAGCGCGGTGCGAAGGCGGGTGAGCGCGCGGGCGGCCTTGAGCGGGCCGCGCATGGGCGGTGGCGCGGGGGCCGCCCGGAGGGTCGCCGTCACGGGGCCGGCCGTGGGGGTGCGGTGGAGGCGGGCGAGGAGGGTGCCGGCCGCCTCCCAAGGCGCCGCGTCGGGGGTGTGCGGGTCGACCGGAGTGCCGTACGGCCAGAGCGTCGCGAGCCGGTCGCCGAGGGTGAGCGGTGCCGTGCCGAGCGGTGGTACGAAGACGTCCGGCAGGCGGGCGGCGACGGCGAGCCGGGCGTCCAGTCCTGCACGGTCGGTGCCTGGGGCGTGGGCCTTCGCGACGACGTCCGCGTGCCGTACGACGGTGGCGTCGGGGCGGTCGGCGAGGGTGACGGCCGCTGTGCAGGCGCACGGTGTCCCGTCCGGGTGGGCCGCGCCCCTGGCCTTCGCGGCCAACGGCGGCAGGACGGAGACGGTCACGAAGATTCCTCAGGGCAGGCGGCTGCTGCCGTGAGCCTACGCGGTGGCTCCGGGCACCCGGCCGTACGCGCGGCGTGCGGGCAGAGCAATGCCGGCGCAGCTCCCCAGCTGCGCCGGCATTTGTGCCGTCCGCCGCACCCCCGTCCCCACGGGGTTTCATGGGTGGATGTCCCCGCCCGGACCGCTCTTCCGGGCCTGGGGTCGCCGGTCAGCGCCCCAGCATCACGCCCACGGACGACGCCTGTGTGGCCACCGTCTCCCAGCCGTCGAAGACGACGAGGAGCAGGGCCGCCAGGGGAAGGGCCATGAGCGTCGCCACCAGCGGGTGGCGACGGCCCTGACGGCGCGGACGGAACGCGGTGCGTCCCTGTGTGCGGAGCAGTGTCCGCGGTGCCGTGTAGGCCATGGTCCCTCTCCTGACCGTGTCGGTTGTCCTTGGCAGCGGCGGGCGTCTGACCTCGGGGGACGAGTGCTGCACCCGCCGCTTGACCTCAAATCTAGGGGGGCGGGGCCCGCGGGACGTCATGCCGTCGTATCGATTCGCGGGCCTACGGGAGGATGAGCCGTCACCTGCTGCGTACTCCCCTGGGTGGAGACGTGGTCCTACGTCTCGGGGTCTTCCCGGAGGGGGCGTCCGAAGTGATCGTGCTTTTCCGGGTTGTCCTCGCGGGGCACCGGCTGCTCGACCAGGGCGAGGACCCGGTTCGCCAGGAAACGTACGGTGCGCACGACCGTGCCGCTTCTGGTGACTTCGCTCACTTCCACCACCCCTCGGCGCACCGCCGTCTCCACCCGGCGGCCCGCCCTGCCCGCCACCACCGCGTAGGTTCGCCTCATGTCCCCGGCGTCCACGACCAACTCCACGCGGTCACCCTTCACCGGGCCAATCCCCCTTCCGTGACGGTCGGTTGGAGTCACGACACGGTCAAGGGCCGCGCGAAGGCAAGGTCCCTGACCGCTCTTCAAGTCCCCCACCGGGCACCGACAATCCGTAGGGCCGAGAGGGCGCGGCCTCTGCGCGCGGGCGGCCGGGGAAACGTAAGCTGTGCCACGTCACACGGACCGGGCAGCGGGGATGAACATGGCGATGATGCGCCTGAGGCGCGAGGACCCGCGTGTCGTCGGCTCGTTCAGGCTTCACAGACGGCTCGGCGCGGGGGGAATGGGCGTTGTCTACCTCGGGTCCGACAAGAAGGGACAGCGGGTCGCGCTCAAGGTGATCCGGCCCGATCTGGCGGAGGACCAGGAGTTCAGGTCGCGCTTCGCGCGCGAGGTCTCGGCGGCTCGGCGGATCCGGGGCGGCTGCACGGCGCGGCTCGTCGCGGCGGATCTGGACGCCGACCGGCCGTGGTTCGCCACCCAGTATGTGCCGGGCCCCTCGCTGCACGACAAGGTCGCCGAAGAAGGGCCGCTCGGGGCCGCCGATGCGGCGGCCGTCGGGGCCGCCCTGTCCGAGGGCTTGGTCGCCGTGCACGAGGCCGGGGTGGTGCACCGGGATCTGAAGCCGTCCAACATCCTGCTGTCCCCGAAGGGGCCGCGGATCATCGACTTCGGCATCGCCTGGGCGACCGGCGCCTCCACGCTCACCCACGTCGGCACGGCGGTCGGCTCCCCGGGGTTCCTCGCGCCCGAGCAGGTGCGCGGGGCGGCCGTCACGCCGGCCACCGACGTGTTCTCGCTGGGGGCCACGCTGGCGTACGCGTCGACCGGTGACTCGCCGTTCGGGCACGGCAGTTCGGAGGTGATGCTGTACCGGGTGGTGCACGAGGAGCCGCAGTTGCACGGTGTGCCGGACGCGCTCGCCCCGCTCGTGCGGGCCTGCCTCGCCAAGGACCCCGAGGAACGGCCGAGCACGCTCCAACTGTCGTTGCGGCTCAAGGAGATCGCGGCCCGCGAGGCACAGGGCCTGCCCGATGTACGGCCGCCCTCGCCGCGCGTCGCCGAGGCGGAGCGGCCCACCGGCCGGCTCACCGAGACCTACCCGCAGCCGCAGCGCACCCAGCGCCGCCCGCCGTCCTCGCAGGGCGGTACGCCGGCGCCGCGCAGCGGGGCTCCCTCGCGGGGCGGTACGCCGGCGCCACGGGGCGGGGCTCCCTCGCGGGGCGGCACACCGTCGCGCGGGGGCGGTGCCGCACGCGGGAGCGGGGGCGCCGCGCGGCCCGGCGGCGCACGGCCGGCCCCGGCGTCGCGCGGCACGACGCGGTCCGGCAGCGGGAGCAGGCCCGCTCCGCGCAGCGGGGCCGGGCGCACGGGGCCGCGCCCCACGGGCACCGGCAGGCGGCCCGCCAATCCGCGGCTGCTGCGGCAGCGGCTGTTCGTGTTCGTCGTGGTGACCCTGCTGGTCGCGCTCGGCATCGCGCTGGCCCAGGGGTGTCAGGGCCCCGCACGCGGCCTGGGCGGCGGCGCGAGCGGCGGCGTCGTCGGCACGCAGGAGCGAAACGTGCCACCGCAGACCGGTCACCGGAGCGCCGCGGCTCCGCAATAGCCCCGGAACCGGAAGCCATGGCTCCGCAATGACCCCGGACCCGATGCGCCGTGGGCCGGGAGCCGGAGTGGCGCGGCTCCGCAACAGCCCCGGAACCGGAAGCCATGGCACCGCAATGACCCGGACCCGATGCGCCGTGGTCGACAGCCGCGGTACCGGTGCGCCGTGCCCCGGGTCTCCCCGGGCACCGTGGGCCGGGAGCCGGAGCGGCGCGGCTCCGCAACAACCCCGGAACACGAAGCCATGGCACCGCAATGACCCGGACCCGATGCGCCGTGGTCGACAGCCGCGGTACCGGTGCGCCGTGCCCCGGGTCTGCCCGGGCGGCGTGGCTCTGGAGCCTTTGGTGCATGTCGTCGCGCGGCTGGTGTCGTGGTCGGGTGGGCCGGGGGCGGGGCCTAACCGCGGGGGCGGCCGGTGGCCACCGCGTAGAAGGCCACCGCTGCCGCCGCGCCCACGTTCAGCGAGTCGACGCCGTGCGACATGGGGATGCGGACCCATGCGTCGGCGGCGACCAGGGCCTGGGTGGACAGTCCGTCGCCCTCGGCGCCGAGCATCAGGGCCACCCGCTCCATCCGGTGCGGGGCGGCCTCGTCGAGGGAGTCGGCCTTCTCGTCGGGGGTGAGCGCGAGGAGCGTGAAGCCCGCCTCGCGGACCGACTCCAGGCCCTTGGGCCAGGTGTCGAGGCGGGCGTACGGCACGGAGAACACCGCGCCCATGGAGACCTTGACGCTGCGGCGGTAGAGCGGGTCGGCGCAGTCCGGGGAAAGCAGGACGGCGTCCATGCCGAGGGCGGCGGCCGAGCGGAAGATCGCGCCGATGTTGGTGTGGTCGTTGACGGACTCCATGACCACCACCCGGCGTGCGGAGCGCAGGAGTTCGGCCGCCGTGGGCAGGGGCTTGCGCTGCATGGAGGCGAGGGCGCCGCGGTGCACGTGGTAGCCGGTGACCTGCTCGGCGAGTTCGGGGCTGACGGCGTAGACGGGGGCGGGCAGTTCGTCGATCACGTCGCGCATGACGTCGATCCACTTGGCCGAGAGCAGCATCGAGCGCATCTCGTAGCCCGCTTCCTTGGCCCGTCTGATGACCTTCTCGCCCTCGGCGATGAACAGTCCCTCGGCCGGCTCGCGCTTGCGGCGCAGTTCGACGTCGGTCAGGCCCGTGTAGTCGCTCAGGCGGGGGTCGTCGGGGTCCTCGACGGTGATGAGATCGGCCACAGAGTGATACTGCCTTGTCCTGGGTGCGCTGCCAACGGCTCGGGAAGGGTTCTGTTACCCGCGGTTACTCGGGAGGTGCGGTCACCGGGCGCCCGGGCTCACCCGGCGGGCTCCGCGGCGGGGCGCGGGCCGACGGCGACGACCTCGCCGATGACGATGACCGCCGGCGGCTTCACGTCCTCGGCGCGGACGGTCTCGGCGACGGTGGCGAGCGTCGCGTCGACCCGGCGCTGCGCGGCCGTCGTGCCCTCCTGGACCAGGGCGACCGGGGTGCGGGGGGACCTGCCGTGGGCGATGAGCGTCGCGGCGATCTGCCCGATCTTGTCGACGCCCATGAGGACCACGAGCGTGCCGGTGAGCCTCGCCAGCGCCGGCCAGTCGACCAGGGAGCGCTTGTCGTCCGGGGCGACATGGCCGCTGACCACGGTGAACTCATGGGCGACGCCCCGGTGGGTGACCGGGATGCCGGCCGCGCCGGGCACCGAGATCGAGCTGGAGATGCCGGGGACGACCGTGCAGGGGATGCCGGCCTCGGCGAGCGCCTGGACCTCCTCCATGCCGCGGCCGAAGACGAACGGGTCGCCGCCCTTGAGGCGGACCACCGACCTGCCCTGCCGGGCGTGCTGGATCAGGGCGTCGTTGATGGCCTCCTGGGCCATGGCGCGGCCGTAGGGGATCTTCGCCGCGTCGATCACCTCGACGTGCGGCGGGAGTTCGGCGAGCAGGTCGCGCGGGCCGAGACGGTCGGCGATGACCACGTCGGCCTCGGCGAGCAGCCGGCGCCCGCGCACGGTGATCAGGTCGGGGTCACCGGGTCCGCCGCCGACCAGGGCGACGCCCGGGACGCGGGTGCGGTGGTGCGGGGCGACCAGCGTGCCGTCGCGCAGGCCCTCGACGACCGCGTCGCGGATGGCGGCGGTGTGCCGGGGGTCGCGCCCGCGGGCGTCGGTGGTGAGGACCGCGACCGTGACGCCCGCACTGTGGCCGGTGGCCGGGGTCCAGGCGGTGGCGGCGTCCGCGTCGTCGGAACGGACGCACCAGACGCGGTGCCGCTCCGCCTCGGCAGAGGCTGCGGTGTTGGCCTCCGGGTCGCTGGTGGCGATGAGCGCGTACCAGGCGTCCGCGAGGTCACCCTCCTCGTAGCGGCGCCGCACCCAGGTGATCGTCCCGGCGTCCGCCATGGCCTCGACGGAAGGGGTCGCCTCGGGCGACACGAGGAGGACGTCCGCGCCCGCCGCGACGAGCGCCGGCAGCCGGCGCTGGGCGACCTGGCCGCCGCCGAGGGCGACCACGCGACGGCCGGCGAGGCGGAGTCCTACGGGATAGGCGGGGTGTTCGGCCATGAGGGGCGGCTCCTGGTGCGGGCGGTGCGGTGGGCGCGCTACGGCTCCGGAGCGACCCTGACGTGCGGATTTTAGGACGCGGACGGGGCAGGCCGCACGGGTGGTCCGGCAGCTGAACCCCGGACCACCGCGGTCGGCGGTGCCCGCCTCCCGGCCGTCCCCGCCGCGCCTACTTCTCGGTCACTCCGGCCGAGTCGAACGTCGCCACCTCGTGCATCGCCCGTGCCGTGCTCTGCACCAGCGGCAGGGCGAGCAGCGCACCCGTGCCCTCGCCGAGCCGCAGATCGAGGTCGACCAGGGGGCGCAGGCCCAGCTTGTTCAGGGCGGCCACATGGCCGGGCTCGGCGCTGCGGTGGCCCGCGATGCAGGCCGCAAGCACCTCCGGGGCGATGGCGCGGGCCACCAGGGCGGCGGCGCCCGCGCTGACCCCGTCCAGGATCACCGGCGTACGCAGCGAGGCGCCGCCGAGGAGCAGGCCGACCATGGCGGCGTGCTCCAGACCGCCGACCGCGGCGAGCACCCCGATCGGGTCGGCCGGGTCCGGCTGGTGCAGTTCCAGGGCGCGCCGGACGACCTCGGTCTTGCGGGCCAGCGTCTCGTCGTTGATGCCGGTGCCGCGGCCGGTCACCTCGGCGGGGTCGGCGCCGGTGAAGACGGCGATCAGGGCGGCGGACGCCGTGGTGTTGGCGATGCCCATCTCGCCGGTGAGCAGCGCCTTGTTGCCCGCCGCGACCAGGTCGCGGGCGGTTTCGATGCCGACCTCGATGGCCTGCTTGACCTCCTCGCGGCTCATCGCCGGGCCGGTGGTCATGTCGGACGTCCCGGCCCGTACCTTGCGGGGCAGCAGACCGGGGGTGGCCGGCAGGTCGGTGGCGACGCCCACGTCGACCACGCAGACCTCGGCGCCCACCTGGCCCGCGAACGCGTTGCAGACCGCTCCCCCGCCGAGGAAGTTGGCCACCATCTGAGCGGTGACCTCCTGCGGCCACGGGGTGACGCCCTGGGCGTGCACGCCGTGGTCACCGGCGAAGACCGCGACGGCGGCGGGTTCCGGGATCGGCGGGGGGCACTGCCGGGACAGGCCGGACAGCTGGGCCGAGATGATCTCCAGCATGCCGAGCGCGCCCGCGGGCTTGGTCATGCGCTTCTGCCGCTCCCATGCCTCGCCGAGCGCCTTGGCGTCCAGCGGGCGGATGCCGGCGACGGTCTCGGCGAGCAGGTCGTGCGGGTCCTCGCCGGGCAGCGCGCGACGGCCGTAGGTCTCCTCGTGCACGACCCAGGACAGCGGGCGGCGCTTGGACCAGCCGGCCTGCGCCAGTTCGGGCTCGTCCGGGAACTCGTCGACGTAGCCCACGCACAGGTAGGCGACGACCTCCAGGTGCTCGGGCAGGCCGAGGGCGCGGACCATCTCCCGCTCGTCGAAGAAGCTGACCCAGCCGACGCCCAGCCCCTCGGCCCGTGCGGCGAGCCACAGGTTCTCCACGGCGAGCGCGGAGGAGTACGGCGCCATCTGCGGCTGGGTGTGCCGGCCGAGGGTGTGCCGGCCGCCGCGGGTCGGGTCGGCGGTGACGACGATGTTCACCGGGGTGTCGAGGATGGCCTCGATCTTCAGTTCCTTGAACTGCTTCGCCCGGCCCTTGGGCAGCGACTTGGCGTAGGCGTCGCGCTGGCGCATGGCCAGTTCGTGCATGGTGCGGCGGGTCTCGGGGGACCGGATGACGACGAAGTCCCAGGGCTGTGAGTGGCCGACGGAGGGCGCGGTGTGGGCGGCCTCCAGGACCCGCAGCAGCACCTCGTGCGGGATGGGGTCGCTGCGGAAGCCGTTGCGGATGTCGCGCCGCTCGCGCATCACCTTGAGCACGGCCTCGCGTTCGGCGTCCTCGTAGCCGGGCGCGGCCGGTCCTGCGGGCCGCCGTGTCTCCTCGCCCGTGGCGTCCTCCTGGTCGGCGGCCCTGGTCTGCAGGTCCTCAGCCTGCTGGACGACGTCGGGGGCGTCCTGCGCGGGTTCGGCCTCCCGGGGCCCTGGGACCGTGGCGACGGGCTGCTGGGGGGCCGCCGGGGCGGGCTGCGGCTCGCCCTGGTCCTGTGCGGGCAGGACGAGGGGCTGGGGCGGGGTGGGGGCGAGGTGCGGGGTCGTGGGCACCGTGCCGTCGACCGGCACGAAGTGTCCCAGGGACTGGTCGCCGTCCGGGACGGCCACGACGGTGCCGGGCAGGGGGGTCTGCTCGCCGGGGGCGTCGCCCGCGGGCGTGACGGCGCCGGGAGCGTCGTCACCGGGAGCCCCTTCGACGGGAGTGCCCTCGGCAGGCGTGCCATCGGCGGGAATGCCTTCGGTGGGGGCAGCGCCGTCGGACGCGTCGATGCCGGGACCCACGGGGCCGGATGTGTCGTTGCCCGGGGTTAGGGCCGGCGCCTCCGCCGTGGGTGGTTCCTCCGGCCGGACGGCCTCGGCGGGCGCGGGCGCAGGTTCGGTGCCGGGCGCGGCCTGGGCGTCGGACAGGGCCACAGCGCCCGGCCCGGCCTTGGCGCCGGGCCCGTTCTGCGGCTCGGCGGTTTCGGGACGGTGCGGGGCGAACTGCGGCCCGGCGGCCTCGGCCGCCGCGGCGGCGGGCACGGACCCGTCGTCGGCCACCGAATCCTCCGGGGCGAGGTGTGCTCCCTCGACCGGTACGGCGGGGTCCGGCTCGGCGTACTGCGGGGCGGCGGGTGCCGGGGTGCCGGCCACGGGCGTCGGGGTGCCGTCGCCGGTGGATGCCGCCGGCACCGGGCCTGCCACGGACGGCGCGGGCTCGGCCGGCGGCACGGGGACGGCTCCTTGGGAACCGGCGGGGACCGCCTGCTGGAGCCCGTCGGGCCCGGGGAGGTGCGCGACCGGCTGGGCCGGGTCGCTGTGCGGGGCGCCCTCGGGCGCGAACCCGGCCTGCGGGGCGAGCGGCGCCTCGGGGGACGCGGCCTGCACGCCGTCCTCGGGCCCGGCCTGCGCTCCCAGGGCGCCCTCGGCGGTCGGCGTTCCCTCGGCGAGCGGCGCGTCCGGCGCCGTGAGGGCGGTCTGCGCACCGAGCGTCCCGTCCGCACCGGTGGCGGCCGTGCCGGTCGGCGCAGGGTCCGGCACCGGGCCGTCCTCCGGGTCGTATCCGCTCTCGGGGCCGCCCGGCGCCGCCGTGCCGTGGGGGGCTTCGACGGCCGGAGTGCCGGCCACCGCGTACGCCCCGTCGTGGCCGTGCCCGGGGTGCGTGTCCGCCGCTCCGTGCGGCTCCTGCCCGGTCTCCGGCTCCTGCGCGATCACCGGCTCCTGCGCCGTCGCCGGAGCCGCCGCCCGGGCCGCGTGGTCCGTCAGGTCGGTGCCGTCCGCCACGACCGCGCCCGGGGCGAGCCGGGGCACGACGCTCTGCGCGGCGCCGACGAGGCCGGGTCCGGCCGGAGCAACCGCTTCCGCGGTCGCGGGCAGGCCGACCGCCTGGGGCACCGGCATCTGGGGCGCGCCCCACGGCGCCGCGCTCTGCGGGGCCAGGTCGCGCAGCGGCTGGACGTCGAGGTATTCGGGGCCGGTCGTGGGCGGCCCCGGGTGCCGCACCGGGGCGCCCGCGGGACCGCGGTCGGCCAGGGAGCGGACCGGGCTGGCTGAGGCGTCCGGGATCGGCGGGCCGAGGTGCAGCGGCCGGCGCGGGGCCGCGGTCGCGGCCTGGTCGTGCGGGGCCGACAGGATGGGGGACGCGGCGGCGGACACGGGGGCGGGTTCGGGCGGCCGGACGCCGCTGAGGTCGACGGAGCCGCTGTCCCGGCCGGCCGTCTCGTGCGGGCCGGGTTCGTGGACGGCCTCGACGACGGGCTCCGGGGCGGGCGGGGGCACCTCGTTGCCCCAGGCGCCCTGGGCGCCCGGCAGCAGCAGCTCCTCGTCTTCGGCGGGGGCGTCGGAGAGGTAGTGGTACGCGCCGTGCGCGGGGACGCCCGGCTGCTCCACCATGCCTGCGCTCTCCGGCAGCCCCTCGCCCGGGACCTGGCCGGTGTCCGTCATGCGTACCCCTCGCCCATCGGTTAGTGCTCCTACGACCAGCTCGCCCGGAGCGGCGCACCGACCGCCCGCAGTGAAGAACGAGCGTGCGTGCCCAGCGGCACGAACGACCGCCCGGAAAAGGCGACAAAGCCATTCGGTGGCATTGTCCCGGCCGTTCCGCCGTCGCGACAGCGTGATCCGCGACAGCCCGCTGTGGACTGCGCCACGTTGCGCGTCCTCCGGTTCTGCCGTACCACACCCGCCCCAAAAGGGGCGTGTTTTCCGGACATTGACGAACGAATATCCGGGCCGCCCGGTGCGGTACAACGATCGGCCAGCCTACCGCGCGCAGTACGACAACAGGATCACGGGGCGCGACCGGCAGGGGTCGCGGGCCGTCTCTCAGCGCGGCGTTTCGCGCGCCGGAAGCTCCCCGGTGAGCAGGAACACGACGCTCCGTTCCGTCTCCGTCCAGGCCCTGGTGTCGAGTTCGACGGACTGCAGGAGGGCGCACCCGACCCGGTATCCGTGTTCGGTCAGGTCGCGGCCGACGAGTTCGGCGGCGTCCCGGGTCGCGGCGTGTGTGACGATGCGCTGCGGGCGGCGGTCGGCCACCGCCGAGACCACGGCGGCTCCGCCGCCGCCGACCCGTACGACGTCCGGTTCGGGAAGGTTCTCCAGGACGTGCGGGGCCGTGCCGTGCACGATCTGGAGCTGGACCCCGAAGGCGCGGGCGGCGTTCTCGGTGCGGGCGCACGCCCCGAGGTCCCGGTCGACGGCGATGACGGCGGCGCCGGCCCGCGCGGCCTCGGTGGCGAACGCCCCGCCGGCACAGCCGATGTCCCACACCAGGTCGCCGACGCGCGGTCCCAGACGGGCCAGTTGGGCGGCCCGGAGCAGATCGGTCTCGCCCTCGCCGAGTCCGCCGCCGTACGCCTCGTCGGGCTGGACCCAGCCGCGCGGGCCCTGGCCCGGGTCGCGGCCGGCGATCCAGCCGCCGCTGTCCGCGGCGCCGGCCGGTCCGGCCGGGCCGCCGATGACGATCACGAGGTTGGGGTCGCGCCAGGCGTGGTCGGCGGCCTTGTCGGAGGTGACGACGGTGACCCGCTCGCGTTCGGTGCCCAGTTCCTCGCAGATGACGAAGGTGCGGTGCACTCCGTCGAGCAGCAGGCCGAGTTCGGCGGGGCCCGCGCCGGGTGAGGTGAGCACGGCGACCTTGGTGTGGGCGCGGCATACGTTCACCGCGCGGCGCAGGGTGCGCCGGTGTGCGACGACCACCTGGGCGTCGTCCCAGGGCATGCCGGCGCGTGCGAAGGCCGCGGCCACCGCGGAGACGGCCGGGACGACCTCGACCTCAAGGCCGAACTCGGGGGCGCGCAGGGTCCGTACGACTCCGAAGAAGCCGGGGTCGCCGTCGGCGAGCACGACCGCGCTGCCGCGGTGCGCGGCGATGCGCCGGGCGGCCAGGGCGACGCTGCCGAGACGGATGCGTTCGGCGGTGGGCGGCACCTCGGGCAGGGCCAGGTGGTGGGCCGCGCCCGCGACGAGGGTGGCGGCGCCCAGCGCGGAGCGCGCCGCCGCGGTCAGCGGCGAGCCGTCCCAGCCGATCACCGTGACCCGGTCGGCCATCGTCGTCAGTCTCCAGAGTCTTCGCAGGTCGTCAGGGAGCGGGCGCCCGTACGGGGGCTTGGTGAGAGTACCCGGTGGCGCCGTCGGGCGCGCGAGGGGGCGCGGGCCGTGGTCCCGTGCGGGTCAGTTCCAGTCGGAGTACGACGTGAAACCGCCGGTGTCGGCCAGTTGCTCGCCCGTGCCCTCCAGGTCCTCCGGGAGGAGGCTCCACACGATGAAGTCGGTGCGCAGATCGGACCAGCCGCCGTCCTCGGCGCGGACCCGGGCTATGCAGGCGTTGCGCAGCACGCCCTCGCTGATGCAGCCGATCTTCTGGGCGACCTGCTGGGAGGCGGTGTTGCCGGCCGCGGTGCGCAGCTCGATCCGCTCGAACTCCTGGTCGCGGAAGAGCCATTGGGCGGTGGCCAGCGCGGCCTCGGCGGCATAGCCCTCGCCGCGCGCCCAGGGGGCGATGATGTACGACAGTTCGGTGGCCCGGATGCGCCAGTCGGTCCTGGTCAGCTGGATGACGCCGACCAGGCGCTGGGTGAGGAACTCGGTGACCGCGAAGTCGAGGCCGCGGCCGGCGGCCCGCTCGGTGGGCGCGTACTCGGTGATCCAGGTGCGGGCGCTGTCCTCGGTGAACGGCTGCGGGACGTCCGTCCAGGCCACGACCTGCTCGTCGTTCATCATCTCGGCAAGGGCGGGCACGTCGTCCTCGTCGAGGGGCCGCAGCACCAACCGCTCCGTGCTGATGGAGATGGTGGGGAAGGTGCCAGTCATGCGCCGCTCCGTAACCTTGGGACGAGCCCTCAGGGCCTGCTGAACTGCCCAGCATGCAGCATGCGGGCAGCGCGTCGCACCACGGGGTCCGCACCCGGTGCGGGTGCGGACCCCGTGCGGGGCGAAACGCCGTGTACGCGCCCTCAGCCGGAGCCGGCCGGCAGCACCGAGCCCTGGTACTTGTCCTCAATGAACTTCTTCACGTCCGAGGAGACGAGGAGCCCCGCCAGCTTGCGCACCCGGGGGTCGTCCTCGTTGCCGCGTTTGACGGCGAGGATGTTGGCGTAGGGGTTGTCCCGGGCCGACTCCAGGAGGATGGCGTCCCTGGTGGGGCTGAGGCCCGCGTCCTGGGCGTAGTTGTTGTTGATGACGGCCGCGGCGACGTCGTCGAGGGAGCGCGGCAGTTGAGCGGCCTCCAGTTCCCTGAACCGGAGGTGTTTCGGGTTGGCCGTGACGTCCTGCGGGGACGCGTCGGTGCCCGCTCCCTCCTTGAGCGTGATGACACCCTTGGCGGCGAGGAGTTTGAGGGCGCGCCCCTCGTTGGTGGTGTCGTTGGGCACGGCGACGGTGGCTCCGTCGGCGAGCTCGGTGACGTCGTCGGTCTTCTTCGAGTAGACGCCCATGGGCGGCAGATAGGCCCGCACGACCGGCACCAGGTCGGTGCCCTTGGACGCGTTGAAGTCGTCGAGGTAGGGCTGGTTCTGGTACAGGTTCGCGTCGAGCGAGCCCTCCTGGAGCGCGGTGTTCGGCAGGACGTAGTCCGTGAACTCCTTGATCTCCAGCTTGAGGCCGGCGTCGGCGGCGAGGTGGTCCTTGATGTACGTCAGGACCTCGCCGGCCGGGACGGCGGTGGCGCCGACGACGAGGGTGTCGCCGTGGCCGCCGCCCGCGGCGGAGCCGGAGCCCGAACCACAGGCGGTCAGGGCGAGGCCGAGGGCCGCGGCGGTGGCCGCCGCGGCGAGGGTGGACGTGCGCATCGGTTCGCTTCCCGGTCCGGCTCAGAAGGACGGGATGACGGAGCCCTGGTACTTGTCCTCGATGAACTTCTTGACCTCGGGCGAGGTGAGGAGCTTGGCGAGCTTCAGCACCCGCGGGTCCTTCTCGTTGCCCTCCTTGACGGCGAGGAAGTTGCCGTACGGGCTGTTCGTCGCGGACTCCAGGACGAGGGCGTCCCCGGCGGGCTTGAGGCCGGCGGAGATGGCGTAGTTGCCGTTGATGACCGCGGCGTCCACGTCGTCCAGGGAGCGCGGGGTCTGGGCCGCCTCGACCTCCTTGAACTTGAGGTTCTTGGGGTTGTCGGCGATGTCCTGCGGGGTGGCCTCGCTGCCGGTGCCGTCCTTGAGGGTGATGAGCTTGTTGGCGGCGAGCAGCTTCAGGGCGCGGGCCTCGTTGACGGCGTCGTTCGGGACGGCGACGGTCGCACCGCTCTTGAGGGCGTCGGCGCTCTTGACCTTGTGGGAGTAGAGGCCGAGCGGTTCCAGGTGCACCGTGACGACGGGCACGATGTGGGTGCCGCGCTTCTTGTTGAAGTCGTCGAGGTAGGGCTGGTTCTGGAAGTAGTTGGCGTCCACCGAGCCGTCCTCGGTCGCGGTGTTCGGGACGATGTAGTCCTGGAACTCCTTGACCTCCAGGTCGAGTCCGGCCTTCTTCGCCAGGTTGTCCTTGACGAAGTTCAGGATCTCGGCGTGCGGGGTCGGGCTCGCGGCGACGATCAGCGGCTTGCCGGTGTCGGCGGAGGACGTGGAGTCGTCCTTGTCGGAGCCGCAGGCGGTGAGCCCGAGGGTGAGGGCTGCGGCGGCGAGGACGGCGGCGGTGGTCTTGGCGGTGTTACGCACGAAAAGTGCCTTTCCTTAAGGGCGGAGCGGTCCCGCGGTCGGTGGTGCGGGAGTTCTGGGGATGCGGGGTGCGGTCAGGCGGCCTTGCCGGTGGGCGTGGACGCCTTGAGCAGCCGCAGCCTGGGGGCCGGCCCGGACCGGCCGGCGCGCCGGTGCAGGGCGCGGGCCGCGTAGTCGCCGGCGAACTGGATGACCGAGATGACGACGGCGAGGACGCCGACCGTGATCCACATCAGCTCGGTCTCGAAGCGCTGGTAGCCGTAGCGGATGGCGATGTCGCCGAGGCCGCCGGCGCCGACCGTGCCGGCCATGGCGGAGTAGCCGATGAGGGCGACGATCGTGGTGGTGGTGCTGGAGATGAGCGAGGGCAGGGACTCGGGCACGAGGACCTTGCGCACGACGGTCCAGGTGTTGCCGCCCATCGACTGCACGGCCTCGACCAGTCCGCCGTCCACTTCGCGGACGGCCGTCTCGACGAGGCGGGCGAAGAACGGGATCGCGCCGATGGCCAGCGGCACGATGGCGGCCTCGCGGCCGATGGTCGTGCCGGTGATCCAGCGGGTGAAGCCCATCAGCGCGACCATCAGGATGATGAAGGGCATGGAGCGTGCGATGTTCACGATCTGCCCGATCACCTTGTTGGCGACGACGTTCTGCAGCAGTCCGCCGCGGTCGGTGAGGACGAGCAGCACGCCGAGCGGAAGCCCGCCGACGACGGCGATGAGCGTGGACCAGCCGACCATGTAGAGGGTGTCCCAACACGCCTGGGACAGCAGGGGCTGCATCGCAGACCAATCAGACCAGGTCACTTGGCACCGTCCTTCACCAGCGCGGACTCTTCGGCGGGGCCGGCGGGCCGGCCGACGACGTCGATCTGCAGGCCCTGTTCGCGCAGGAAGCCGATCGGTACGACGTTGTCCTCGTAGCGGCCGGGCAGTTCGATGCGCATCCGGCCGATCTGGAGGCCGCCGACGGTGTCGATGGCGGCGCCGAGGATCGAGATGTCGATGTTGTAGGTGCGCGACAGCTGGGAGACGACGGGCTGGGTGGCGGCCTCGCCGTGGAAGGTGACGTCGAGCACGGTGCGGTCGCTGCCGGATGCCTCCCCACCCACCGGGAAGAGCGCGGCGGCCAGTTCGGAGCCCGGCGTCGCCAGGATCTCGCTGACCGTGCCGGACTCGACGATGCGGCCCCGGTCCATGAGGGCGGCCGAGTCGCAGATCGACTTGACGACGTCCATCTCGTGGGTGATGAGCAGGACGGTGAGGCCGAGCTGCTGGTTCAGGTCGCGCAGCAGGTGCAGGATCGAGCGCGTGGTCTCCGGGTCGAGGGCGCTGGTGGCCTCGTCGGACAGCAGCACCTTGGGGTCGCCGGCCAGGGCGCGGGCGATGCCGACGCGCTGCTTCTGGCCACCGGAGAGCTGGGCGGGGTAGGCCCCGGCCTTGTCGGCGAGGCCGACCAGGTCGAGCAGTCCGAGCGCCTTGCGGGAACGTTCTTTCCCTGACATGCCGAGGATTTCCAGCGGCAGCTCGACGTTGTCCTTGACGGTTCGTGAGGACAGCAGGTTGAAGTGCTGGAAGACCATGCCGATCCGGCTGCGTGCCCGGCGCAGTTCCTTGCCGGCGCGGGAGCCGCGCCCCGCCAGGGCGGTGAGGTCCTGTCCGGCGACGGTGACCGTTCCGGATGTCGGACGCTCCAGCAGGTTGACGCAGCGGATGAGCGAGGACTTGCCGGCGCCGGACTGGCCGATGACGCCGTACACCTCGCCCTCGCGGACGTGGAGATCGACGCCGTCGAGGGCGGTGACCTCGCGGCCGCGGGTGCGGTAGACCTTGGTCAGGCCCGATGTGGTGATCACGTGGGTTTCCGTCACTGTCGGGGGGTGGGCGCGGGTGTGCCCGGCGGATGCGTTCGGGCGGGGCGCGGCACGGTTCTCGCGGTGGCGTGGTGACCGGGAGGAACGGGATGCGGGGCCGGCGTCGGTCGCGTGGGTCGCGCGGCGGCGCACGGACATGCCGCGACGTCTCGCTTCGGGGCGCGGGACTCAGGCGGTGCGGGGGCCCTCTAGCAGGCGCACATTCGACACATACAACGAGCACCGGGCGTCATGGTCGCCTCGGTCGCAAGGGCGCGGCTGCTCGTCGTGGTCATGCGGTCAGTAAACCAGACGTACGGTGCTGACAGACCGTCGCTGTCCGCATGCTGGACAGCGACGGACAGGGTTCAGCCGCGGACGGAGATCTCCACTCCCCCGTCGGTGACCAGCGCCGACAGGGCCGAGAGGTCCTTGACCACCAGGTCGGCGACCAGCTCGTGCGCCGGATGGGTTGTGGCCAACGCCACGGTGGCCGTGCCGGCGGCGCGGCCCGCCCGCAGCCCCGCCGGCGCGTCCTCGAAGACGACGCAGCGGGCCGGGTCGACGCCCAGGCGCCGGGCGGCGAGCAGATAGGGCTCGGGGTCGGGCTTGCCGCGCGTGACGTCGTCGGCGGTCATCAGCGTCTTGGGCCGGATGCCGACGGCGTCGAGCCGGGCCTCGGCGAGCCGCCGGGTGGCGGAGGTCACCACCGCCCACCGGTCGGCCGGCAGCGAGTCGAGGAAGTCGCGGGTCCCGGGCAGCAGTCGTACCCCTCCCCCGGTCACGTCCTCGACTTCCAGCTGCTCGATGCGGGCGACGGCCGCGGGCACCGTCTCGGCGGGCAGCAGATCGGCGACGATCTCCGCGGCGGTCCGCCCGTGCAGTTCCACCCGCCCGAACTCCGCCTCCGTCAGCCCGTACTCCCGCGCCCAGCGCGTCCAGCAGCGCCGGACGGATTCGAGCGAGGAGACGAGGGTGCCGTCGTTGTCGAACAGGAGGGCTTGTGCACGGATCGTCATGGCCTCGACCCTACGGCGCCGGGCCCGGACGCGGCCGGGCACCCCGGGCGTAATAGGGTCACCGCATGCTCAATCCCCTGACGCTGGTGACCGGGGTCGCCGCGCTGCTGCTCGCCGCCTGGTGCGGCTGGGCGGCCCGTCGTGACCAGCCCACCAAGGACTGGCACTTCATCGGGATGGCCGTGGTGTCGCTGCTGGCCGTCGTGCAGTTGGCGGTCGGCATCGTGCGGCTGGCCCGGGGCGAGGACCCGGAACAGGGGAAGACGATCTTCGTGGCCTATCTGCTGGGCGCGTTCGCGTGCATTCCGGCGGCGGGCTTCATGTCGCTGGCCGAGCGCACCCGGTGGGGCTCGGTGACGGTCGCCGCGGGCGGCGTCGTCCTCGCCGTCCTGGAGGTGCGGCTCTATGACATCTGGGGAGGGTGAGGTGACCACCACGGAGGGCGGGCCGCCGCGGACCCGGCTGATCGGCGGTCCCGGGATGCTGCTCGTCTGGCTCTACGGCGTGATGGTCGTCGGGGCCGTGTCGCGGTCCGTCTACCAGATCGCGACCGAGTTCGACCGGGCGCCGCTCGCCTACTCGCTGTCGGCGGTGGCCGGCGTCGTCTACGGGTTCATCACGTACTCGCTGGTGCGCGGCGGCGAACGGGCCCGCAGGGCGGCGCTGGTGTGCTGCGCCGCCGAACTCGCGGGTGTCCTCGTCGTCGGGACCTGGACGCTGGTCGAACCGTCCGCCTTCCCGGACTCGACGGTCTGGTCCGACTACGGCATGGGGTACGTCTTCATCCCCGTGCTGCTGCCCGTGACGGCGCTGTACTGGCTGCGCCGGGGCCGGGCCGGCGTCACGCCGTAGCCGCGTACGTCCCGGCCGCCTTCTCCAGGACGATCATGGGGACGCCGTCCTCGCCCTCCAAGGTGCCCACCGTCTGGTAGCCGACCCGGCGGTACAGCCGCAGGTTGCCCTCGCTGCGGCGGCCGGTGCGCAGCCGGAAGGTGGTGGCGCCGCGCTCCTCGGCGAGCGCGGCCTCGGCGGCGCGCAGCAGCCGGGCGCCGATGCCGTGCCCCTGCAGCCGCGGGTGGACGCAGAGTTTGCCGATGGATGCCGCGCCGTCCTCGGTGACCGTGCCGCGGACGGAGCCGACCACCTCGTCGCCGAGCCGGGCGACGAAGACGCAGTCGGCCGCGACCTCCGCGCGGACCGAGTCGAGGCTCTGGACGAGCGGATCGATGCGGTAGTTGCCGTACAGCGCCGCCTCGCTCTGGAAGCACAGGTACTGAAGCCTGAAGATCTGCTCCGCATCCTGTTCGGTCGCCGCCGAGATGGTCACGCTCATGCCCATGTGCGCATGCCTCCCGCTCACCTGATCGCCTGTGGTTCCTCACTCCTATCCCCGCGCTCAGCCGGCCGCAACCTCCGCCGCCAGCAATCGCCGTAGACATCCCAGACATTTGGAGCGTTCCGGCCCGAGACTGCCCTGTGAGATACCCAACTCCCCCGCGATTTCCCGATAGGTGAGGTCCCTCGGGGACAACAGCGCCTCCAGCAGCCGCGGACAGCGGCCCGGCAGCCGGCGCACCGCCTCACGCAGCGCCCGCTGCCGCGCCGCGGCCAGCACGGCCTGTTCGGGCCCGCGGCCCCCGTCGTCGGCGGGCTCGGTCTCGTACGGCCGCTCGGTGCGGGCCCGGCGCCGGCTGCGCCGGGCCTCGGCGCGCACCGCACGGCGCAGCCAGCCCTCCGGGTCGGCCGGCGGGCCCGCCGTGGCCAGGCGCTCCAGGAGGCGCAGCCAGACCGCCTGCTCCAGATCGGCCGGTTCGGCCCCCGCGGCATGCGCCTCGGCGCCCGCCTCGGCGGTGAGCAGCGGGCGCAGGGCGGCAACAAGGTCGTGCGTCATATGCCGAACGACGTGGCCGCCCCGGCGCGGGTTGCCGGGGCGGCCATGTCTCAACCCGAACGGGCGTGGGGCACTCAGCCGTTGACGAAGTCCTCACGGGCGAGCAGACCGGTGTCCGTGTTGTCGGTGAACACGCCGTCGATGCCGGTCGCGAAGTACGCCCGGAACGCGCCGAAGGCGTCCCCGTAGGCGTCCGCGTCGGTGCCCTTGCGGAACTCCTTCGGCAGGAAGGGGTTCTCGTTGCGCATGGTGTAGGGGTGCAGGATCAGGCCCACCTTGTGCGCGTCCGCGACGAGCGTGGTCGGCGCGTCCAGGCTGCCGTCGGCCTTTTTCGTGATGACGAGGTCGAGGGTGGGCCCGATGCCCTGCGCGTAACCGGCGATCTCCCGCAGGCCCTTGGGCGTGATGAGGTCGGCCACGGTGCGCGGGTCGCCCGCCTCGACGAAGTCCCAGGGGCGGGTGCCGGCCGAGGAGAGCAGGACGACCAGCGGGTTGTCGACCAGCGTGTTCAGCCGCTGGATGCTGCCCGGCTCGAAGGACTGCAGGATGACCGGCGAGTTCCGCTTGTCCTTGCCGTACTTGCGCAGCAGCTTGGCGACCCGCTCCTCCAGGCCCAGGCCGAGCTTGCGGAAGTACGTGGGGTGCTTGGTCTCCGGGTAGATCCAGACCTGCTTGCCGCGCTTGCGGGTCTGCTCGTCCTGCCACTTCAGGACCTCTTCGAACGTGGGGATCTCCCAGCGTCCGTTGTAGAGGTTGTTGTGCGGGCGGTTGGCCGGGATGCGCTCGACGGCACGCAGGGTCTTCAGCTCGGCGAGCGTGAAGTCCTCGGTGAACCAGCCGGTCGTGGAGACGCCGTCGAGGACCTTGGTCGTCCTGCGGGACGCGAACTCGGGGTGGTCCGCGACATCGGTGGTGCCGCCGATCTCCGGCTCGTGCCGGCACACCAGGTGGCCGTCCCTGGTCGGCACCAGGTCACCGGCCTCGACGATGTCGGCGCCCATGTCGAGAGCCAGCTGGTAGGAGCCGAAGGTGTGCTCGGGGCGGTAGCCGCTGGCGCCCCGGTGGCCGATGATCGTCGGCACGGGCAGGCTCTTCAGACCGCCGCCGCCCTGCCCCTTCGACCGGGACTCCGCAGCCCGTGCGGCGCCGGGCAGTCCGAGGACCGCTCCGCCCGCGCCGAGCACCGCGGCGCCGAGGAGCGCCCGCCGTCCGGTTCCCTGCGTCTGCTCGTTCGACTCGTGCCTGTCCATGAGGGCCTTCCTGCCATCCGGCCGCCGTGCCCGGCGCCCCCTCCGGGCGCCCCGGCCGGTCTCCTCTTGTGTCTTCTGTGTCGTCGTCCGTCTACGTCGATGCGGGCCGATCGTAGGGGCGTGGACATGACGGACGGGAGACTCGGGACCCAACACGGGGGTGATGTCAGATGTCGCGCGCGAAGCACGGGGTGACGGCGGGTCCGGGGCGGCGCGCGCGGGACGGGCGGGCGGCCGGCGGGTGTCCGGGCGATGTCCGTCACACCGTCGCGCCCGTGTCGCACGGCGGCCCCGGCACGCCACCGCAGGTAAACCCACGTCAATAGTGAGTAAGACATCGGTGAACCGGACGCACCCGGTGTGCGTATCCCCCCTGGCCGCGAGTATCGTCCTCACCTGCACAGACTCATACCGCCCCTCGACATCGGAGGACCCGTTGTCCCGCTTCGCGCTCATCAAGGCAGTGCTCGGACCGATCATGCGCCTGATGTTCCGCCCACGGGTGGAGGGCGCGGAGCACATCCCGGGAGACGGTCCGGTCATCATGGCGGGCAACCACCTCACGTTCATCGACTCGATCGTGCTGCCGCTGGTGTGCAAGCGGCAGGTGTTCTTCATCGGCAAGGACGAGTACGTCACCGGCAAGGGCTTCAAGGGCCGCCTGATGGCCTGGTTCTTCACCGGCGTCGGCATGATCCCGGTGGACCGGGACGGGGCGAGCGGGGGCGTGGCCGCGCTGATGACCGGACGGCGGATCCTGGAGGAGGGGAAGGTCTTCGGCATCTACCCCGAGGGCACGCGGTCGCCCGACGGGCGGCTCTACCGCGGCCGCACCGGCATCGCCCGCCTCACGCTGATGACGGGCGCGCCGGTGGTGCCGTTCGCCATGATCGGCACGGACAAGTTGCAGCCGGGTGGGCGGGGCATTCCGCGTCCTGGCCGGGTGACCGTGCGCTTCGGTGAGGCGATGGAGTTCTCCCGGTACGAGGGGATGGACCGGGACCGCTATGTGCTGCGGGCCGTGACGGATTCCGTGATGGCCGAGGTGATGCGGTTGTCGGGGCAGGAGTATGTGGACATGTACGCCACCAAGGCGAAGGTCGCCTGACGGGTTGGCGGTTGTGTCGGTGCGGGTGCGCTGCCGCGCGGTGTGCCGGGATCTGGCGTTGTGCTGGTGCGGGTGGGTTGTAGCTAGGTGCGCGGTTCCTCGCGCCCCTAGGTTTGCTGCCCTGACGGAGTCTGTTGGGTGCTGCTTTCTGAGCTGGAGAAATCTTCCAGGGTCTGGTGTTTGAGGAGGTACCAGGCTGTTGTTGCTGTGGTGAGTAGGACTGCTGCTCCTGCTGCGGAGGCCAGGTGGAGGCCGTGGACGAAGGAGTCGCGGGCCGCGTTCAGCAGGGCGTCCGCGGTGGGGGCCGGCAGGGTCGCCGCCGACTCCACCGCGCCGCCCAGTGACTCATGGGCCGCGGCCGGGGTGCCCGCCGGGCCCGTGAAACCGCGGTAGGCGCCCGTCACGATCGAGCCCAGCAGGGCGATACCCAGGGCGGCCCCCAGTTCGTACGCCGTTTCGGAGACCGCGGAGGCGGAGCCCGCCCGCTCCTTGGGCACGCTGGAGAGGATCACGTCGGCGGTCACCGTGAAGGAGAAGCCCGCGCCCACGCCGACGACCAGCAGCGCGGCACCGAGCAGCGGATACCCCGTCGTCCGGCTCAGCATCGTCAGCGCGGCCAGCGCCAGCCCCACCGCGGCGAGGCCACCGGAGACCACGGCCCGCACCGAGAAGCGGCGGGCCGCGCGGCCCGCGAGCAGACCGGCCGCCACCGCGCCGACCGCGGCGGGCAGTTCGGCAAGGCCCGCCTCGAAGGGACGCATGCCCTGGACGAGTTGCAGGTACTGCGAGAGGAAGAACACCAGGCCGGACATGCCGAGCACGGTCAGCAGGTCGGCGAGGACCGCGCCGCTGAACCCGCGCCGCCGAAACAGCCGCATGTCCAGCAGCGGGACCGGCAGGGTGAACTGGCGGCGCACGAAGCCGTACAGCGCCGCCGCGCCCAGCACGCCGATGCCGAGGGCGGCCGGGGCGAAGCCGTGCGAGGCGGCCTCCTTGATCGCGTAGACGACGCCGATCATGCCGACCAGCGACAGGACGACGCTGACGAGGTCCCACGGGCCCGGGTGCGGGTTGCGGGACTCGGGCAGGGTCCGGGCGCCGACGAGCACGAGCACCGCCATCACCGGCAGGTTGATCAGGAAGACCGAACCCCACCAGAAGTGCTCCAGCAGGAAACCGCCCACTATCGGTCCGACGGCCGTACCGGCGGAGGCCGTCGCGCCCCAGATGCCGACGGCGAGGCTGCGCTCGCGCGGATCGTTGAAGAGGTTGCGGATCAGGGCCAGCGTGGCGGGCATCAGGGTCGCGCCCGCGACCCCGAGGAGCGCCCGCGCCAGGATCATCAGCTCGGGGGTGGTGGCATAGGCGTTGAGCACGGAGATCGCGCCGAACGTCGTGGCGCCGACCAGCAGGATCCGCTTGCGGCCGATGCGGTCGCCGAGGCTGCCCATGGAGACGAGCAGACCGGCGATGACGAACGAGTACACGTCGCCGATCCACAGCAGCTGATTGCCGGAGGGCCGCAGGTCCTCGCTGATGAAGGGGGTCGCGAGGCCGAGGACGGTCGCGTCGACGGCCACCAGCAGCACGGCCAGCACGAGGACCGCGAGCGCGAGCCAGCGTCCCGGGCGCCGACCCGTCTCCGCCGCCGGGGCCGACCGCAGGGTGCCGCTCATGATTCCTCTCTCCGTACGGCGCCGCCGAGCAGCAGCTCGACGATCATGTGGGTGAAGTCCTTGGGTGCGACGCGGCCCTCCGTGACCGCCCAGGCGGCGGAGGCCAGTAGGCCGTACAGCGCCTCGGTGAGCCAGGCGGGCGTCAGGTCGATGCGGAACTCGCCCGCCGCCTGGCCCCTGCGGAACAGGGTCGCGATGCGCTCGTCGATCCGGGCCCAGCCCTCGTTCTGCTCGTCGCCCTCGAACAGCTGGTTCTCGGTGTAGAGGAAGGCCAGCAGGCCGGCCGCGGGTTCGATCTCCCGCACCAGCCGCCGTACCGCCTCGCTCGCCGGGCCCTCGTCCGTACGGGCCGCGTCGAGCGCGGCCAGGCACTCCTCGATGCCGAGCGTTTCCAGCGCCCGCACGAGCGCGTCGCGCCCGGCGAAGTGGCGGTGCAGGGTGGCCCGGCTGATCCCGGCGGCCTTGGCGACCTCGTCCATGGTCGCGGTGGATTTGCGGGTCAGCAGGGCGGCTGCGCTGCGCAGCACGTGGTCACGGTCCAGGGCCATGAGACAACCATAGACCGTATGAGACATTCTTGTCTCATGGCGGGCATGTGTGTATCAGCGGGCGTGCTCGGCGGGGTGGCTCAGTGCCAGGGGAGCCGCCCGCGCCGCTCCCAGTACGCGGCGGGTTCCTCGGCGAGCGTCGCGAGCCGGGCCAGTTGCTCCTCGTCCAGGTCGACGGCCGCGGCATGCAGATTGGAGGCGAGCTGGCCGGTGGTCGCGGCGCCGGACAGCACCACACCCGCCCACGGGCGGCGCAGGATCATTGCGAGGGCGACCGCGTCGCAGCCCAGGGACGTCTCCTCCGCCACGGCCCGCAGCGCCTTCGGCGCCTGCGCGGCGGACAGCCGCCCGTTGGCCATGCCCTCCTTCACGATCACCGTGACCCCGGCGTCGTACGCCTCGGCGAGCGCCGGCTCGGCCGAGGTCTCCAGGAGGTTGTACGTCGACTGCACGGTATGGAAGAGGGGTTCGCCGTCGACCGTGACGGCGAGGGCGGCGCGGACCGCGTCCGCCTGGGCCGGGCCGCTGGTGGAGAAGCCGACGGTCAGGCCCCCTGCGGCGGCCTCCGCGAGTTTCGCGTGCAGTTCCTTGTCGGCGAGGGCGGGGCTGTCCGGGGTCACCGAGTGGATCTGATAGAGGTCGAGCCGGTCGCCGAGCAGCCCGTCGGTCTCGGCGCGCTGACGCTCGTACGTGCGCAGGCTGTGGTCCTTGACCTCGTGCTGCTCGGCCTCGGTGGACCAGCCGGCGGTGTAGGTGTAGCCCCACTTGCTGCCGACGACCACGTCGGTGGCGTCCGGGCGGGCGCGCAGCCAGTCGGCCAGGAACTCCTCGGAGCGGCCGTAGGAGCGGGCCACGTCGACGTAGCGCACGCCCTGGGCGTAGGCGGCGTCGAGGAGTGCGTGGGTGCGGGTGCGCAGCGTCTCGACGCTGCGGTCTTCTCCCAGGTCGTGTTCTCGGCCCAGGTTGATGTAGCCGGGGCGGCCGACGGCGGCGAGACCGAGTCCGATGTGGCAGGTCGGGGTGGTGGCGGTCGCGAGACGGGCGAAGGGCATCGCGGGCTCCGTTCGGTCGGCTGACTCCGACCAACGTTAACCTGCGGCGCGGGGGCCTCGCGGCCTTCACGAACTCGCCGTACAGCTCGGGGCCTGCGGTGGGCGTCGGCGGGTGCGGGTTGGTTGTGGTTGCTCGCGCCGTTCCCCGCGCCCCTTTTGGGGCGCCTTTGCTCCCGCCCGCTCGCAGTGCGACCGTCTCTGCGAACGCCCTGCCGCCGTGGGCTGCGGCACGTCCGCGAGTGCCGGTTGGTTGTGGTTGCTCGCGCCGTTCCCCGCGCCCCCTACGGGGCGCCTTCGCCTCGGGCATTCGCACTGCGGCCACGTCTGCGGTCGCCGTACCAGTCGCGGGCTACGGTGCGTCGGCGGGTGCGGGTTGGTTGTGGTTGCTCGCGCCGTTCCCCGCGCCCCTTGCGGGGCTGTTAGCGCGTCGACCAGTCGTGTTGGGTACGTACGTTTGCCTTGAGTTCTGTTAGTTGGGTGGCTACTGCGGTGGGGGCCGTGCCGCCTCGGCCGTTGCGGGAGGCCAGGGCGCCGGGGACGTTGAGGACCGTGCGGACCTCGGGGGTGAGGCGGGCGGAGATCTTCGCGAACTGCTCGTCCGTCAGCTCGTCCAGTTCCTTGCCCTCGGCCTCGGCGGCCTTCACGCACTCGCCGGCCACCTCGTGCGCGACCCGGAAGGGCACGCCCTGCTTGACCAGCCACTCGGCGATGTCCGTGGCGAGCGAGAAACCGGCCGGGGCCAGCTCCTCCATGCGCTCGCGGTGGACCGTGAGCGTGGCCATCATGCCGGTGAAGGCGGGCAGGAGGACTTCGAGCTGGTCACAGGAGTCAAAGACCGGCTCCTTGTCCTCCTGGAGGTCGCGGTTGTACGCCAGCGGAAGCGCCTTGAGGGTGGCGAGGAGCCCGGTCAGGTTGCCGATCAGCCGGCCGGACTTGCCCCGGGCCAGCTCGGCGATGTCAGGGTTCTTCTTCTGCGGCATGATCGACGAGCCCGTCGAGAACGCGTCGTGCAGCGTCACGAAGGAGAACTCCTTCGTGTTCCAGATGATGACCTCCTCCGCGATCCGGGAGAGGTCCACCCCGATCATCGCGGTGATGAAGGCGAACTCGGCCACGAAGTCACGGGATGCCGTGCCGTCGATGGAGTTGCCGACGCTGCCGTGCTCGAAGCCCAGGTCCTTCGCCACCGCCTGCGGGTCAAGGCCCAGCGAGGAGCCCGCCAGGGCCCCCGAGCCGTACGGCGACACGGCCGTCCGCTCGTCCCACTGGCGCAGCCGCTCGGCGTCCCGGGACAGCGCCTGGACGTGTGCGAGGACATGGTGGGCGAAGAGCACCGGCTGGGCGTGCTGGAGGTGGGTGCGGCCGGGCATCGCCACGTCCGGGTGGGCCTCGGCGAGGCCGATCAGCGCGTCCTGGAGGTCGGCGATCAGGCCGCCGATGATCCGGGCGTGGTCGCGCAGGTACATCCTGAAGAGCGTGGCGACCTGGTCGTTGCGCGAGCGGCCCGCGCGGAGCTTGCCGCCGAGGTCCGGGCCCAGCCGCTCCAGCAGGCCGCGCTCCAGGGCGGTGTGGACGTCCTCGTCGGCGACGGTGCCGACGAAGGAGCCGTCCGCCACGTCCGCCTCCAGCCGGTCGAGACCGGCGATCATCCGGGTCAGTTCGTCGTCGGTGAGGAGCCCCGCCTTGTGCAGCACGCGCGCGTGGGCGCGCGAACCGGCGATGTCGTAGGGGGCGAGCCGCCAGTCGAAGTGGACGGACGCGGACAGCTTCGCCAGGGCCTCGGCGGGACCGTCCGCGAACCGGCCGCCCCAGAGCCGTACGTCACCGCTGTTGCTGCTCACTTGCGTTGCTCCTAGGAGAGTTACGGATGTGCCGCCGCCTCCCCGCTCGCAGGCGAGCGGGGAGGCGGTTGTCAGGCTAGTGCGGGTGCCGCCGTCCGGCGGTCAGGCCAGGTCGCGCTTGGCGGCGATCTTCGACGACAGGCTGTAGATGTCGATGAAGCCCTTGGCCGCGGCCTGGTCGAACGTGTCCCCCGTGTCGTAGGTGGCGAGGTTGAAGTCGTACAGCGACTGCTCGGAGCGCCGGCCGGTGACCACCGCGCGACCGCCGTGCAGGGTCATCCGGATGTCGCCGGAGACGCTCTGGTTGGCCTCGTTGACGAAGCCGTCCAGGGCGCGCTTGAGCGGGGAGAACCACTGGCCGTCGTAGACCAGTTCGCCCCAGCGCTGCTCGACCTGCCGCTTGTAGCGGGCCAGTTCGCGCTCGACGGTGACGTTCTCCAGCTCCTGGTGGGCGGTGATCAGGGCGATCGCGCCCGGGGCCTCGTACACCTCGCGGGACTTGATGCCCACGAGCCGGTCCTCGACCATGTCGATCCGGCCGATGCCCTGGGCCCCGGCGCGCTCGTTGAGCTGCTGGATGGCCTGCAGCACGGTGACGGGCTTGCCGTCGATGGCGACCGGGACGCCCTCCTTGAAGGTGACGATCACCTCGTCGGCCTCGCGGGGCTCGGCCGGGTTGGAGGTGTACTCGTAGATGTCCTCGATCGGGGCGTTCCAGATGTCCTCCAGGAAGCCCGTCTCGACGGCGCGTCCGAAGACGTTCTGGTCGATGGAGTACGGGGACTTCTTGGTGGTGGCGATCGGAAGCTGCTTCTGCTCGCAGAAGGCGATCGCCTTGTCCCGGGTCATCGCGTAGTCACGGACCGGGGCGATGCACTTGAGGTCGGGGGCGAGGGCGACGATGCCGGCCTCGAAGCGGACCTGGTCGTTGCCCTTGCCGGTGCAGCCGTGGGCGACGGTGGTGGCGCCGTGCTTCTTGGCGGCGGCGACCAGGTGCTTGACGATCGTCGGACGGGAGAGCGCGGAGACCAGCGGGTAGCGGTCCATGTAGAGGGCGTTGGCCTTGATCGCCGGGAGGCAGTACTCCTCGGCGAACTCGTCCTTGGCGTCCGCGACCTCGGCCTCGACGGCGCCGCACGCGAGGGCGCGCTTGCGGATGACGTCCAGGTCCTCGCCGCCCTGGCCGACGTCGACCGCAACGGCGATGACCTCGGCGCCCGTCTCCTCGGCGATCCAGCCGATGGCGACGGAGGTGTCCAGACCGCCTGAGTAGGCGAGTACGACGCGCTCGGTCACGGGTTTCTCCTCACAGTGCACTGGCTGACATGCATGAGTATGCAGCACTCTGCATGATTCGTCAATCTGCGGGGGAATCGGCGGCGCGTTGAACGCTCGAAACCGCTTTCCCGTATGTCTCGGTGACGTCGGCGCCGCGTCCGTGAACCCACCCCTGACCCAAGTGAGGCATCCCCATGTCCAGGGCACTTCCCAAGTACGACAAGCGTCGCGTGACCTTGATCGGCGGCGCCGCCGCCCTGGTGCTGTCCGGCGCGGTGATCGCCGGCTCCGCGCTCGCCGGGGAGAGCTCCGAGGCCGGTGGCACCGACGCCCGCACGCTCGCGGCACCGGGAACGATCAGCTGCCCCGACGTCGCCTCGCGGCTGCCCGCGGTCCCCGCCTCCGCACAGGCCGAGGTCGACCGCAACCTCACCCTGCTCCAGACCCAGATCCAAGAAGCGAACAAACGCCTCACCGACAGCGTCGGCCAAGGCGGACCCAACTTCGTCGACAACGCCATCCTCGGCCCTCTCAAGGACAAACGGGTGGCGACCGTCAACCGCATCGCGACGGCGATCGGCCGTACGGCGGCACGGCCGGCCGGGCTTGAGGCGCTGGCGCCGTGCACGCTTGGCGCGGGCGGCGCGGACACGGGGGCCGGGGAGGCGGGCGCCGGCGAGACAGGTGCCGGGCAGGCGGGAGAGGCCGGTGCGGGCGGGGCCGCAGCCGGTGACGCCGGCGCGGACGGCTCCGGGGTGCCGCAACAGCCGGCCGACGGCGCCGCCGCGGGAACGATCAGCTGCCCCGACGTCGCCTCGCAGCTGCCCGCGGTCCCCGCCTCCGCACAGGCCGAGGTCGACCGCAACCTCACCCTGCTCCAGACCCAGATCCAGGAAGCGAACAAACGCCTCACCGACACCGTCGGCCAAGGCGGACCCAACTTCGTCGACAACGCCATCCTCGGCCCTCTCAAGGACAAACGGGCCTCGACCATCGAGCGCATCGCCATCTCCATCGGGCGCACGGCCGAGAAGCCGGCCGGCCTCGACTCCCTGGCCGCCTGCACGCTCACTCAGTGAGGTGACAGGCAGCCGTGTCCGCCCCGTGTCAGCGCCGGCCGGGGCGGCCACGGTGGAAGCCGGATCCGTCCCCACCGGATCCGGCTTCTCCTTCGGCGTGCGGCTTCCCCTGCCTTCTCCTTCGGTGGACGCGTTCTCCTTCGACGGCCACGCGGATTGCGGCGATACTCGGCAGACATGGGAAAGACTTATGAGCGCATCGACGGCAGACTCCGCACGTTCATCGAGGAACAGCCCCTCTTCTTCACCGCCACCGCTCCCCTCTCCGGCGACGGCACCGTCAACCTCTCCCCCAAGGGGCTCAAGGGCTCCTTCGCGGTGCTCGACGAACACACCGTCGCCTACCTCGACTTCGCCGGCTCCAACGCCGAGACGATCGCCCACCTGCGGGAGAACGGCCGCATCACGCTGATGTGGTGCGCCTTCCAGGGGCCGCCGAACATCGTCCGGGTGCACGGGCGGGGCGAGCCGGTCTTCCGCGACGACCCGCGCTTTCGCGCACTGCTCGCCCACTTCCCCGGCATCGACCCGACCCCGCACGGCCTGCGCGCCGTCATCGTCGTCCACGCCGAACTCGTCCGGGACACCTGCGGGTACGCGGTGCCCTTCATGGCGTACGAGACGGACCGGGATCTGCACGAGCGGCGCTTCGCGCGGGAGGACGACGCCTCGCTGAGCGACTACTTCACCAAGAAGGACCACGTGGCGACGAGCCTGGACGGCCTGCCGGGACTGCCGTTGCCGCTGCCGCCGTCTACCGTCTGAGCATGCGCCCAGGTGTCGTCGTCACCCTCGTGTCCGCGTCCCTCCTCCTGCCCGGTACGGCGCCCGCCGCCGCCGGGACGCCCCCGCTGCCGGCGCGGATGGCCGACACCGGGGGCGGCAGCCAGCTGATCACCGCCGAGGCGCCGCGGGCCGGCGCGACGTCGGGCACCGTCACCTGGTGGGACCGGCGGGGCGGGCGGTGGGTGCGGGCCGGTTCGGCGCAGGCCCGGTTCGGGGCGAAGGGGCTCGTCGAGGGCACCGTGCGCAAGCAGGGCACCAACACCACCCCGACCGGGCTGTACGACCTGCCGTTCGCCTTCGGCGTGCGGCCCGCACCGGCGGGCACGACGGTCCGGTACCGGCCGGTGCGCGAGAACTCCTGGTGGTGCCAGGACACCGGGTCCCGGTCCTACAACCGCTGGACCGAACCCCGGCCGGCCGACTGCCGCGCCGCCGAGTCGGAGCACCTGATCGGGTACCGCACCCAGTACGCGCACGCGCTCATCATCGGCTTCAACTACCACCGGCCCGTGCGGGGTCGCGGCGCCGGGATCTTCCTGCACGTCAACGGGTCCGGCGCGACGGCCGGTTGCGTGTCGGTCCCGGCCGACGCCATGCGCCGCATCCTGCGCTGGAGCGACCCGAAGGCACGACCGCACATCGCCATCGGCACGACAGGCGGACCGACCGCGATCACCCGTTACTGACCCCGCCCCGGAAGGGCTTGCCGCGGACGGGCGGGCACGGGCCTCCGGCCCCGGATGAGCAGTCTCCCGCCGGGAAGGGCAGACCCCAACGCCGCACGAGCAGGCTCCCGCCGGGGAGGGCAGGCTTCGGGGCCGCATGACCGGGCTCATGGCGCGGGCTGGCTGGGTCGCGGGATATATGGGCTCAGGTCCCGGACAAGCGGGCTCCAGCCCGGGAGGGACAGGCTTCGCGGCCCGCATGACCGGGCTCATGGCGCGGGCTGACAGGGGTCGCGGGATTCGGACTCCGATCCCGGACAAGCGGGCTCCCGCCCGGAAGGGGCAGAATCCGCCCCAGCGACAAACCCCGAACACACGGGACCCGCCTACGGACGCACAGCGCCAGGCTCGGGACGCCCGGTGGCGGGTCACCGCCGGGCAGAGGCCGCCTCCGAGCCGACAGCGACAAACCCCGAACACACGGGACCCGGCTACGGACGCACAGCGCCGGGCTCCGAGCCCGGAGCGGCAGGCCCCGGCCCCTCAGACCCAGCCCCCTCCCGCAGAGCCCCGCTGCAGCGGACTCCGAACGCACGGGAACCAGCTCCGACCCCGGATCGCCAGGCCCCCCTCCCGCACCACCCCGCTCCGGGCCCCTGCGGCGGGCTCCGGGCGCCTCGCGGCGGGTTACCGCTGGGGAGGGGCGGGTGTCCGTGTCGGGTGGTCGGGCTCGGGGGGCGGAGCCGCTGGGGTGGTTGTGGGGAGGCGGACCGTGAAGGTCGTGGTGCCTGGGCGGCTTTCCAGGCCGACGGTCCCCCCGTGTGCCTCCGCCACCGCCGCCACGATCGAGAGTCCGAGCCCCGCCCCGCCGCCCGCGGCCTCCGTGCGGCGGCGGTGCTCGGCGCGGGTGAAGCGTTCGAAGACGCCGGGCCTGACCTCCTCGGGAACGCCCGGCCCGGTGTCGTGGACGTCCAGCCGGACGGTGTCGCCGTCGGTCTCCAGGGACACCGTCACCTTCGTGCCGGCGGGCGTGTGCGACCGCGCGTTGGCCAGCAGGTTGGCCAGCACCTGTTGCAGGCGGTGGGCGTCGCCGGTCACCGTCACCGGCTCCTCGGGCAGTTCCAGCGCCCACCCGTGGCCGGGCCCCGCGGCCCGTGCGTCCGTGACGGCGTCCAGCACGAGCCGGGTGAGGTCGACGGGCCGCCGCTCCAGGGGGCGTCCGGCGTCCAGCCGGGCGAGCAGCAGCATCTCGTCGACCATCTCGCCCATGCGCGCGGACTCGGCGGCGATCCGTTCCAGGGCCCGCGTCACCTCCGGCGGCACCGGCCCGGGATGCAGCAGGGCGAGTTCGGCGTGGCCGCGTACCGAGGCGACCGGGGTGCGCAGCTCGTGGCTGGCGTCGGCGGCGAAGCCACGCAGCCGTTCCTCGCTCGCCTGCCGCTTGGTCAGCGCGTTCTCGACGTGCCCGAGCATCCGGTTGAACGCGGCGGCCACCTGCCCCACCTCGCCGCGCGGGTCGCCCTGCGGGGCCCGCGCGGGCAGCACGACGTCCCCGCTGGCCAGCGGGAGTTCGCTGACCCGGGTGGCGGTCGCGGCGACCCGGCTCAGCGGGCGCAGCGACCAGCGCACCCACAGGGCCCCGGCGACACCGGCGATCACCAGGGCGGCGCCGAAGACGATCCCGGCGACCAGTTCGAGCCGGTGCACGGCGGCCTCCACCGGCTCCAGCGGCAGCCCGGTGATCAGCACGTCGCCGTCCTGGCCCCGGTAGGCGGCGGCCCGGTAGGCGGCGTGCAGCGAGTCCAGCTCGACGGTGCGGGCCCGGCCGTCGGCCGGCAGGGCGGCGAGCCGCGCCTGGTCCCCGGCGGGCAGGGTGACGTCGCGCAGATTGGCGGCGGCGCTGCCGGACGGCACGACGGCCGCGTTGGTGACCCGGTCGTCGACCAGTCGGGCGCCGAACGTGCCGGTCACCTGGCGCCTGGTGTCGCCGTGCTCGTCACCGTCGTGGTCGCTCGGCACGAGGGCCTGGTGTTCCAGGCTGGCCGGGAGCCGGCTGCCGACGTCGGCCAGCTGCTGGTCGAGGCGGCGGGTGAGGAAGCCGTCCAGCTCGACAACGGCGGCCACGCCCACGGCGGCGCAGCTGACAGCGAGCAGCACGACCAGTCCCGCGCAGAGCCGGGCCCGTAGCGTGCGCGGCCACGGCAACCGCCGCAGCCCCCGCGCCACGCCCGGCGGTACCGCCCTCATGAGAGCGCCGGCTTGAGCAGATAGCCGGCCCCGCGCACGGTGTGGATCATGGGCGCGCGGCCCGCGTCGACCTTCTTGCGCAGGTAGGAGATGTACAGCTCGACCACATGGGCCTGGCCGCCGAAGTCGTAGGACCAGACGCGGTCGAGGATCTGTGCCTTGCTGAGCACCCGACGCGGGTTGCGCATCAGGAAGCGCAGCAGCTCGAACTCGGTCGGGGACAGCTCGACCAGTTCGCCGGCCCGGGTCACCTCGCGGGCCTCCTCGTCCATGACCAGGTCGCCCACGACCAGCCGCGGCCCCTCCTCCTGCTGCCGGGCCATGCCCGCGCGGCGCAGCAGTCCGCGCAGCCGGGCGACGACCTCCTCCAGGCTGAACGGCTTGGTGACGTAGTCGTCGCCGCCCGCGGTGATCCCGGCGATGCGGTCCTCGACGGCGTCCCGCGCGGTGAGGAAGAGCACACAGACATCGGGCTTCACCTCGTGCAGCCGGCGCAGCACGGCGAAGCCGTCGGTGTCCGGCAGCAGCACGTCGAGGACGACCGCGTCGGGCAGCAGCTCGCGGGCCGCCGCGAGCGCCGAGGCGCCGTCGCCGGCCGCGCGGACCTGCCAGCCCTCGTAGCGCAGGGCGCCGGTGAGCACCTCGGCGAGGTCGGGGTCGTCGTCGACGACGAGGACGCGCAGCGGGGTCCCGTCGGGGCGGGTCAGGGCGGGGCGGCCGGAGCGGGTGGTGTTCATCTCGTCCTCCAGCATCACCCATCCCGGGCGTGGCCGGGCCGCGGGAACGCTCTGAGGTTCCTCTGAGTCCGCTCGGCGCGGCTGCCCTCAGAGCCGGTTCAGAGGTTGCGGCGGCACAGTGGCGGCTCCGGCGGCAGCGCGCGGTGCGGATCCGCCGGGAGAGAGGACGTGATCATGGCCGCGGTGCATGAGCGGCGGACGGCACGCGCCGCTCCGCCCGCCTCCCGGTGGTCCCCGGCGCTCTGGCTGCCGGTGTCGCTGTGGGCGGGCGCGGCGGCCGTGCTCGCCCTGTGGTGGACGGACACGGGTACGGTCGTCGGCGCGGCGGGCTGGCTGACCGGGGCCGGGCGGATCGCCGGTCTGCTGTGCGGGTACGCCTGCGCGGTGCTGGTGGGGCTGATGGCGCGGGTTCCGCTGCTGGAGGTGCGGATCGGCTCGGACCGGGTGGCCCGCTGGCATGCGATGGCGGGCCGGTACACGGTCTGTCTGCTGGTCGCGCACATCGTGCTGATCCTGGCCGGGTACGCCGCGCAGGACCACGCCTCGCTCGTCCGTGAGACGGTCACCGTGGTCCTCGACTACCCGGAGATGCTGAAGGCGACCGCGGGCGGGGTGCTGCTGTGCGCGGTGGGGGCCGCCTCCGCGCGCGCCGTGCGCCGTCGTACCAGCTACGAGTTCTGGTACTACACGCACCTGCTGACGTACGCGGCCGTCTTCCTCGCCTTCTCGCACCAGTTGGCGCTGGGCAACGACTTCGCCGGCAAGTCCGCGGCCACCGCCGCCTGGTACGCGCTCTATCTGGGCGTGGCGGCCCTGGTGGTCTGGTACCGGATCGTGGTGCCGGCCCGGCTGAACCTGCGCCACCGGCTGCGCGTGGAGTCGGTGCACAGGGAGGCGCCGGGTGTGTACTCGGTCGTCGTGTGCGGTCGTCGGCTGGACGAGCTGGACGTGCGGCCCGGGCAGTTCTTCCGCTGGCGGTTCCTCGGCGCGGGCCTGGGCTGGACGTCGACGCCGTACTCGCTGTCGGCGCCGCCGCGCGGGGACCGGCTGCGGATCACGGTCAAGGCGCTCGGCGGTCACAGCGCGGCCGTGGCGCTGCTGCGGCCGGGCACCCGGGTGTGGGCGGAGGGCCCGTACGGCTCCCTGACGGCGGACCGGCGCACCGCGCACAGGACGCTGCTGATCGCGGGCGGCGTCGGCATCACCCCGCTGCGGGCGCTGTTCGAGACGCTGCCCGGCGATGTGACGCTGCTCTACCGGGCGCGGACGGCACAGGACCTGGCGCTGGGCGGCGAGTTGGAGGCCATCGCGCGCCGGCGCGGAGCGACGGTGCGCTATGCCCTCAACGGGGCGGACGGCGAGCGCCCGGCGCTGACCGCCGGTGCGCTGCGCGCCGCCTTCCCCGGACTCGCCGGGTACGACGTGTACCTGTGCGGTCCGCGGGGCTTCGCCGAGGACGTGTACGCGCAGTTGCGGGCCGCGGGTGTGCCGGACCGCCGTATCCACCACGAGTCGTTCGAGCTGTGAGAACCCCGCTGTGAGAACCCTGGGAAAGGTGTGAGGCCGTCGTGCACGCGTTGAGGAAGGTTCGTCCGCTGCGCCGCGTCGTACTGGCGAGCGCCGCGACCGTCTGCGGGACGGTTCTGCTGCTGGCCCTGAAGCCGCACGCGACCCCGTCGGTGGCCGCCGGTGCGCCGGCGCCCGCTTCGTCCGCGCCGGCGCCCGCTTCGTCCGCGGGGGCGAGCGCGTCGGCCACGGCTCCGGCCACCGGCAGCAAGACCGTCACGGGTGACACGGCACAGACCCGCTGGGGCCCGGTGCAGGTGCGCGTCACGGTACGGGGCGGCCGGCTCACCGACGTCACGGCCGTCGTCTCTCCGCAGGACAATCCGCGCGACCAGCAGCTCAGTGCCTACGCCCTGCCCCGGCTGCGCCAGGAGGCGCTGGCCGCGCAGAGCGCGCAGATAGACACCGTGTCGGGCGCCACCTACACCAGCGACGGTTACCGGCAGTCACTCCAGTCCGCACTGGACTCCGCGGGCCTGTGAACACTCGGGAGCCGTGACACGTATCTGTGGGCCAAGGGTCCCGTCCACCCGGAGGAACCGTGACCACCACCCTCGCAGGCGGACGTGCCGCCCGCCGCCAGACGATGCGCCGCATCCGCCCGCGCCGCTCCCCGGCCGTCCCGCTGCTGCTCGCCGTCGCCGCGGGCGCGGCGGGTGTGCTGTGGCTGTGGTGGCACAACACGCCGTCCGTCGCCGACGACAACAGCAGGATCCTCAACGCGGGCCGGATCACGGGTCTGCTCGCCGGCTACCTCATGGCGCTGGTCGTGCTCCAGATGGCGCGGGTCCCCGCGCTGGAGCGGCGGGTCGGTTCGGACCGGGTGGCCCGCTGGCACGCGATGAGCGGCCGCTACACGCTGTGCCTGGTCCTCGCCCATGTCTTCCTCATCATGTGGGGCTACGCGCTGCAGGCGGGCAAGTCGCTCGGCGACATCGTCCAGCAGACCGTCGACTCCATCAACCAGCTGCCGGACATGGGCAAGGCCGCCATCGGCACGGGCCTGCTGGTGCTCATCGGGCTGACCTCGGTCGGCGCGGTCCGCCGCCGGCTGCCGTACGACACCTGGTACCACGTCCACCTGATGACGTACGCGGCGGTGTTCCTGACGTTCTGGCACCAGATCACCGCCGGCAACGACTTCGCCCTCGAACCCGCCGCGAAGACCTTCTGGTACGCCCTGTACGGCTCGGTGACCGCGCTGCTCCTGTGGTACCGGGTCCTCACCCCGATCCGGCTCAACCTGCGGCACCGGATGCGGGTCGAGGCGGTGATCGAGGAGACCCCGGGCATCGTCTCGGTGCTGATCGGCGGGCGCAGGCTGCACCGGATGGGCGCGGAGGCCGGGCAGTTCTTCCGGTGGCGGTTCCTGGCGCCGGGCATGCGGTTCAGCTCGCACCCGTACTCGCTGTCGGCGGCGCCCCGGCCGGACATGCTGCGGATCACGGTGAAGGCGATCGGCGACCACAGCGCCCTACTGCGCGAACTGCGGCCGGGCACCCGGGTGTGGGCCGAGGGCCCGTACGGCGCGCTCACCGCGTCCCGGCGCAGCCGCGGCAAGGTGCTGCTGGTCGCGGGCGGCGTCGGCATCACGCCGATGCGGGCGCTGTTCGAGACGCTGCCCGGCGCGGCCGGCGACCTGACCCTGCTGTACCGGGCCAACAGCACGCAGGATCTGGCGCTGTGGGACGAACTGGCGTCGATCGCCGAGGAACGCGGCGCCCGGCTGATGTACGCGGTGAACAGCCCGGAGGGGGAACGGCCGGACATCTCGGCGGACAACCTCCGGCGGAAGATCCCGGACATCGACCGGCACGACGTGTTCATGTGCGGTCCGCCCGGGTTCGCGCAGTCGGTGTACGAGGCGCTGCGCGGCGCGGGGGTTCCCGCCCGCCGCATCCATCACGAGTCGTTCGAGATGTGAGCGACGGACTCTCAGCGGAACCCGACGGGAAATCAGGAGTGCACACAAGATGCGGAAGAGCCACCCCATACGGCGCGTCGTGCTGGCCACGGCGGCCACCGTGTCCGGTGTCGTCCTGCTGCTGACGCTGAAGCCGGCCTCGGACCCGGCCTCCGCGTCGGCGGCGGGCGCGGCGCCCCAGCAGACGGCGGCGGCGCAGGAGTCGCCGCAGGGCGGAGCGCAGGCCGCCGGATCCGGCACGGTGACCGGTGACGCGGCCCGGACCCAGTACGGGGACGTGCAGGTACGCCTGACCGTCACGGGCGGCAGGATCACCCGGGCGGAGGCGGTGCAGGCGCCCAAGGGCGGCACCAGCGACCAGAAGACGGCACTCGCCGTACCGAAACTGAACCAGGCCGCCGTCGCCGCACAGAGCGCCCGGATCGACACCGTCTCCGGCGCCACCTACACCAGCAACGGCTACAAGCAGTCACTCCAGTCGGCACTGGACAAGATGAAGGCGCCGGGTTCCTCGCCCGCTTCGCCCGCCGCGCCGTCCTCCGGCGCCGCGCAGACCGGTTCCCGCACCCTCACCGGCGGGGCCGCCCAGACCCCGTACGGTCCGGTCCAGGTGCGGATCACCGTCACCGACGGGAAGATCACCGAGGCGGAGGCGGTACAGGCCCCCAAGGGCGGCACCAGCGACCAGAAGACGGCACTCGCCGTACCGAAACTGAACCAGGCCGCCGTCGCCGCACAGAGCGCCCGGATCGACACCGTCTCCGGCGCCACCTACACCAGCAACGGCTACAAGCAGTCACTCCAGTCGGCACTGGACCAGGCCGGTGGCTGACGTGGCGGCGGAGCCGGCTGAGACTCCCGCCGCGGTGCGGCACGCGGAGGAGGTCATGGGGACGGTCTTCTCCTTCGACGTCCGCGGCGGGGAACCGGATGCCGTGCGGGCGGCGCTGGACGAGGCGGTCGCCGGGCTGCACCGGGTCGACGAGGTGTTCAGCACGTACCGCGAGGACAGTCAGGTCTCCCGGCTGGCCCGGGGCGAGCTGGCCGTCGCGGACTGCGATCCCGAGGTGGCCGAGGTGCTGGAGCTGGGAGCCGAGGCGGAGCGGCTGAGCGAGGGGTGGTTCAGCACGGCCTACCGGGGCCGGCTCGATCCGACCGGGATCGTCAAGGGCTGGGCCGCCGAGCGGGCCGCGCTGCGGATCGCCGCGGCCGGGGTGAGCGGGGTGAGCGTGAACGGCGGCGGCGACGTGCAGATGTTCGGCGTGCCCGAGCCGCACCGGCCGTGGCGGGTCGGGGTGGCGGATCCGCTGCGGCCGGGCGGGCTTGCGGCGGTGGTGTCCGCGGCCGGGGTGGACCGACTGGCCGTGGCGACGTCCGGGACGGCGGAGCGCGGGGCGCACATCGTGGACCCGCGGACCGGGCGGACAGCGGTCACGGACCTGGTGGCGGTGACCGTGATCGCTCCCCGGCTGACCTGGGCGGACTGCTGGGCCACGGCCGCGTTCGCGATGGGCTCACGGGCCGGCCTCGCCTGGCTGGAGTCCCTGCCGGACGTGGAGGCCCTACTGATCACAGCAGGCGACGAGGTCCGCTGCACAGAAGGCCTGGCAGCCCGCCTGGGCTGAAGCCAAGCGACGCCTCAGGCGCGCGAGGAACTGCGCGACCGGCCCCCAACAACCCGCACCCAACCACACACAGCCACCCACCCAAGGGGCGCGGGGAACTGCGCGACCAGCCACACACCACCTGCACCCAACCACACACCCGCACCACCCCAAGGGGAGCGAGGAACTGCGCGACCAGCCACACACCACCTGCACCCAACCACACACCCGCACCACCCCAAGGGGAGCGAGGAACTGCGCGACCGGCCACGTGCCGCCCGCACCCGACCACACACCCGCACCCCCTCAGGGGCGCGGGGAACTGCGCGAACAGCCACAACGGCGCCGCACCCAACCGACCACAGCACCCACCCCCAGGGGCGCGGGGAACTGCGCAACCGGCCGAATACCACCCGCACCCGAGAGCGCGCCCCACCCCCCGGCCCCCACCCCCGAATACCGTCAGTGACCGTTCTGGGCCAAGCGCAGCAGGTGATCCGCCAGGGCCTGCCCCCCACTGGGCTCCCGGCTGATCAACAGCACCGTGTCGTCACCCGCGATCGTCCCGAGGATGTCGTGCAGTTCCGCCTGATCGATGGCGGACGCGAGGAACTGCGCGGCCCCCGGAGGGGTCCGCAGCACCACCAGGTTCGCCGAAGCCTCCGCGGAGATCAGCAACTCCTGGGAGAGGCGCCGCATGCGCTCCTCCTTCGCCGACTCCCCGAGCGGGGCCCGCGGCGTACGGAATCCGCCCTCGCTCGGCACCGCGTAGATCAGGTCACCGTCGGTGTTGCGGATCTTGACCGCGTTCAGCTCGTCCAGGTCCCGGGAGAGCGTCGCCTGGGTGACGCTCAGCCCGTCGTCGGACAGGAGCTTCGCCAGCTGGCTCTGCGACCGCACCGGCTGCCGGTTGAGGATGTCCACGATCCGGCGGTGGCGTGCGGTCCGGGTCTGCGGCACGGCGGGCCCGGCGGCCTGCTCGTTGTCCTGCCCGTGGTCCTGCTCCAGACTCATCGTCGTCTCATTCTCCGGATCGTCCGTCCCCGTTGACTGCGTCGAGGATGCCGGGCAGGGCCCTCAGGAACGCCTCCGTCTCGTCGTCGCCGACGTTCAGCGGCGGCATCAGCCGCAGCACGTCGGGAGCGGGCGCGTTCACCAGGAAACCGGCTTCCTGAGCCGCCTGCTGGGCCTGCGGCGCGAGCGGCTCGGTGAGCACGATACCCAGGAGCAGGCCGGCACCCCGGACATGGGCGACCAACGGGTGGCCCAGCGCCTCGATCCCGTCCCGCAGCCGTTCGCTCTGCCGTTTGACGTTCTCCAGCAATCCGTCGTTCGCGATGGTGTCGAGGACCGCGAGGCCCGCGGCGCAGGCCACCGGGTTGCCGCCGAAGGTCGTCCCGTGCTGGCCGGGCCCGAGCAGTTCGGCGGCCCGGCCGAAGGCGACCGTGGCGCCCAGCGGCAGCCCGCCGCCGAGGCCCTTGGCGAGGGTGACGATGTCCGGCAGGACGCCCTCGTGGGCCTGGTACTCGAACCAGTTCCCGGTGCGGCCGACACCGGTCTGCACCTCGTCCAGGACCAGCAGCGAACCGGTGGCCGCGGTGATCGCGCGGGCCGCCTTCAGATAGCCGGCGGGCGGCACGACGACGCCGTTCTCGCCCTGGATGGGCTCGATGACGACGAGGGCGGTCTCCTCGGTGACCGCGGCGGCCAGCGCCTGCGCGTCGCCGTAGGGCACGTGGGTGACGTCGCCGGGCAGCGGCCGGAAGGGCTCCTGCTTGCCGGGCTGGCCGGTGAGCGCGAGGGCGCCCATGGTCCGGCCGTGGAAGCCGCCCTCGGTGGCGACCATGTGGGTCCGCCCGGTGCGCCGGCCGATCTTGAAGGCGCCCTCGTTGGCCTCGGCGCCCGAGTTGCAGAAGTACACCCGGCCGTCGCGGCCGAAGAGCTGGAGGAGCCGTTCGGCGAGGGCGACGGGCGGCTCGGCGATGAACAGGTTGGAGACGTGGCCGAGGGCGGCGATCTGCCGGCTCACGGCCTCCACGACCGCCGGGTGGGCGTGGCCGAGCGCGTTGACCGCGATGCCGCCGACGAAGTCGAGGTACTTGGTGCCGTCGGCGTCCCACAGCGTGGTGCCGGCGCCGCGCACCAGCGGCAGCCGGGGGGTGCCGTAGTTGTTCATGAGCGCGCCCTGCCACCGCGCCGTCAGTTCCTGATTGCCCGTCATGGGGCGTCCCCCTCCTGCTCGTCGGGCACGACCATGGTGCCGATGCCCTCGTCGGTGAAGATCTCCAGCAGGATCGAGTGCTGGACCCGGCCGTCGATGACGCGGGCGGTGCGCACGCCGCCGCGCACGGCGTGCAGGCAGCCCTGCATCTTCGGCACCATGCCGGCGGACAGATCCGGCAGCAGTTTCTCCAGTTGGGAAGCGGTGAGGCGGCTGATCACCTCGTCGGAGTGCGGCCAGTCCTCGTACAGCCCCTCGACGTCCGTGAGGACCATGAGGGTTTCGGCGCCCAGTGCGGCGGCGAGTGCCGCGGCCGCCGTGTCCGCGTTGACGTTGTAGACGTGTCCGTCGTCCTGGCTGCGGGCGATGGAGGAGATGACCGGGATGCGGCCGTCGGCGAGCAGGGCCTCGATCGCGCCCGTATCGATGGCGGTGATCTCGCCCACCCGTCCGATGTCGACCGGTTCGCCGTCGATCTCGGGCAGGTGTTTGGTGGCGGTCATGGTGTGCGCGTCCTCGCCGGTGATGCCCACGGCGAGCGGCCCGTGCCGGTTGAGCAGCCCCACCAGTTCGCGCTGCACCTGCCCGGCGAGCACCATGCGTACGACGTCCATGGCGTCCTCGGTGGTGACCCTGAGGCCGGCCTTGAACTCGCTGACGATGCCGTGCCGGTCCAGCGCGGCGCTGATCTGCGGGCCGCCGCCGTGTACCACGACCGGTCTGAGGCCGGCGTGCCGCAGGAAGACCACGTCCTGGGCGAAGGCGGCCTTCAGCTCGTCGTCCACCATGGCGTTCCCGCCGAACTTGATGACGACGGTCTTGCCGTGGTGCCGGGTCAGCCAGGGCAGTGCCTCGACCAGGATCCGGGCCTTGGGCAGCGCGGTGTGTTTACGCGTGGTTCCGGTGCTCATGAGCTGTAGGCGCTGTTCTCGTGGACGTAGTCGGCGGTCAGGTCGTTGGTCCAGATGGTGGCGGTCTCGGTGCCGGCCGACAGGTCGGCGACGATGTGCACCTCGCGGTAGCGCATGTCGACCAGGTCGCGGTCCTCGCCGACGCCGCCGTTCTTGCACACCCAGACGCCGTTGATGGCGACGCTCAGCCGGTCGGGTTCGAAGGCGGCGCCGGTGGTGCCGATGGCGGACAGGACGCGGCCCCAGTTGGGGTCCTCGCCGTGGATGGCGCACTTGAGGAGGTTGTTGCGGGCGATGGAGCGGCCCACCTCGACGGCGTCGTCCTCGGTGGCGGCGCCGATCACCTCGATCTTGATGTCCTTGCTGGCGCCCTCGGCGTCCTGGATGAGCTGCCGGCCGAGGTCGTCGCAGACCCGCCGTACGGCCTCGGCGAACTCCGGGTAGTCGGGAGTGATGCCGGAGGCGCCGGAGGCGAGCAGCAGCACGGTGTCGTTGGTGGACATGCAGCCGTCGGAGTCGACCCGGTCGAAGGTGACCCGGGTGGCGGCGCGCAGCGCCCGGTCCAGCGTCTCGTCGTCGGCGACGGCGTCCGTGGTGAGGACGACCAGCATGGTGGCGAGGCCGGGGGCGAGCATGCCGGCGCCCTTGGCCATGCCGCCGACGGTCCACCCCTGTCCGGTGGCGACGGACGTCTTGTGCACGGTGTCGGTGGTCTTGATGGCGATGGCGGCCTTCTCACCGCCGTGCTCGGAGAGCTGGGCGGCGGCGGCCTCGACACCCGGCAGGACCTTGTCCATGGGCAGCAGGACACCGATCAGGCCGGTGGAGCAGACGGCCACCTCGACGGCGCCCCGGCCAAGGACCTCGGCCGCCTTCTCGGCGGTGGCGTGCGTGTCCTGGAAGCCCTGGGGGCCGGTGCAGGCGTTGGCGCCGCCGGAGTTGAGGACGACGGCGGAGACCTGGCCGCTCTTGACGACCTGCTCGGACCAGAGCACCGGGGCGGCCTTCACGCGGTTGGAGGTGAAGACGCCCGCGGCGGCCCGGCGGGGCCCGTCGTTGACCACGAGGGCCAGGTCCGGGTTGCCGTTCTGCTTGATCCCGGCGGCGATGCCCGCCGCCGTGAATCCCTTGGCTGCCGTGACGCTCACTGCATCTCCTTGTTCGCTTCTGCGCCCGTGCGGCGCGGCGGTGCGGCCTTCGTCGTCTGCAGCCCGGCGGCTGCACGGTCGTCGGTCACGGTGCGACTCCGATCGTGGAGAGCCCCGTGGTCTCGTCGAGCCCGAGGGCGATGTTCATGCTCTGGACGGCGCCGCCCGCGGTGCCCTTGGTCAGGTTGTCGATGGCGCTGATCGCGATGATGCGTCCGACGGCGGCGTCGTACGCGACCTGCACCTGAACGGCGTTGGAACCGTGGACGGACGCCGTGGCGGGCCACTGTCCGGCGGGCAGCAGGTGGACGAACGGCTCGTCGGCGTAGGCCTTCTCGTAGGCGGCGCGCACCGACTCGGCGGTGACCTGCCCGCGTGCCTTTACGCTGCACGTGGCGAGGATGCCGCGGGGCATCGGCGCGAGGGTCGGGGTGAAGGAGACGGCGACCCGCTCGCCCGCCGCGGCGCTGAGGTTCTGGATCATCTCGGGGGTGTGCCGGTGGCCGCCGCCGACGCCGTACGGCGACATGGATCCCATGACCTCGCTGCCCAGCAGGTGCGGCTTGGGCGCCTTGCCCGCGCCGGAGGTGCCGGAGGCGGCGACGATCACGGCCTCGCGCTCGGCGAGGCCCGCCGTGTACGCGGGGAAGAGGGCGAGCGAGACGGCGGTCGGATAGCAACCGGGTACCGCGATGCGCTTGGACCCCTCCAGCGCGGCGCGGGCACCCGGCAGTTCGGGAAGGCCGTAGGGCCAGGTCCCGGCGTGCCCGGAACCGTAGAACCGCTCCCAGTCGGCGGCGTTCTTGAGCCGGAAGTCGGCGCCCATGTCGATGACGAGGACGTCGGGGCCCAGTTGCTCGGCGACGGCGGCGGACTGCCCGTGGGGCAGGGCGAGGAAGACCACGTCGTGCCCGGCGAGGGCGGCGGGGGTGGTCTCGGCCAGCACCCGGTCGGCCAGCGGCGGCAGATGCGGCTGGAGCGCGCCGAGCCGCTGGCCGGCGTTGGAGTTGCCGGTCAGGGCACCGATCTCGATCTCGGGGTGTGCGAGGAGCAGCCGCAGGACCTCTCCGCCCGCGTATCCGCTCGCTCCGGCCACCGCCGCACGTACCGCCATGTCACCCTCCTCCTGGATGGCATGACTATACGTTTCGCTGCACGTTTATGCAATCCTATCCGGCCTCCCCCTCGGCGACCCGGGGCAGCATCACCCAGCGGGAGACCACGAAGGTCACCGGAATCGCCGCCGCGGACGCGAGCAGGGGCGCGAACCGGCTGCCCGCGTGCAGCACGCCGACGATCACATACACACCCGCCGTGGTGATCACGAAATTGGTGGCGTTGGTCAGCGGGAACAGCAGGAATTTCCGCCAGGTGGGCCGCGTCCGATAGGTGAAACGGGCGTTGAGGAAAAAGGACCCGGTCATACTCAGCAGGAATGCCAGAACATGCGCGAAAAGATAGGGCAAACGCATCAGGAACAGCAGGTAGAGACCGTAATACGTGCCCGTGTTCACGACACCGACGACGGCGAAGGTGGCCATCTGCCGCGGCAGCGGCCGCATCGCCGGTCGGGGCGTCGGACTGGTCGTCGCGGTGCGCATCAGGGAATGAGGTCTTTCGTCCGTTCCACGTTGGTCGCCTTCACCAGGAAGTGCGGGCGCCCCTTGACCTCGTAGTAGATCCGGCCGGTGTACTCGCCGATGACCCCGAGCATGATCATCTGCACCCCGGCGAGGGCGGTGACCGCGGTGATGATGGTGACATAGCCGGGCGTGTCCACGCCGTTGACGAGCGCGGCGCCCACGATCCACGCCGTGTACACGCCGGCGCACAGCAGCAGTCCCAGGCCCAGGTACAGGGCGGCGCGCAGCGGCCGGTTGTTGAAGGAGAGCAGCCCGTCGAGGCCGTAGTTGAGCAGGCTGCGCAGGGTCCAGGAGCTGCGGCCGTGCTCGCGCACCGTGTTCGTGTACTCGAAGGTGGTGCTGGGAAAGCCGACCCAGGCGAACAGGCCCTTGGAGAAGCGGTTGTACTCGGTGAGGTCGAGGACCGCGTCCACCACGCGCCGCGACAACAGCCGGAAGTCGCCGACGCCGTCGACGAGTTCCACGTCCACCAGCCGGTTGACCGTCCGGTAGTACAGGCGGGCGGTGAGGGTGCGGGCGATGCCCTCGCCGGTCCTGGTGCGCCTGGCTATGACCTGGTCGTAGCCCTGCTCGCGCAGTTCGACCATGCGCTTGATCAGTTCCGGCGGGTGCTGGAGGTCGGCGTCCATGACGATCACGCAGTCCCCCGTGGCGTGCCGCAGACCGGCGAGCAGGGCGGCCTCCTTGCCGAAGTTGCGGCTGAAGGAGACGTAGCGCACCCGTGCGTCGAGGTCGGCGAGTTCCTTCAGGACGACCAGCGTCCGGTCACGGCTGCCGTCGTCGACGTACACGAACTGCATGTCGTGTCCGAGCGGCAGCAGTTCATCGGCGACCTTCTGCACCGCTTCGTGGAAGCGTCCGAGGACGTCCTCCTCGTTGTAACAGGGCGCGACGATCGAGATGAGCATGGGTTCTTCCCCCTGGGGCGGTCACAGAGCATGGGTGAGGCGCTCGGATTGTTCGGTCGTGGTCGTCGGTGCCGCGGCCCGTCGGCGGCGGACGGCGCCGAGGACGCAGAGCAGGATCAGGGTCAGCAGCGCGGCGCCCCCCGCCGCCGCGCCCAGCCGCAGTCCCGGCGGGTGGAACGTGCAGCTCAGACTGGTCGCGAAGCCGTCAAGGGGCACCGCGATCAGCCCGTAGTACTCCCCCGCCGGCTTCTCCTCGGCGCCGCCCGCGGCGCACCGCCAGCCGGCGATCCGCGGTGCCGCGACGACGGCGGTCCCCCTGCTGCCGGCGGGGAGTTCCGCCCGCAGCGTGCCGTCGTCGACACTCACCGCGGTGGCCGCGCCGGCCCGCAGCCCGTCGACGGCGGTGCGCAGCGCGGCGGTGTCCAGACAGCCGACCGCGCCGCGTTCCGGTACCCGGCCGGGCCGGTCCGGGGTCAGCTCGATGCGCAGCCGCCCGGCGGCCGGCACCGTGCCGAGCGGCTGCATGGCCGCGATCTTGGCGCCCTCGGCATCGGACCGGAACCGGGCGAGGGGCCCGCCGCCGGCGAGCCGCGCGGTGCCCGAGAAGTGCGGCGCCCACAGGAAGACCCGGTCGCCGGCCGTGCAGCGCGCCGTGATCGTGGGCAGGTCCGTGCCGCGGGCGGGCACGGTGACGAGCAGCCCCGGATGCCGGGCGTCGCCACGCCGCGGGGGCCCGCCGGCGCCGGTGCGCACCGTCGCGCGGGGCAGGGTGTAGACGCGGCTGCCCAGCAGTCGTTCCTGGTTGCGGTACGGCGACGGCCCGAAGGCCGCGACGCCGGTGTGCGCCGGGGTGCCGGGCGGGCGCACGGTCACCAGGGGCGGCACCTGCGCGCGGGACACGGTGACCGGGCCGCCGTCCTTCGGCAGCCACGACTGGTGCGGGTCCGGCGGGGAGTGCACCCGCGCGCCGACGGAGAAGACCGCGTCAGTGACGGGGTTGTCCAGGCTCTGCAGGCTCCGGCCCCGCGAGGTCCAGCCGCCGCCGACGGCGGTCAGGGTGCGGCTGAGGACGTCGGAGGTGAGGCTGCTGTAGTACTGGACGCCCTGGCCGCCCACCATCAGCGGGTCGTTGGAGACGGTCTGGTCCCGGCCCGGTTCGGTGCGGTAGCGGGGCCAGTCGTCGGCGCTTTCGATGGCGTCGGCCTGCCGCTGCTGCCGGTCGCCCCAGGGCGCGTAGTCGTCCATGTGGGCGAGGCGCAGCCGGCTGGCCACCGCGGAGGTCGCGGCGGTCTCGCCGAACTGCCCGCCGAAGAGCAGCGCGACGGCGCAGCCGGCCAGTACGGCGCGTCGGCGCCCGGCGGCCGGCCGGTCCTGCCCCTGCCCCTGCCCCTGCCCCTGCCACACGAGGAGGGCGAGCCCGCCGAGCGCGCCCACGACGGCGAGCAGGAACACCGCCCACGTGTAGCCGTGCACCAGCGCGCTGCGGCTCGCGACGGCGGCGATCAGCGCGAGCAGCGCGCTCGCCGCGCCCAGCGCGCGCCAGTCGGGCAGGCCGTGGGACAGGGTCTGCCAGGCGGCGATGACCAGAACCGCGCACAGCACGAACGCCTCCCGGTAGGCGCTGCCCTGCGGGGTGGCGAAGGCGTGCCAGACCAGTTGCGTCGGCGCCCACTGCAGCGACAGGGTCACCGCGATCACCAGCAGCGTCCAGCCCGCGCGCACCCGCCGGGGCACCGCCCGGTGGAACGGCAGGGCGAGCGCGAGCAGCAGCGCGGTGACGCCCACGTACAGGGCCGGGGTGCCGAAGCTGTACGTCGTCGGCAGCAGCCGGGCCAGCAGGTCGTCCGTGGCCACCGGGACGAAGTGCCCCTCGCGGCCGGGGTAGGCGTGCTTGGTGCCGAAGTACACGACCGCCACCAGCGGTGCGGCCAGGCCCATGCCGAGCGCGACGGTGCCGACGGCCCGGCCGGCCACGGCCCACGCCTGCCGGCGCGGGAGCCCGGAGAGCAGCAGCCGGAGCAGCAGCACGAGTCCGGCGGCGAGGGTGGCCATGTACGCGGTGTAGAAGTTGGCGATCCAGGCGAGCGCGACGATCAGCACGCCGAGGACCGGCCGCCTGCGCCGCAGGGTCCACTCGCCGACCAGGCACAGCAGGGGCAGGGCGATGAGCCCGTCGATCCACATCGGGTTGTAGATGGCGACGGCCACGCCCCAGCCGCACAGGGCGTAGGAGGCGCCCAGCAGACCGGCCGCCCACCAGCGGCCGGGGCGCAGGGCGAGCAGCAGACAGGCCATGGCGGCGCCGGCGGCCGCCGTCTTCAGCACGGTGACGACGTACACCGCGAGGTCGATCTCGTCCCGTGGGAAGACCGCGACGAGCAGGGCGAACGGGCTGCCGAGGTAGGTGCCGACGTCGGGCAGGAAGCTCGCGCCGTAACCGGACTGCCAGTTGACGAGGAGACCGCCGTCGGCGCGGCCGTGCAGCAGGTCCCACAGGTGGGCGTGGAAGGGTACGTACTGGTTGCCGAGGTCGTTGACGCTGCGGGTGCGGGGGCCGAACGGGTAGCAGCGGGCGATCGCGTCGGCCGCGCACAGTGCGGTGACGGTGATGGCCGCGGCGAGCAGGGCTGCGGTTCGCCCGGTGACGCGGCTGTCACCGGGCGGGGTCGGGCGGTGCATTCTCGGGAGGCCCCCAGGGGAATTCGGAACGCGCGGCGTTCCGGCCGGGGATGTCAATCCCCGCGCTTCGCTGTTTCGCCGGGTTAGACGGGCCTGGTTTCCGGTTGGTTGTGTCACCGACCCGATCTGATGCCCAGAATTCCGAATACCTGCGTGTTTCAGGAATGCTCGTTGACCATGGGGAAAACGGCAGCTTTACAGAACATGTGGGAAAGGTGAATTCGATCGGGTCCGGCTCTTGGGGCGGCGGCCGGCGCCGGCCGCCCCCTCCGAGGACATCTGCGGTCCGTCGGCTGCGGCGCCGTCGTGGCTGACCACGCGGATCCCTTCGGGGAATCTGCCGTCCGTTGACTGCGGCGCCGTCGTGGGTGATCACGCCGATCCCTTCGGGGAATCTGCCGTCCGTTGGCTGCAGCGCCGTCGTGGCTGATCGCGCAGTTCCCCGCGCCCCCAACGGGGGCACCTGCCGGCCGGTGACTGCTGCGCCGTCGTGGCTGATCGCGCAGTTCCGCGCGCCCCCAGCGGGGGCACCTGTCGGCCGTCGGCTGCTGCGCCGTCGTGGTTGATCGCGCCGGTGGGGGCTTGGGTGTGGGTGGGGACGTAGGGTCGGTGTCATGGATGCGCTGCTGCCGTACCCGGCCCTGGCGGGGGGCCTCGTCGTCGTCCTGGGGTTCTTCACCTGGCTGGCTCGGCTGATCCGGCGCCGTGGCGCGGCCGGCGCGGGGATCGGCGCCGCCCTGGCCGCGTACGAGGAGGCCTTCCGCGCCACGAGCCATGCCGCGCACTACGAGGTCCGGGCCCAGGCGCGGCGCAAGGCGCCCACCGGCTCCCCGGACGGCCCGCGACCCGGGACGGGGAAGGCATGAACATGTGGGGCGTGCCGGATGTGTTCGCTTATCTGGCCGGGCGCTGGCGCGTCGAGCGCGCCGTGCGGGATCTGGCGAGCGGTGACGAGGGCCGGTTCACGGGCGGCACCGTCTTCAGCCCGCTGCCCGGCGGCGGGCTGCTGCACGAGGAGTCCGGCACGTTCACCTGGCGTGGGGTGCCGCGGCCCGCCGAGCGGACCCTGCGCTTTCTGCCGGGCGCCGTCGCGGGCACGGCGGACGTCCGCTTCGCCGACGGGCGGCCCTTCCACGACCTGGACCTCACCACGGGCCGCCATGTCGCCGACCACCCGTGCGCGGCGGACCTCTACCGGGGCGAGTTCACCGTCCAGGACGCGGACCACTGGCGGACGGTGTGGCAGGTGGGCGGCCCCGCGAAGGACCTCCTCCTCGTCACCGACTACGAGCGCGCGGACTGAGCCGGCGCGCCGTCGACACGCAGGTTCCAGCGGCCCGCCCGGCCAGTGACCGTGGCCGCGGACAGCGGACGGACGTCGATGTTCCAGTACGTCGCGGGGGGCGCCTTCAGCACGTAGACGAGGGCCGCGCGGATCACCGACGGCTCGGCCACGGCGACGATACGGCCGCCGTCGTCGGCGGGGCGGGTGTCCAGCCAGCCGCCGACCCGGGAGATGAAGACCATCAGCGACTCACCGCCGTGCGGGGTGGAGCGCGGGTCGGCGAGCCAGGCGTCCACCGACTCCGGCTCCCGGGCCATCGCCTCGCCCAGCGTGAGCCCACGCCAGCGTCCCATGTCGCAGTCACGCAGGGCGAGTTGCACCAACGGCGCATACCCGAGGGCGTCACCGGTCGCCCGGCTGCGGGGAGTCGGCGAGCAGTAGCGCAGGTCGGCCGCCGCCAGCGGCCGCAGCTCCCCCGCGACCCGCAGGACCTCGTCCCAGCCCGCCTGGTCCAGCGGCCGGTCGTCCTGGAAGCGTTCGGCGAGCAGCGGTGAGCTGCGCGCGGCGGCGACGAACGTCACCCGAAGTGGCATGCGGTGATGGTGTGCCGCCCGGGTACCCAGGTCAAGGGGGACCGCCGGGGAGATACCGAGGGGTCCCGGGAGATTACTCGAAGACGTGCACCATCCACTGGTCCGGCCGGTGCAGCGGGGTGAAGCCGTGCTTCGCGTAGACGCCGTGCGCGTCGTCGGTGGCCAGCAGGAGGCGGCGCAGGCCGAACGGCCGAAGGTGCTCGACCACGGCCCCGACCAGCGCCGTGCCGATGCCCTTGCCGCGCGTTGCCGGCACGACGTAGACGTCGGCGAGCCAGGCGAACAGCGCCCGGTCGGTCACCACACGCGCGTACGCCACCTGCTCCCCCGACGCCGTGTCGTACACCCCGAAGTTGAGCGAGGAGGCGACCGCGGTCTCCTGCTTGTCGCGGGGGCGTCCCTTCGCCCAGTAGGCGTCGGTCGACAGCCATCCGTGCACGCGCTCGACGTCGATGCGCTCGCTGTCGGCGGAGAACTCGTATCCCTCGGGCAGTCCGAATGCGTCGCTCATGCGGCGATGCTGCCAGCCTCTCGGGCGCACGTCGATCAATTTCTGACCGCGGCGGTTGTCGCTCGCCCCGTTCAGAGGATCTCGTCGCAGGCCGTGCGCAGTCGGCGCAGGCCCTCGCTGATGTCGGCGGTCCCGGAGACCGCGGCGAAGCTCAACCGGACGTGCGGCGCGGGGGGTTCGGCGCTGAAGTAGGGGCGGCCGGGGGTGAGGGCGACGCCCGCGCGGAGCGCCGCGGCGGTCAGGGCGGCCTCGTCGGTGCCGTCGGGCAGCCGGAGCCAGAGGTGGTAGCCGCCGGACGGGACGTGCGGCAGGGCGAGTTCGGGCAGCCGCTGCCGCAGGCCCGTCGTCATGGCGGTACGGCGGGCTGTCAACTCGGCTGACAGGGCGCGCAGATGGCGCGGCCAGGCGGGCGAGCCGACCAGTTCGAGCGCGGCCTCCTGGAGCGGCCGGGGCACGAAGAACGTGTCGACGACCTGGATGGCGCGCAGCCGTTCCAGCACCGGCCCCCGCGCGGCCAGGGCGCCCACCCGGAGACTGGGCGAGGTCGCCTTGGTCAGCGAGCCGACGTGTACGACGACGCCGTCCACGTCGTCCGCGGCCAGCGGTCGCGGCAGCGGCCCCGCGTCGGTGTGCACCAGCCGCCGTACGAAGTCGTCCTCGACCACGAAGGCGCCGGCCTCCCGGGCGATCCGCAGCACCTCGGCCCGCCGGTCGGGGGCGAGGACGGCGCCGGTCGGGTTCTGGAACAGGGGCTGGCAGACGAAGACCCGGGCGCCGCTCGCCCGGAACGCGTCGGCGAGCAGCCGCGGCCGTACCCCGTCCGGGTCCACCGGCACGGGCACCGGGCGCAGCCCGGCCGCGCGGGCGAGCGCCAGCATGCCCGGGTAGGTCGGGGACTCGACGAGCACCGGCGCGCCCGGCGGGGCGAGCGCCCGCAGCGCGGTGGCCAGCGCGGTCTGCCCGCCCGCCGCGACCAGCACCTCGGCGGCCGTGACGCCGCCGCCGATGCCGCGCGCGAACCACTCCCGCAGTTCGGGCAGGCCCTCCAGGGGCGGGCGCCCCCAGGCGCCGGGCCGCCGCCCGGCGCGGGCGAGGGCCGCCGCCATGGCCCGCTCGGGCTGCAGCGAGGGATGCAGATAGCCGCCGTTGAACTCCAGCACGCCGGGCGGCGGCGCGGCGAGGCAGACCGTGACCCCGGAGGCGTCGACGGTGCGCGGTACGAGGTCGGCGGCGCCGTCGGCGCTCAGCGCGACCTCCTGCCAGGAGGTGTCGCCGTCGCGTGCGGCCGTGGTGCGGGGCCGCGCCCGGAACGCCCCGGCGCCGGGGCGGGTCACCACCAGCCCCTCGGCGGACAGCTGCGCCAGGGCCCGGGAGACCGTCACCGGACTCACCCGGAACCGCTCGACGAGGGACCTGCTCGACGGGAGCTTTCCACCCAGTGGGTAGCGGTCCATCTCCTGTCGCAGCCGTTCCGCCAGTTCACCGACGCTGCTACGCTCATGCATGAGAGTGAAGAGTAGCGCTACTAACGCCAGCCGGATAGCGGTCCCCGGTCCCCGCGAGGGCGTCGGCCTCGGCACCCTCCAGGCCGCCCTCGGCGTCGTCGCCTTCTCGCTCACCTTCCCGGCCACCGCATGGGGGCTGGAGGGCTTCGGGCCCTGGTCGCTGGTGGCCGTCCGCAGCGTGCTGGCCGCGGTGATCGCGGGCTGCTGTCTGTGCGCGGTGGGCGCGTCCCGGGAGCGCGGGCGGATGCGATGGCGGCTTGAGCTGCCCGAGGCCCGGCAGTTGCCGGGCCTCGCCGTGGTCGGCGCCGGGGTGGTGCTCGGCTTCCCGATGCTGACCACGCTCGCCCTCAAGACGTCCACCACCGCGCACGCCGCCGTCGTCGTCGGCCTGTTGCCGCTGACCACCGCGCTGCTGTCGGCCCTGCGCATGGGCGCCCGCCCCTCGCGCGCCTTCTGGGCGGCGGCGCTGGCGGGCGCGGCGGCGGTGCTCGGCTTCACCGTGCAGCAGAGCGGCGGATCGCTCACGGCCGCCGACGGCTATCTGTTCGCGGCCCTGCTGGTGTGCGCGGCCGGCTACACCGAGGGCGGCCGGCTGGCCCGGGTCATGCCGGGCTGGCAGGTCATCGGCTGGGCCCTGCTGCTGTGCCTGCCGCTGACGGTGCCGGCCGCCGCGCTGGCACTGTCGTACGAGCCCGTGCGGCTGACCGGGCACGGTGTGGCCGGGCTGCTGTGGGTCGCGGTGGGCTCGCAGTTCCTCGGCCTGGTCGTCTGGTACCGGGGCATGGCGGCCATCGGCATCCCCAAGGCCAGCCAGTTGCAGTTGGCCCAGCCGCTGCTCACACTGGTGTGGTCGGTGCTGCTGCTGGGCGAGCACCTCACGGCGGCTGCCCCGCTGACCGCCGCCGCGGTGCTCGTGTGCATCGCCGTCACCCAACGATCACGTTCGTGAGGAGGCCCGCAGATGCGTGCAACCGTGGGCGACCAGCTTGTCCAGCACGGCAGGGTGGTCGGCCAGCACGACCAGGTCTCGGAGGTCGTCGAAGTGATGGGCACCGAGGGCAACCCGCCCTACCGCGTGCGCTTCCCTGACGGCCACGAAGCCGTGATGGCTCCCGGCCCCGACTGCGAGATCCGTCACCGTCACCAGGAACCCCAGGCCCAGTAGTCAGCGCGGGGGATACGCCGGCCGCCGGTAGTGGTCGGCGACGACCCGCGCCATCGCCCCGATCGGATCCCGCGCCAGGTCCCGGGCGGAGAAGAAGACATGCCCGCGCACCTGTGCGTGCCCGGCGGCGAGGGTGAGGTGCCGGGACAGCTCGGCCGGGTCCTGCCACTCGGCGGGCTGCCCGGCGGCCCCCGCCTTGTACAGGGCCTCGCCGATGTACAGGCGGGTCCGGCTGCCCTCGGCGACCTCGGCCCACCAGCGCACGAGCCGTTCGTAGTCGGCGGCGGCGAAGCCGATGTTCCAGTACAGCTGCGGGACGATGTAGTCGATCCAGCCCTGTCCGACCCAGGTGCGGGTGTCCGCGTGCAGGTCGTCGTACGTCTGCACGCCCGCCCGGGTGTCCGAGCCGCGGCTGTCGCTGGACGCGTTGCGCCACACTCCGAACGGGCTGATCCCGAACTGGGTGCCGGGCCGGATCTGCCGGATCCGCGCGGCCGTCTCCCGCACCAGCTTGTCGATGTTGTCGCGGCGCCAGGCCGCCCGGTCGGTGAAGCCGCCGCCGTACGCGGCGTACGCGGCGTCGTCGTCAAAGCTCTGCCCGGCGACCGGGTAGGGGTAGAAGTAGTCGTCGAAGTGGACGGCGTCCACGGGGTACCTCGCCACCGCGTCCAGCATCGCGCCCTGCACGAAGGCGCGGACCTGCGGCAGGCCCGGGTTGTAGTACAGCCTGCCGCCGTGGCGCACCACCCAGTCCGGGTGCCTGCGGGCCGGGTGGGAGGCGGCCAGCCGGGCGGGGTCGGCGTGCAGCGCGATCCGGTACGGGTTGAACCAGGCGTGCAGCTGCAGCCCGCGGGCGTGCGCCTCGGTGACGGCCGTGCCCAGTGGATCCCAGCCCGGGGAGCCGCCCTGGGTGCCGGTGAGATACGCGGACCACGGCTCGTGGGGCGAGGGCCACAGCGCGTCCGCGGTCGGCCTGACCTGGAGGATGACCGTGTTGAGGCGGTCGCGGACGGCCCGGTCGAGGTGGGCGATCAGCTCCGTGCGCTGTGCGGCGGCGGTCAGGCCCGGACGCGAGGGCCAGTCGTGGTTGTCGACCGTCGCCAGCCACATGCCCCGCATCTCGGTGGAGGCCCGTCGCGGTGCCGCCGCGCCGCCCGGCGCCGGCGCACCGCCCGCGGTGGACGCACCACCCGGCGCGGACGCACCACCAGCCGCGGATGCACCACTTGCCGCGGGCGCACCACCACTTGCCGCTGGCGCGCCACCGGGTGCCGCCGCGGCGCCCGGTGCCGTCACCAGCGTCGACAGCGCCACCGCGAACGCCCGGCGTGAGACCGGCCTCATCTGCGCACCCCCATACACCGCGGATCCATGCCGTGGCCCGTCACGGATCGTCCCGGGGCCCAGGATGCCCCGCCCCGCGCGATCGATCATCGATACTTGGGAGTAACGTGCACGATCGGAGCAGGCGCGCGATCCGGAGGCGCCGCGCCGACCGTGGATCAGCGAAGGGGACGATGTGACGGGCAGCTCGGATATCGCACGTGTCGGGGTGGTCGGCTGCGGTCAGATGGGGGCGGGCATCGCCGAAGTCTGCGCCCGCGCCGGTCTGGAGGTCAAGGTCGCGGAGACCACCGGCGAGGCCCTGGAGTTCGGCCGCACCCGGCTGTTCAACTCCCTGGCCAAGGCTGCCGAGCGCGGCAAGATCAGTGAGGCGGAACGGGACGCTGCGCAGGCACGCCTCGGCTTCACCACCGACCTCGGCGAGTTCGCGGACCGCGACCTGGTCATCGAGGCCGTCGTCGAGAACGAGCAGGTCAAGACGGAGATCTTCCAGGTGCTCGACCAGGTGGTGACCCGGCCGGACGCGATCCTCGCCTCCAACACCTCCTCCATCCCGCTGGTGAAGCTGGCCGTCGCCACGGGCCGCCCCGACCAGGTCGTCGGCATCCACTTCTTCAACCCGGCCCCGGTGCAGCAGCTCGTCGAGCTGGTCCCGGCGCTCACCACCTCCGAGGGCACGCTCAGCCGTGCTCAGCTGTTCGCCGAGAAGGTGCTGGGCAAGCACGCCATCCGCGCCCAGGACCGGTCCGGCTTCGTGGTCAACGCGCTGCTCGTGCCGTATCTGCTGTCCGCGATCCGGATGTTCGAGTCCGGCATCGCGGGCCGCGAGGACATCGACAACGGCATGGAGCTTGGCTGCGCCCACCCGATGGGCCCGCTGAAGCTGTCCGATCTGATCGGCCTTGACACCATCGTCTCCATCGCCGACTCGATGTACCAGGAGTACAAGGAACCCCTGTACGCCGCTCCCCCGCTGCTCCAGCGCATGGTCGAAGCGGGCCGCCTCGGCCGCAAGTCCGGCTCGGGCTTCTACACCTACGGCTGACCCGCCCGCACACACGAGGGCCGTCACCGCTCGTCCCGGCAGCGGCCCTCGTTGACCGCCGCGAGACTCAGGCAGTTCTTGGGTTCTGGGGGGGGCGGCGCAAGATCACGTCACGTCGCGCCCTGCACCTCCACAACGTCGCACCGGCCGGGGCCACCAGCGCGCGCTACACCAACGGGGCCGCGTCCGCCCTCAACGCGGTGTGGAACGGCGACGCTTCCTTCCCGGCCGACCTGGCCATCTACTTCTACGAAGGCACCAACGGCCGGTACATCGAGCACTCGAAGACCATCCGGCCGGTGGCCGGCCTCGGGGCAGTTGCACCACGCCGGGCGCGGCCGGCATCGACGGAGTACACCTGTCCGACGCCGGGTTCCAGCACATGGCCGACACCGTGCTGCCCGTGCTGCTCGGCTGACCTGTTCAGGATCCGTTCCAGATCCCCAGCCGCCTGAGCCGACGCTGGCGCGCTCGCTCTGCGAGAGCCGTCAGGAAGAACACGAATCCGATGGCCAGCCCTCCCAACACCGCGATCGCCGGGTTGTACGGGTCCTCCTCATCGGACACGACCAGCAAGAAGAGCGTGAAGGGCACAGCCCCGAGCAAGCCGGCGACGACCGGGTGCCGGGCAGCCCACTTGTTGGTCCTCGTCGGACGCCGCTGCCCGCCCAGGGCACGGTCCACCGACCAGAACGCATCAGCCAGTGAGCGCTGCCAGTTCGCCATAACCCGGAGGATATGGCACCCCCTCTCTCGTCCGCCTCGCGCCGTCAGGCCGGGGTCTTCGTCATCTCCTTGGAGGCATCCATGCCCGCAGAGATCCATCCCGCCGTCGCCCGGCTGCTCGCACTACGAGGGCTCGTACGTCGCCAAGAGCCTGGCTGACGCCGCGTTTTCCAACGGGAGCCTCGCCGGTCAACGGCATCCCGCCTGCACAGTTCAAGCTTGTCCCAAGGTTGAGGCAAGGTCGACCGCGCATTCTCCCATCAGGTCGCTGGCGGCGAATGAACCAGGCCCGCCGCCGAACTAGTCGAGGGAGAAGTTGTGAAACGTGCACTGGCCAGTGCGGCTGCCGTAGTCGCCATAGCTGGAGGCGGTCTCGTCACCGCGACGACGAGCGCATCCGCAGCATCAGCCTCCCCCGCGGCGCTCAGCTGCCGACTCTCGTGGAGTGACGACAACACCGCCGGGATCACCTGCACCGGCGGGTACTTCCGGGGTTACGCGCTCTGCGTCAACGGGAGTGTGGCCGAAGGCGCGCGGACGGCCTCTGGCCGCACATCGTACGCATACTGCACACAGTACGGATCCAAGCTCCTCAAGCCGGTCGAATGGTTTGGGGTGGCGGCGTAGCGGCAAGTGAGCCGTCGGCACGGCCAGCGGTGTGCTCGCCCAGTACCTGCTCCGCTGACCATCGCGGCCCCGCTCCTGCTTCGGCAGGGGCGGGGCCGCTTTCGTGCGTTCAGGGTCAGGTCAGGGCTTCGATCGCCTTGCCCTCGCGCTGGCGTCCTGAGACGCCGCCCGCCCCTGGCCTGCGGGCGGCACCAGGCCCCGGCCGGACGCCGATCCGAGCAGCTGAGACCTGCGGCGAGGCACAGATCCTCTTCTGGGGGGCAAAGGCGACTGCGAACGTGAGGCGGATCACTGCGGTCCGGTTTTTGTTGAACCTTGAAGCGTCCATCGCCTATCTTCGTGTCGTCAGGCTATCCGGACCACGGTCCGGATTCGACCGGGATGCGACCTCCAGGAAGTTCAACCATGTCTCTCGTTCTCGACTCCGCCACTCAGGACCTGCTGTTCCGCGAGGCCCGCACCGCCAACGCGTTCACCGACGAGCCGGTGACGGACGAGCAGGTCCAGGCCATCTACGACCTGGTCAAGTTCGGCCCCACCTCCATGAACCAGTCGCCGCTGCGCATCGTCCTGGTCCGCTCTCCCGAGGCCCGTGAGCGCCTGGTGCAGCACATGGCCGAGGGCAACAAGAAGAAGACCGTGGCGGCACCGCTGGTCGCGATCCTCGCCGCGGACAACGAGTTCCACGAGGAGCTGCCGCGGCTCTTCCCACACTTCCCGCAGGCCAAGGACATCTTCGCCGGCGACCGCTCGGTGCGGGAGAAGAACGCCGCGCTGAACGCCGCCCTCCAGGCCGCCTACTTCATCATCGGCGTCCGTGCCGCCGGGCTCGCCGCGGGCCCGATGACCGGTCTCGACTTCGCGGGCGTCCAGAAGGAGTTCCTGGACGACGACCACACCCCGCTGATGGTGGTCAACATCGGCAAGCCGGGCCCGGACGCCTGGTTCCCGCGCGGCCCGCGCCTGGCGTACGACGACGTCGTCACGACCGTCTGAGCAGATACCGGCGGGACGGGTCATGACGGCTGCCCGTTCCGGGCGGAGCCGGTGGCGACGAGGCGCGCGAGCCGGACGCCGTCCACGACCTCGGGTGCCGTGTTCTCGGGCGAGGTGCAGGCGAGCCCCCGGGTGACGGCCGAGCCGAGCACGGCGACCGCGTCGTCACCCAGTGCGTCGCGCAGGGCATCCGGCTCGTGTTCCAGCAGCGACATGGCCAAGGACCAGTCCCTTGAGGCGGCTTCGTAGAACTGCTGCAGGGCTACCGTCGGAGCGCTGCGCAGCAGGACGGGAAACAGGCGGGTCCTGACATCGCTGAGATGGGATGCCCCGTGCTGCCACCCGAAGGAGGTGCGGGCGGCGTCGCGCAGGAGGGCGACGGGATCCACCAGGTCACCGAGGACGGGCGAGACCGCGAGCACGGACAGGGCGTCCGCGCCGGTCGCGGAACCGGGCTTGGCCCGCACGACGACCTCTGCGGCCAGTTCCCGCAGAGTGTCCCGGTTCTCCGGCCTGACGTCGACGGCGAAGGCGAGCAGTTGGGCCACCGCGGGCAGCGGACCCGCGTCGAGCATCTCCTTCAGCCGTCGTGCGAACGCGGGGCTCAGAGGGGATCCGGGGGCGGGTGTCACCAGGTCGACGGCGGCGGCGTAGACGGGATCCTCGATCCGTACGCGCGACGCGCGCACGCCGTGCCCCGGCACCTCCCGGGCGAGGCGGAACTCCTCGTACGCTGCCGCTGCCGCCGCGACCCTGGCCGGCACGCTGCTCTGGTCGATGTCGGCCGTGAGGTTCTCCCAGTGGATCGGCCCGAACACCTCGTCGCGCCGCCCGTTGTCGATCGCCAGGGTGACATGCACCGCGGACGCCCACGCGAGGAAGGACTCCCGGTGCGCGTGGGCCAGACAGCGCTGCCCCTGGATCGCCCGCATGTCGTCTTCCCGGCAGCCGAGGGCGCGCACCGCCAGCTCGAAGCGGACCCGGTGGTCGGGGCGCGCGTAGGCCAACGCCTCGTCCTCCGCCTGCTCCCGGCCGCCGGCCCGCAGCTGGAAGCCGGGGTCGTCCCCGGCCGTGCGCTCAAGAGCACCGCCGGCCGTCCACCGACAGCGCGGCAGGTCGGCGAGGGCGCGATCGACCTCCCTGGAGAACGCGTCCGCCTCGTGTCCATGACGAGAGGAGCTGATCGGGCCGTGCGCGGCCAGGTGCAGGTCCGCGTAACCGATGGCTCGCTCCCCGGGATCCGCGATCGAGCGCACGAGGGCGGTCGCCCGTCTCCGGTCCCGGTCTGCCAGGCGTTCCGCGAAGCGGCGCACCAGCCGGGCCATGGTGCCGTGGGGGGCGGGGGGGGGGGGGCGGCCCCCGGCGGCGGGGGCCCCGGGCGAGGGGGGGAGGCCGCCCGCCGCCCCCCGCGGCCCGCGCCACCGCGCCACACCCCACACCACAG
>NZ_JBIWKB010000006.1:184024-251272 GCF_044765425.1 Streptomyces sp. NPDC102462 | reverse complement strand
GCCTTACGTCTGCCCTGGCTTGGGGATGCCCGGCCCTGCCGCGCCACTCGCGATGTGATCACACTCAGCGAGCACCGCTTACCGGGAAAGACTCAATGCACTGGCGACGAGTCGGGACGGAGAAGCTGAGGAGACCTGGGTGGGGGAGTGATGCCGGCCGACAGCGTTGATCAGGACGGTGGGAAATGATCTACATCAGCGTGGGAAACGATCTCTGAAGGCCACCGCATTGCCGCTGACCAGTGAGTTCCGTCGGTGCCCCACAGCGACAGAGGGCTCATCGTGATCACGGTGGGCCCTTTGTCATGCGTGGACGCGTCTTCTGTCGTGTCCCGCGCGGGGCTTTGTGAAGGTCCCGTGCGGGGCTTCGCCGTGTGACGAGTCTCTCAGCGGACCGTGGGGGTCCGTTGTCCACAGCCGGGCGGTTGTCCACAGGGTCTGACGCGTCGCGGGCACCGGCGGTACGGTCGGCACGAGTTGATGTTCGTGTGCGCTCGGGGGAGGCGGTCGTGATGACCGAGGCAGGGGTGGAAACGGCGGGTACGGCGGCCGGGGCGGGGGCTGAGACGGCGGCTGGCGTTGGGGCCGGGGCCGGGCGCAGGCTTCCGCGGGTGCGCGGCTTCGCCGGGTGGCCGGCGCAGGGGTCGCCCAAGGCCGAGGGCAAGGCGCTGCGGGCGAGCGTGCCGCGCCGCGCGCACAGCGCCCTGGACCTGGACGGCGGCCGTCCGGACGCGGTGAGCGCGGTCGAGGAGTCCAACCGGGACCGCATCGCCGGCCTCGTGCCGATACGGGTGGGCAGGATGGTGGCCACGCCCTTCGCCTTCCTGCGCGGTTCGGCGGGCCTCATGGCCTACGACCTGGCGCGCACGCTCATGACCAGGATCGCCGCCCAGCTCTGCGGCGACGCGCACGCGGCCAACTTCGGCCTGTACGGCGACGCCCGCGGCGGCCTCGTCATCGACCTGAACGACTTCGACGAGACGGTGCACGGACCCTGGGAGTGGGACCTGAAGCGGCTCGCGGCCTCGCTGGTGCTGGCCGGCCGGGAGGCGGGCGCCGACGAGGACACCTGTCGCGCGGCGGCGCACGACACGGCGGGTGCCTACCGGCGCACCATGCGGCTGCTGGCCAAGCTGCCGGCCCTGGACGCGTGGAACGCCATCGCGGACGAGGAACTGGTCTCGCACACCGACGCCCACGATCTGCTGGGCACGCTGGAGCGGGTCTCGGAGAAGGCCCGCGCCAACACCAGCGGCCGGTTCGCGGCGCGCTCCACCGAGAGCGTCGACGAGGGCGGGCGCCGGTTCGTGGACGCGCCGCCGGTGCTGCGGCGCATACCGGACGCCGAGGCGGCGGCGGTGGCGGCGTCCCTGGAGACGTATGTGACGACTCTCTCCGAGGACCGGCTGCCGCTGCTGGCCCGGCACGCGGTGCACGACGTGGCGTTCCGGGTGGTCGGCACGGGCAGCGTGGGCACCCGCTCCTATGTCGTCCTGCTGCTTGACCACCGCGGTGAGCCGCTGGTCCTCCAGGTGAAGGAGGCCCGCCCCTCGGCGCTGCTCCCGCACCTGGCCACGGCCGGCTTCGAGACGCCGTCCGTCGATCACGAGGGCCGCCGGGTGGTGCTCGGCCAGAAGCGGATGCAGGTGGTCAGCGACATCCTGCTGGGCTGGACGACGGTGGACGGCCGCCCCTTCCAGGTGCGTCAGTTCCGCAACCGCAAGGGCAGTGTCGATCCGGCCGCGCTCGCCGCCGACCAGATCGACGACTACGGCCGTATGACCGGCGCCCTGCTGGCCCGTGCCCACTCCCACAGCGCCGACCCGCGCCTGATCGCCGGCTACTGCGGCAAGAGCGAGGAACTGGACGAGGCGGTGGCCGAGTTCGCGGTCGCCTACGCCGACCGCACCGAGGCGGACCACGCGGCACTGGTGGCGGCGGTGCGGTCGGGGCGGATCGCGGCGGAGAGCGGGGTGTGACGGAACGGCGGTCCACGATGCGTGGGGTGCGTGGGCTCTTGGGGTGTGCGTGCGCTAAGTGAGCATATGAGTGTGCAGAGTTACGGAGGTGAAAGGGAAGGCGTGCGTGGGGGATCGGAGCGCGGGTCCCGTGGGGGCTCGGCGTGTGGCCTAAGCAGGTCCAGTGAAGTCTGCTGCGGTTCGACAGCGCCCCGAAGGGGCGCGGGGAACTGCGCGACCAGCCACAACGGTGCCGCAGACGACCGACGGCACATCGCGGCGCATCCAGCGGAGCGCTTAGGCTGGCCAGGTGACGACCCCGGAAGCTGAGCAGTCCCAGGCGCCCCGGCCGGAGGAACGGCTGGAGCGGGCCGTGCGGGCCGCCGAACAAGCGCTGATCGAGTTCGAGATCGCGGTGGAGACCTTCCGCGTCGAGGTCGAGAACTTCTCCCGGCTGCACGAGCAGAAGCTGGGCCCCATGTACGCCCGGCTGGAAGAGCTGGACGCCCAGATCGCCGAGGCCAGGGCCGCCCGGACCGGCGACCCCGAGGACCTGCGCGCAGCGCAGGAGGCGCGGGCCCGCGTCACGCCCATCCCCGGCGTGGAGGAACTGCTGCACGGCTGGATGGACGGGCACGGCCTGTTCCCGGAGGCCGCCGCGATGCTCACCGACCAGGCGGTGCGGCCCCCCGAGCGGGTGCGCCCCAGCGAGGAGGCCCGCAAGCTCTACCGCGAGCTGGCCCGCAAGGCCCACCCTGATCTGGCGCAGCAGGAGGACGAGCGGGCCCGGCGCGAGGAGTTCATCACCCGCGTCAACGCCGCCTACGCCCGCGGTGACGAGGCGCTGCTGCGCGAGCTGGCCGCGGAGTGGGCGGCGGGACCGGCACCCGCCGAGCGGCCCCCGAGCCGCAGCGAGGAGCTTTACGCCCGCCTGGAGTGGCTGGCCCAGCGCAAGGAACTCCTCACCCTGGTCGCCCGCGAACTGGAGGACGGCGCGATCGCGTCCATGCTCCGCCTGGCCCCCGATGACCCCGACGCCCTGCTGGACGAGATCGCCGAGCGGCTTCGGGGCGATGTGGCTCGGCGGGAGGCGGAGCTGGCGGAACTCCTGGCGCAGGGGTAGCCCCGTCGGGTCCGGTGCGCTGCCCGGGGCCGGGTGTCCTTCGGGTAGCGTCGAGGCCATGAGTTTTGGAGCTGGTGTGCCCACGGTCGGGGTCGCGGACCTCAAGGACGGCGACTTCCTGCTGGACGTCCGTGAGGACGACGAGTGGCAGGCGGGCCACGCCGCCGGGGCGCTGCACATCCCCATCAGCGAGTTCGTGGCCCGGTACGGGGAACTGACCGAGGCCGCCCCGCAGGACGGCCGGGTCCATGTGATCTGCCGCTCCGGCGGACGTTCGGCCCAGGCCACGATGTATCTGGTCCAGCAGGGCATCGACGCCGTGAACGTCGACGGCGGCATGCAGGTCTGGCAGGCGGCCGGCCGCCCGGTCGTCACCGACGAGGGCCGGCCGGGGCACGTCCTGTAGCCCCACGGCACGGGCCGGGGCGCGGCGGGTCTCGGCGGCAGGCCTCAGCCCAGGGGGTGCGCGGCGAGCAGGTCGCCCAGCGCCTCCTCGTGCGTAGCGGCCGGGCCGAGCGAGAGTTCCAACTGCTTGGCCCAGGCGTGGTAGCGGTGCAGGGCGTAGTCGGTGTCGGCGCCGAAGCCGCCGTGCAGGTGCTGTGCCGTCTGCACCACCCGGCGGACGCCCTCCGAGGCCCAGATCTTGGCCACGGCGATGTCGCCCTCGGCGGGCAGCGGACCCTGTGTCCCCGAGCTGATCCGCCAGGCGGCCTGCCACAGCGTGGCCTCCATGGCGCGCAGGTCCATATAGCGGTCGGCGGCCTGGACGGCGACGGCCTGGAAACTCGCGATCGGGTGTCCGAACTGCTCCCGCTTGCTCGTGTACGCGCTCGTCATCGTAAGAACCCGCTCGCCCAGCCCGAGCGCCAGCGCACACGTCCCGGTGGTCAGCAGCCCGCGCAGCCACTCCCATGCGCCGTCGGCGTCGATGACGTGGCCCGCGGCGATCCGCGCGGACTCCAGGCGCAGCTCGCCCAGCCGCTCCCCGCTGGTGGAGACCTGCTCGGCGAGGGCCACGCCCGCATGGCCGCGGGGAACCAGGGCGAGCACGGTCCGGCCGGCCTCGGTGCGCGCGGGCACCACCACGAGGTCGGCGCCGTACGCCCAGGGCACCGCCGTCTGCACCCCGTCCAGCACCCAGGCGTCCCCGTCCGGCCGTGCGGTGACGGCCAGTTCGGCCGGGTCGTGGCCGCTGCGCCCGCTCGCGGCGACGGCGAGCACGAGGGTGCCCCGACCCGCGCGGGGCAGCAGCTCGGCCGCCAACTCCCTTTTGCCGTAGGTCTGTACGGCCGCGGCGGCGGCGCTGTGCTCCAGCAGGGGCACGCGCGCCAGCACCTTGGCGGACTCCCGCAGCACCAGGCACAGGGCGATGGCGTCCAGGCCCGCCCCGCCGTACTCCGCGTCAAGCAGCAGGCTGAGCAGGTCCGCCTCGGCCAGCCTGGTCCACAGCGGCCGGTCGAAGTCCTCGGCGACGGCGCCCGTGGTGAGCGCGGGGCTCGGCACCGCGTCCGGTGCCACCCCGGCGAACACCCCCTCGGCCGCCTCGGCCGCCGCCAACTGCTCCTCGGTGAAGGTGAAGTCCACGGTCCTGTCCTCCCGACGGCTCCGCACGCCCGCGTCCCTGACGGACCGTCAAGATAGAACAGGTTCTAGAAGAAGGGAACGGCATGGCGGGCGCCGTCCGTTCGGGATGAGCGATCGGTCGGCTCCGGGCGTGGGCCTCAGCGGTCGAAGTCGAGTTCCACCTTCTCCGTCAGCGGATGCGACTGGCAGGCCAGTACGTATCCGGCCGTCGTCTCCTCGGCCTCCAGGGCGAAGTTGCGGTCCATGCGGACCTCCCCCGAGACCAGGAAGGCCCGGCACGTCCCGCACACCCCGCCCTTGCAGGCGTAGGGCGCGTCGGGCCGGTTGCGCAGGACCGTCTCCAGCAGCGACTCTCCGTCCCGGACCGGCCAGGTCCCGCCGCGGCCGTCGAGCCGGGCGGTGACCGTGCTGTGCGCGGGGGCCGTGACGGGCACCGCCGGGGCGGCACCCGCGTCCACATGGAAGATCTCCTCGTGGATCCGCGCCCGGTCCACCCCGAGATCCCGCAGCGCCCGCTCGGCGCCCTGCACCAGTCCGAACGGCCCGCACAGGAACCATCCGTCCACCGCGTCCACCGGCAGCAGCGCGGGCAGCAGCCCCTTCAGCCGCTCCCGGTCCAGCCGCCCGGAGGGCAGGCCCGCCTGCTGCTCCTCCCGTGAGAGCACCGTCACCAGGTGCAGCCGCCGCGGATGGCGGTCCTTCAGGTCGGCGACCTCCTCCAGGAACATCGTCGAGGCGGCCGTGCGGTCGCTGCGTATCAGACAGAACCGGGCCTCCGGTTCGCGGGCCAGGAGCGTCGAGACGATCGACAGCACCGGGGTGATGCCGCTGCCGCCGACGATCGCCGCGTACCGCCCCGGAGCGGGCTCCAGGGTGAAGCGCCCGGCCGGGGTCATCACCTCCAGCTCGTCGCCTACGTCGATCTCCTTGAGCGCGTACGTCGAGAAGGCGCCGCCCTCCACGAGCCGCACGCCGACCCGCAGGGTGGACGGGTCCTCGGCGCCGGGCGCGGGCGCGGGGGAGCAGATCGAGTAGGTCCGCCGGATGTCCAGGCCGTCGGCCCGGCGGCGCAGGGCGAGATGCTGACCGGGCGCGTGCCGGTACTCCTCGCGCAGGTCGGGCGGGACGGCGAGGGTGAGGGCCACGGAGTCGTCGGTGAGGCGGTCGACCGCGGCCACCGGGAGCGGGTGGAAGCGGGCCATCACAACTCCTTGAAGTGGTCGAACGGTTCACGGCAGGCCCGGCAGCGCCGCAGCGCCTTGCACGCGGTCGAGGAGAAACGGCTCAGCAGCTCGGTGTCGGCCGATCCGCAGTGCGGGCAGCGGACGGGTTCGGGCACAGGGGACGCCGGCGCCTCGGACGCGGTGGCGTGCGTCCGGGTCGGGCCGAGGGCGAGCGGGACCGGACCCGTCTCGCGCCGCACGCGCGGGGGAGCGATGCCGAACTCCCGCAGTTTGCGCCGTCCTTCGTCCGTGATGTCGTCGGTCGACCAGGCGGGTGCGAGCACCGTGCGCACGGTGACCCGGCGCATGCCGTGGCCGCGCAGCACCCGCTCGATGTCCACGGACATCGCCTCGACGGCCGGGCAGCCGGTGTAGGTGGGGGTCAGCTCCACCTCGACGGCGTCCGCGCCCCGCAGGTGCACCGCGCGCACCACGCCCAGCTCCCGGAGGGTGAGCACGGGCAGTTCGGGGTCCGGCACCGAGCCCGCGAGGTCGAGGAGTTCCGCCTCAAGCGGCGTGGCCGTCGTCGTCACCATGACGCCCCCGGATGGCTGCGGTGCAGATGCTGCATCTCGGCGAGCATCCGCCCGAACGGCTCGGTGTGCAGGCCCTGCCGGCCCGCGCCCGCCGACCAGGCACCGGTGCGCGGCCCCTCGGGGACCGTCAGGGTGGCCCGGTGCAGCACGTCACCGACCGACTCCAGCCAGGGCGCCTCCATGGCCGCCCCGTCGGTGTCAAGGCCCGGCACCGGCTGGAACATCTCGCCGGTGAACCGCCACAGGGCCGCACAGGCCCGTGCCATCCGCTCATGGCTGACCTGTGTGCCGTCGCCGAGCCGCAGCGTCCACTGTTCGGCGTGGTCGCGGTGGTAGGCGACCTCCTTGACGGCCTTGGCGGCGAGCGGTGCGAACGGGCCCTTGCCGGCGGCCAGTTCGGCGTACAGCAGGTGCTGGTAGGTGGAGAAGTACAGCTGGCGGACGATGGTGTGGGCGAAGTCGCCGTTCGGCTGCTCGACCAACTGGAGGTTGCGGAAGGCGCGTTCCTCGCGCAGGTACGCCAGTTCGTCCTCGTCGCCGGCCATCGACAGCAGCGCGCGGGCCTGGCCGAGCAGATCCAGCGCGATGTTGGCGAGCGCGACCTCCTCCTCCAGGACGGGCGCGTGGCCTGCCCACTCCCCCAGGCGGTGCGAGAGCACCAGGGCGTCGTCGCCGAGCGCGAGCGCGGCGGCCGTGGGCACGGTGGCGGTCACAGGTGCTTCACCCCTTCCGGGATGTCGTAGAAGGTCGGGTGCCGGTAGGGCTTGTCCGCGGCGGGCTCGAAGAAGGGGTCCTTCTCGTCGGGCGAGGACGCGGTGATCGCGGCCGCCGGGACGACCCAGATCGAGACGCCCTCGCCGCGCCGGGTGTACAGGTCGCGTGCGTTGCGCAGGGCCAGCTCCGCGTCCGGGGCGTGCAGGCTGCCGGCGTGGGTGTGGGAGAGGCCGCGGCGGGAGCGCACGAAGACCTCCCACAGGGGCCAGTCGGTGTCGGTCATGCCCGCGCTCCTCTTGTTCCGCCGTTGTGCTCGGTCGCCGCGCCGTTGTGCTTGGCCGCGTGGGCCGCGGCCGCCTCCCGTACCCAGGCGCCCTCGTCATGTGCCCGGCGGCGCTGGGTGATCCGCTGCTCGTTGCACGGGCCGTTGCCCTTGAGGACCTCCCAGAACTCCGTCCAGTCGATCGCGCCGAAGTCGTGGTGCCCCCGCTCCTCGTTCCAGCGCAGGTCCGGGTCGGGGAGGGTGAGGCCGAGGGACGCCGCCTGGGGCACGCAGATGTCGACGAAGCGCTGACGCAGCTCGTCGTTCGAGTGGCGCTTGATCTTCCAGGCCATCGACTGCGCCGAGTGCTGGGACGCGTCGTCGGGCGGCCCGAACATCATCAGCGAGGGCCACCACCAGCGGTCCACCGCGTCCTGGGCCATCGCGTGCTGCTGCGGGGTGCCGTTGCTGAGGGCGAGCAGCAGCTCGTACCCCTGGCGCTGGTGGAAGGACTCCTCCTTGCAGATGCGGACCATCGCGCGCGCGTAAGGACCGTAGGAGCAGCGGCACAGGGGGACCTGGTTGGTGATGGCCGCGCCGTCCACCAGCCAGCCGATGGCGCCGACGTCGGCCCAGGTCAGCGTGGGGTAGTTGAAGATCGACGAGTACTTCTGGCGACCGCTGTGCAGCTTGTCGAGCAGTTCCTCGCGGCCGGTGCCGAGCGTTTCCGCGGCGCTGTACAGGTACAGGCCGTGGCCCGCCTCGTCCTGGACCTTGGCCATCAGGATGGCCTTGCGGCGCAGCGAGGGGGCGCGGGTGATCCAGTTGGCCTCGGGCTGCATGCCGATGATCTCGGAGTGGGCGTGCTGGGCGATCTGCCGGACCAGCGTCGCGCGGTAGGCGTCGGGCATCCAGTCGCGGGGCTCGATGCGCTCGTCCGCGGCCACGGCGGCGTCGAAGGCGCGCTCGTACGCGGCCGTGCCGGCGGTGTCCTCGGCGTCGTACGCCGCCGTGCCGGCCGTGCGGTGCGCGGCTGCTGTGGCCATGTGGTCCCCCTGACCTCGGCTTCTTCCGGAAAACCGGTACCGACCGATCGTTCGGTCCGTGCGATTCCATGGTGGGCGAGCCGCCGTGAGGTGTCAACCGCTGTGGACAACCCCGGCGACGGCCTGTGGACAACCCGGGCGACCCGGGCGGGGGCGTGGCCGCTCGGGTCGCCCGCCGGTCCCGGAAGTGGTGACGGCCACGTCCGCGAGGGGTGCTTGTGGGCTGCGCTCGGCGGGCGGGGCTGAGTACCGTTCCGTGCGAGCGCCGACGAGTAGGGTTCGCGGGCCATGCGGGCCGCGACGGCGGCCGGACGACGGAGCAGTACGGGATCGGGGCGGAATGGACGCGTACGACACGGACTCGCACGCCCCGCAGGGGCCGGACGGGTCGGACGAGGCGCCACCGCCCGAGCCGCCTCGCGCCACTGGCGGGGCCGGCGGCCCCTCGGCAAACGGCCCGGGAGCCGCATCGCCCGCATCCGCGCTGCCCGCACCGTCCGCATCCGCCCTGCCCGCACCATCCGTACCCGGACCTTCTGCCGCCGAGGTGTCGCGGCTCGCGCCTGCTGGGACTGCGGAGGCCGGGTTCGAGGCCCTGCCCGAACCCGTGGCCGGACCCCAACCCGGTCCCGCCCCCGAATCTGAACCTCAACCGGGACCCGGGGAAGCGGCCGGCGTCGCGCGCCGTACCGGTGTCGGGGCGCTGTCCCCGCCGTACCAGATCGGCGCCGCCCTGGCACTGGCGGTCGTCGCCGTCGCCGCCTGCGTGCACCTCGCCATGGTGTTCCTGAGTGTCGCGCCCGCCAACACGGTCACGAAGCAGCACGGCAAGGCGATCGAGGAATGGATCTACCCGGAGTTCGAGCAGAACTGGAAGCTGTTCGCGCCGAACCCGTTGCAGCAGAACATCGCCGTCCAGGTCCGGGCGCAGGTCCGCACGGCCGGCGGTGACATCGAGACGACCGGCTGGTACGACCTGTCCGCGCGGGACGGCGAGGCCATCGACGGCAGCCTGCTGCCCAGCCACACCGAGCAGAACGAACTGCGCCGGGCCTGGGACTTCTACATCGCCACGCACGACGGCGACAACCGTCCCGTGGGCCTGCGCGGCGCGCTCTCCGAGCAGTACGTGCGGCGGATCGCGGTGATGCGGCTGTACCGGGAGGACGCGGCCGGCCGGGCGGGCACCGTCCAGCGCGTCCAGGTCCGCTCGCGCACCACCAATGTGCCGCCGCCCGCATGGAGCGACGAGAAGGTCTCCGGCACGCCGGTCCACCGGGTGCTGCCGTGGTGGACGGTCACCGCCGACGAGGCCGCGGGAGGCGTGCGGTGAACCGTCTCGCCCTGTCGGTCTCGCGCGGTATCGCCCGCGTCACGGAATCCCCGCTCGGCCCCTATCAGTCCGCCGTCATCCGCATCGGCTTCTCCGCGACCTGGCTGCTGTTCCTGCTGCGCGAGTTCCCGCACCGCCAGGAGCTGTACGGGCCCGACGGCCCCTGGAGCTGGGATCTCGCCCAGCAGCTGACCTCGGTCAACGAGGCGTTCACGGCGCTGCTGTGGTCGGACGGGCGGATCTGGTTCGAGGTCTGCTACCTGCTCGCCGTCCTCTCCTGCGTCCTGCTGCTGCTGGGCTGGCGCTCGCGCACGTCGTCGGTGCTGTTCATGGTCGGCGTGCTCTCGCTGCAGAACCGCAGCGTCTTCATGGGCGACGGCGGCGACAACGTGCTGCACCTGATGTCGATATACCTGGTGTTCACGCGCTGCGGCCGGGTGTGGTCCCTGGACGCGCGGCGGGCGGCGCGCGGTGAGGCGGCACGCGCGCGTGGGGAGCGGGTCCACGACCGTACGGGGCCGGTCCTGTGGGCGGGGTTCGGCCTGGTGCTCGGCGCGGTGACCCTGGCCGGCCGGCTCGGCAGCGGCTGGCTGGTGCCCGCCCTCCTGTGGACGGTGTGGGCGGCGCTGGCACTGTGGTGGCTGGTCGGGCGGTTCGCGGCGGGCGGCGAGCCGCGGATCCTGCTGGACGTGATCGCCAACGTCGTGCACAACGGCGCGCTCTTCGTGATCATGGCGGAGGCGTGTCTGATCTACGCCACGGCCGGCTGGTACAAGATCCAGGGCTCGCGCTGGCAGGACGGCACCGCCGTCTACTACCCGCTGCACCTCGACTCCTTCTCGCCCTGGCCCGCGCTCGCCGACCTGCTGTCCGCCAACGGCACCGTGGTGATGCTGGTGACGTACGGGACGGTCATCGTGCAGGTCGCCTTCCCGTTCACGCTGTTCAACCGGCGGGTCAAGAACGTCCTGCTGGCCGCGATGATGACGGAGCACGCGGTGATCGCGGTGGTGCTGGGGCTGCCGTTCTTCTCGCTGGCGATGATCGCGACGGACGCCGTCTTCCTGCCCACGTCGTTCCTGCGCCGGCTCGGCGGCCGGGTGGCACGTGTGCGGCCGGTCCGGCTCCGGGACGGTGGCGCTGCCGCCGCGCGGGCGACCGGAACGGAACGGGAACCCGAGCCGGAGCCGGCCGCCGGGGCGCCGCAGCCCTGAGCCCTCGGCGGCATTGCGCAGCCGCAAGCCCGGCGGTCCCGCGCGTGGGAGGTCGTCTCGTGGCGGTCCCAGGTGCGGGGCCTGCCCTCCGCGGGCCCGTGCGCCCACCGAAGGGCTTCCGCCGGCGTTCCGCGCCGCGGCAGGCGTCGCACCGTGCCACGTAGGCTTCCGGCATGACCGACCCCGTGACCCTGTGGCGCGCGCACGCCGGCTCCGCCGTGCTGCTCGACGGCTTCCACGCCCTCAAGCACGCCCTCCGCTTCGGGGCCGAGGTCCCGGTGGCCGTCACCACCGACCGAGCGGCGGCGCTGGGTCTGGCGCAGGAGCTGGCCCCGGACGTGCGGGACGCCCTGGACGCGCTGCTGGCCGAGGTGCCGGAGCCGGCGTACGCGTCCCTGGTGGCCCGGCCGCATCCGACCGCGGTCGCTGCCCTGGCCGTACGGCCGTCCCGGCAGGCCGGTCTGCGGGCGCTCGCCCGCACGCCACGGCGGGCTCCCGTCGTGGTGCTCGACAACCCGCGCAACCTGGGCAACGCGGGGGCCGTGATCCGGCTCGCCGCCGGTTTCGGGGCCACCGGGGTCGTCACCACCGGCACGCTCGACCCCTGGCATCCCACGGTCGTGCGCGGCGGGGCGGGCCTGCACTTCGCGACCGTGGTGGAGCGGCTGGCCGTCGAGGAGCTGCCACTGGGACCGCTGTTCGCCCTCGACCCCGAGGGCGAGGACATCCGGGGCACGAAGCTGCCGGACGACGCCGTACTGGCCTTCGGGTCGGAGCGCAGCGGGCTGTCCGCCGCGGTGCGCGCGCGTGCCGACCATCTGCTGGCCCTGCCGATGCGCTCCCAGGTCTCCAGCTACAACCTCGCCACCAGTGTGGCGATGACGCTGTACCACTGGAGCGCCACCGGGGGCGCGCCCCGCTCCGCCTAGCGGTCCCGGGCCTCCCGGCGCACCTCCACCATCCGGAAGCGGTTCGCGACGAACGCGCCGTCGCACAGGGCGGCGTTGGCCGCCGGGTTGCCGCCCGAGCCGTGGAAGTCGGAGAAGGCGGCGGTCTGGTTGACGTACACCCCGCCGGTGAGGTTGAAGGACAGCTGGGCCGCCTCCTCCAGACAGACCTCCTGGACGGCCTCCTCGACCTGCGGGTCGGTCGTGTACGCGCCGACGGTCATCGCGCCCTTCTCGCGGATCGTGCGGCGCAGCAGTTCGACCGCGCCGGCCGGCGAGTCGACGGCGACGGCGAAGGAGACCGGCCCGAAGCACTCGCTCATGTAGGCGGCCTCGTCGTCCGGCTTGGCGCCGTCCAGTTTGACGATCACCGGTGTGCGTACGACCGCGTTCGGAAAGTCCGGGTTGGTGATCTCGCGTGCGGCCAGGGCCACCTCGCCGAGGCCGGCGGCGGCCTCCAGACGGGCCTTGACGTCCGGGTTGACGATGGCGCCGAGCAGGCCGTTCGCGCGCGCGTCGTCCCCGAGCAGGCCGTCGACCGCGCGGGCGAGGTCGGCGACCACCTCGTCGAAGGTCTTGGGGCCCTCGTCGGTGCGGATGCCGTCCCGGGGGATGAGCAGGTTCTGCGGGGTGGTGCACATCTGGCCGCTGTACAGGGACAGCGAGAAGGCCAGGTTGGACAGCATCCCCTTGTAGGCGTCGGTCGACTCCACGATGACCGTGTTGACGCCCGCCTTCTCCGTGTAGACCTGCGCCTGGCGGGCGTTGGCCTCCAGCCAGTCGCCGAAGGAGGTGGAGCCCGTGTAGTCGATGATCCTGATCTCCGGGCGGGTGGCCAGGGTCTTCGCGATGCCCTCGCCGGGCCGCTCGGCGGCCAGTGCCACCAGGTTCGGGTCGAAGCCCGCCTCCGCCAGCGCGTCACGGGCGATCCGCACGGTGAGCGCGAGCGGCAGCACCGCGCGCGGGTGCGGCTTCACCAGGACCGCGTTGCCGGTGGCGAGGGAGGCGAACAGACCCGGGTAGCCGTTCCAGGTGGGGAAGGTGTTGCAGCCGATGACCAGTGCGATGCCGCGCGGGACCGCGGTGAACCGCTTGGTCAGCTCCAGCGGGTCGCGCTTGCCCTGGGGCTTGGTCCACTGTGCCGTGCCGGGCGTGCGGACCTGTTCCGCGTACGCGTACGCCACCGCCTCCAGGCCGCGGTCCTGGGCGTGCGGGCCGCCCGCCTGGAACGCCATCATGAACGCCTGGCCGCTGGTGTGCATCACCGCGTGCGCGAACTCGTGTGTCCGGTCGCTGATGCGCTGAAGGATCTCCAGGCAGACCGCGGCCCGCGTCTCGGGGCCCGCGTCCCGCCAGGCGCGCTGGCCGGCCTTCATCGCGGGCAGCAGCGTGTCGAGGTCGGGGTGCGGGTAGGTCACGCCCAACTCGATGCCGTACGGGGAGACTTCGCCGCCGACCCAGTCGTCGGTGCCGGGCTGGCCGAGGTCGAGGCGGGTGCCGCGGACGGCGTCGAAGGCGGCCTTGCCCGCGGCGGCGTCGAGGCTGCCGCCTTCCCCGTACGCCTTGGGGTGCTCGGGGTGCGGGGACCAGTACGCGCGCGTGCGGATCGCCTCCAGCGCCTGGTCGAGGGTGGGCCGGTGCTTGGCGATCAGTGCGTGCTCGGTGGGTGGGGCGGCCATGCGGGACCAACTCCTCGTCTCAAGAACTCGTCGTCGAGCTCATGACCTGTGCGGAAACGTGGGCAGGGACGCTCGGTCAGAGTTAGAGTAACCGAACGATCGGTCGGGACAAGGGGGTCCGCCGCATCTGTGGAAAACGTCGTGCGGGAGGATCGCGCACATGACAGCACTCGACCTCAGCAGCCCCGTGGCCGTCGTCGGCACCGGCACCATGGGCCAGGGCATCGCCCAGGTCGCGCTGGTCGCGGGCCACCCCGTGCGGCTGTACGACGCCGTACCCGGGCGGGCCGCGGAAGCCGCCGCGGCGATCGGCGCCCGCCTCGACCGGCTCGTGGCGAAGGACCGGCTGACCGGGGCCGACCGGGACGCGGCCCGCGCCCGCCTCCTGCCCGCCGACGACCTCGCCGCACTCGCCGACTGCGCGCTGGTCGTGGAGGCCGTGCTGGAGCGGCTGGACGTCAAGCAGGACCTGTTCCGCGAACTGGAGGGCATCGTCGCCGACGACTGCCTGCTCGCCACCAACACCTCGTCCCTGTCGGTGACGGCCGTCGCCGGCGCCCTGCGCAGCCCGGGGCGCCTCGTCGGTCTGCACTTCTTCAACCCGGCGCCGCTGCTGCCGCTGGTCGAGGTCGTCTCCGGGTTCGCCACCGACGTCACCTCGGCCACGCGCGCGTACGAGACCGCCCGCGCCTGGGGCAAGACGCCGGTGGCCTGCGCGGACACCCCGGGTTTCATCGTGAACCGGATAGCCAGGCCCTTCTACGCCGAGGCCTTCGCGGTCCACGAGGCACAGGCCGCCGACCCCGCCACCATCGACGCCGTCCTGCGCGAGTGCGGCGGCTTCCGGATGGGTGCCTTCGAACTGACCGACCTCATCGGACAGGACGTCAACGAGTCGGTCACGCACTCCGTGTGGCAGTCGTTCTTCCAGGACGTGCGCTTCACGCCCTCGCTGGCCCAGCGCCGGCTCGTGGAGTCCGGCCGGCTCGGCCGCAAGTCGGGGCAGGGCTGGTACGACTACGCCGAGGACGCCGAGCGTCCCGAGCCGCACACCGCCGAGCCGCGGCAGGCGCCCGCGTACGTCGTCGCCGAGGGCGACCTGGGACCGGCGGCCGACCTGCTCGCCCTGATCCGCGAGGCGGGCATCCAGGTCAGCCAGGAGGAAGAGGACCACGGCAGCCGCCTGGTGCTGCCCGGCGGTGGTCAGCTGGTCCTCGCCGACGGGCAGACCTCGGTGGAGTTCCGGGACGTCGTCTACTTCGACTTCGCGCTCGACTACCGCAGGGCCACCCGCGTCGCGCTGTCCGCCTCCCAGGACACCTCCCCGCAGACCCTCGCCGAGGCCATCGGCCTCTTCCAGGCGCTCGGCAAGGACGTCAGCGTCATCGGTGACGTACCGGGCATGATCGTCGCCCGCGCCGTGGCGCGCATCATCGACCTGGCGCACGACGCCGTGGCCAAGGGAGTCGCCACCGAGGAGGACATCGACACCGCGATGCGCCTGGGCGTCAACTACCCCCTCGGACCCTTCGAATGGAGCCGCAGGCTCGGCCGCAGCTGGGCCTACGACCTGCTGGACGACCTGCACCTGCGCGACCCCTCCGGCCGCTACGCGCCCTCTCTCGCGCTCTACCGCCATGCGTACGCCACCGACAAGCGGGAGGGCAGCACCTCATGACCACCGCAAGACGCGACACGTACACCCCCGAGACGCTGCTCTCGGTGGCCGTCCAGGTGTTCAACGAGCGCGGCTACGACGGCACGTCGATGGAGCACCTGTCCAAGGCGGCCGGCATCTCCAAGTCGTCCATCTACCACCATGTCGCCGGCAAGGAGGAGCTGCTGCGCCGCGCGGTCAGCCGGGCGCTGGACGGGCTCTTCGGCATCCTGGACGAGGAGCACGCGCGCGTGGGGCGGGCCGCGGACCGCCTGGAGTACGTCGTGCGGCGCATGGTCGAGGTCCTCATATCCGAGCTGCCCTATGTGACGCTGCTGCTGCGGGTGCGCGGCAACACCGCCACCGAGCGCTGGGCCCTGGAGCGGCGCCGCGACTTCGACCACCGGGTGGCCGAACTGCTGAAGGCCGCCGCCGCCGACGGGGACGTGCGCGAGGACGTGGAGGTGCGGCTCGCGACCCGGCTGGTCTTCGGGATGATCAACTCGATCGCCGAGTGGTACCGGCCCGACGGGCGCGGCACCACGGAGCGTGATGTGGCCGACGCGGTGGTGCGCCTGGTGTTCTCCGGGCTGCGCCGGGGCTGACGTCAGCCGATCGGCTCCAGGTCCTCCTCCTCGAACACCAGCAGCGTGCGCGTGCTGAGCACTTCCGGGATCGCCTGGAGCCGGGTGAGCACCAGCTCGCGCAGGGCCCTGTTGTCCGGCGTGTGCACCAGGAGCAGCACATCGAAGTCGCCGCCCACCAGCGCGATGTGGGAGGCGCCGGGCAGCTCCCGCAACTGCTCGCGCACGGTGCGCCACGAGTTCTGCACGATCTTCAGGGTGATGTAGGCCGATGTGCCCTGGCCGGCGCGTTCGTGGTCGACGCGGGCCCCGAAGCCGCGGATGACGCCGTCCTCGACGAGACGGTTGATGCGGGCGTAGGCGTTGGCGCGTGAGACGTGGACGCGCTCGGCGACGGACCGTATGGACGCGCGGCCGTCCGACTGGAGGATCTGGAGGATGTCCTGATCAATGGCGTCCAGCGGGCGCGGGGGCGGCAGTACGGCACCGGCCTCGGGGCCCTCGGCCATTTGTTCAGGTGCCATGTCCTCCTGCCTTCCCAGCATGGACGTAGTGCGTTCATTTGAAGCTGTGGAGAACCGTTTGTCCACAGCCTGGAGGTGCCTGTAGCCAAAATGTGCCGACGACCGAACAATCGGTAGGTGAGGCGGGTCACAGCCGACACGCCTCCCGTAGCCGCTTCCCACCAGGAGGTGCCGTCATGACGGTCATGGAGCAGCGGGGCGCGTACCGGCCATCGCCGCCGCCCGCCTGGCAGCCCCGTACGGACCCCGCGCCGCTGCTGCCCGACGCCGAGCCCTACCGCGTCCTCGGCACCGACGCGGCCACGCAGGCCGACCCCGAACTGCTCCTGCGGCTGTACGCCCAGCTGGTGCGCGGCCGTCGCTACAACATCCAGGCCACCGCCCTCACCAAGCAGGGCCGGCTCGCGGTCTACCCCTCCAGCACCGGCCAGGAGGCCTGCGAGGTCGCCGCCGCGCTGGTCCTGAAGGACCGTGACTGGCTCTTCCCCAGCTACCGCGACACCCTCGCCGTCGTCGCCCGCGGTGTCGACCCCGTCGAAGCACTCACCCTGCTGCGCGGCGACTGGCACACCGGCTACGACCCCTACGAGCACCGCGTGGCCCCGCTGAGCACCCCGCTCGCCACCCAGCTCCCGCACGCCGTCGGCCTCGCCCACGCCGCCCGCCTCAAGGGCGACGACGTCGTCGCGCTCGCCATGGTCGGCGACGGCGGCACCAGCGAGGGCGACTTCCACGAGGCCCTGAACTTCGCCGCCGTCTGGCAGGCACCGGTCGTCTTCCTGGTGCAGAACAACGGCTTCGCCATCTCCGTACCGCTCGCCAAGCAGACCGCCGCGCCCTCCCTGGCCCACAAGGCCGTCGGCTACGGCATGCCGGGCCGGCTGGTCGACGGCAACGACGCCGCCGCCCTGCACGAGGTCCTTGCCGACGCCGTACGGCACGCGCGCGAGGGCGGCGGTCCGACGCTCGTCGAGGCGGTCACCTACCGCATGGACGCCCACACCAACGCCGACGACGCGACCCGCTACCGCACCGACGCCGATGTCGCGGCCTGGCGCGACCACGACCCCGTGCTGCTGCTGGAACGGGAGCTGACCGCCCGCGGACTGCTCGGTGAGGACGGGGTCGCGGCCGCCCGCGAGGACGCCGAGGCGATGGCGGCGCACCTGCGCGACCGCATGAACCAGGACGCCGCACTCGACCCCATGGACCTGTTCGCCCACGTCTACGCCGAACCCACCCCGCAACTGCGGGAGCAGCAGGCCATGTTGGCGGCGGAGCTGGCGGCCGGGCAGGAAGGCGGTGACCGATGACCACCGTCGCCGTCAAGCCCGCCACCATGGCGCAGGCACTCACGCGCGCGTTGCGCGACGCGCTGGCCGCCGACCCGTCGGTGCACGTCATGGGCGAGGACGTCGGCACGCTCGGCGGCGTCTTCCGGGTCACGGACGGGCTCGCCCGGGAGTTCGGCGAGGACCGCTGCACCGACACCCCGCTGGCCGAGGCCGGCATCCTCGGCACGGCCGTCGGCATGGCGATGTACGGGCTGCGCCCGGTCGTGGAGATGCAGTTCGACGCGTTCGCCTACCCGGCGTTCGAGCAACTGGTCAGCCATGTGGCCCGGATGCGCAACCGCACCCGCGGTGCGATGCCCCTGCCGATCACCGTCCGCATCCCCTACGGCGGCGGCATCGGCGGAGTCGAGCACCACAGCGACTCCTCCGAGGCGTACTACATGGCGACTCCGGGGCTTCATGTCGTCACGCCCGCGACCGTCGCCGACGCCTACGGTCTGCTGCGCGCCGCCATCGCCTGCGACGATCCGGTCGTCTTCCTCGAACCCAAGCGGCTGTACTGGGCCAAGGACACCTGGGACCCCGAGCACCCGGCGGCCGTCGAACCGATCGGCCGCGCGGTGGTGCGCCGCCCGGGCCGGAGCGCCACGCTCATCACCTACGGGCCGTCCGTGCCGGTCTGCCTGGAGGCCGCCGAGGCGGCACGGGCGGAGGGCTGGGACCTCGAAGTCGTCGACCTGCGCTCCCTGGTGCCGTTCGACGACGAGACGGTCAGTGCGTCGGTCCGGCGGACCGGGCGCGCGGTGGTGGTGCACGAGTCGGGCGGGTACGGCGGACCGGGCGGGGAGATCGCGGCGCGCGTCACGGAGCGGTGCTTCCACCATCTGGAGGCGCCGGTGCTGCGCGTGGCCGGGTTCGACATCCCCTATCCGCCGCCGATGCTGGAGCGGCACCATCTGCCCGGTGTCGACCGGATCCTGGACGCGGTGGCGCGGCTGCAGTGGGAGGCCGAGGGCTGATGGCTCAGGTGCTGGAGTTCAAGCTCCCCGACCTCGGGGAGGGGCTGACCGAGGCGGAGATCGTCCGCTGGCTGGTCGAGGTGGGCGACGTGGTCGTCGTCGACCAGCCGGTCGTGGAGGTGGAGACGGCCAAGGCGATGGTCGAGGTGCCGTGCCCCTACGGCGGTGTGGTCACGGCCCGCTTCGGCGAGGAGGGCAGCGAACTGCCCGTAGGGGCGCCGCTGTTGACGGTCGCGGTGGGCCCCGACTCCTCGGACGGCGAGCCCGAGGGCTCGGGCAACGTGCTGGTCGGCTACGGCACGGGGGCGCCCGCGGCGCGCCGGCGCCGGGTGCGGCCGACGCCCGGCGGGGCCACGGCGGGCGGCGCGGTGGCGCGCGACGAGGCGGCGCGCGGTTCGGCGGGCGCCCGGACGGGCCTCCCCGCGGCGAACGGCTCTCCCGCGCAGGGGCAGGCGCAAGGACCGGCCCAGGTGCAGGCTCCGGCCCCGGTCGCGGCCCCGGCGCAGGGTCCGGCGCCGGCCGCGCCTGGATCTCAAGGCCAGGCCCGGCCTCAGGACTCGGCACGCGCACAGGACCCGGCCAGGGATCAGGATGCGGCCCGGGAGCGGAGTGGGGTCACGGGAGTCGGTCCGGTGGCGCCCGGTGCCGATTCCGGGGGCGGCGGTCCGGCCGAGGCTCGGCTGCGCGGAACCGCGCGGGCCGCCGAGGGTCCGGTGCCCGTGATCTCCCCTCTGGTCCGCCGGCTCGCCCGGGAGGGCGGCGTGGATCTGCGGCAGCTGACCGGCTCCGGACCCGACGGGCTGATCCTGCGCGCGGACGTCGAGCGGGCGCTCCGGGCCGCCGCGACGGCCGGCGGACGCACCACAGCCGTGCCCACCGCCGGACCCGCCGCACCTGCAGCGCCCACCGGACCCGCCGCGCCTGCAGCGCCCACCGGACCCGCCGCGCCTGCAGCGCCCACCGGACCCGCCGCGCCTGCAGCGCCCGCCGGGGCGCCCGTCGCGTCGGCCACCCCGTTCGCCCCGGTGGCCGAACCGACTCGCGCATCGGCCGGCACGGCCGTCCGCATCCCGCTCAAGGGGGTCCGCGGCGCCGTCGCCGACAAGCTCTCCCGCAGCCGCCGGGAGATCCCGGACGCCACTTGCTGGGTGGACGCCGACGCGACCGAACTCCTGACCGCGCGGGCGGCGATCAACGCGGCGGGCGGCCCGAAGGTCTCCCTGCTCGCGCTCCTCGCCCGGATCTGCACCGCTGCCCTGGCCCGGTTCCCCGAGCTGAACTCCACCGTCGACACCGAGGCCCGGGAGATCGTCCGCCTCGACCGCGTCCACCTCGGGTTCGCCGCACAGACCGAGCGCGGACTGGTCGTACCCGTCGTACGCGACGCACATGAACGCGACGCCGAGGGGCTGACCGCGGAGTTCGCCCGGCTGACCGAGGCCGCCCGGTCCGGCACGCTGACCCCCGGGGAACTCACCGGCGGCACCTTCACGTTGAACAACTACGGAGTGTTCGGCGTCGACGGCTCCACACCGATCATCAACCACCCCGAGGCGGCCATGCTCGGCGTCGGCCGCATCGCCGCCAAGCCCTGGGTGCACCAGGGCGAGCTGGCGGTGCGGCAGGTCGTCCAGCTCTCGCTCACCTTCGACCACCGGGTCTGCGACGGCGGCACCGCGGGCGGCTTCCTGCGCCAGGTGGCGGACTGCGTCGAGCAGCCGGTGGTGCTGCTGCGGACGCTGTGACCGGGCGGGCGGCCACCGGGGCCCACGCGGCCCACGCGGGCGCCCCCCGGAGATCACGAGCGCTCTCCCCGGAGACGACGACCACCCCCGTCGGTTCCCTGTGATCAGCTCGGCACGCATACTCGGGGGGTGACCGAGAACGCCCCCGCCGCCGGGACGACCGAGCCGTACGACGCCGTCGTCCTGGCCGGCGGCGCAGCCCGGCGGCTCGGCGGGGCCGACAAACCCGGCCTGCGGATCGGCGGGCGGCCCCTGCTCGACCGGGTGCTCGCCGCCTGCGCCACGGCCCGTACGACCGTCGTCGTCGCCGACCCCCGCCCCACCGGGCGCCCGGTGCGCTGGGCGCGCGAGGAGCCCGCCGGAGCCGGACCGGTCGCCGCGCTCGACGCCGGGCTGCGGCACACCGACACGGAATGCGCGGTCGTCCTCTCCGCCGACCTGCCGTTCCTGGAAGCCACCACGGTGAGCGGGCTGTTGACGGCTCTGCGCACCACCGGCGCCGAGGGCGCGCTGCTCACCGACGCGGACGGCCGCGACCAGCCGCTCGTGGCCGCGTACCGCACGGCCGCGCTGCGCCGCGAACTGACGACGCTCGGCGCTGCCCACGGGGGTCTCGCCGGGCTGCCGCTGCGCCGGCTCACCGGCGCGCTCGACCTCACCCGCGTCCCGGACCCGCTCGCGTCCTTCGACTGCGACACCTGGGACGACATCGCCACGGCCAGGGCACGGATCAGGGAGCATGGGCACGTGTTGGATGAATGGATCTCCGCAGTCAAGGACGAGCTGGGCATCGACCTGGACGTCGACACCGGCGTCCTGCTCGATCTCGCCCGCGACGCCGCCCACGGGGTGGCACGCCCCGCCGCACCGCTGACCACCTTCCTCGTCGGCTATGCCGCCGCGCAGGGCAAGGGCGGACCCGAGGCGGTCGCCGAAGCCGCCCGCAAGGCCGCCGCGCTGGCGCTGCGCTGGGAGGAAGAGAACGACGCCGCCCGGACCGGGGACGCGGGCCCCGGCGACCGGCCCGATCCGGGCCCCGACGCCTGATGACCGCCCATGGCATCCGGGCCGGCAGACCCGCAGCGGACACCGACGACCTCGACGTCGAGGAGGCGCTTGCCCTCGTGAGGGAGCACAGGCCACTCGGAGAGCCCGGCGGCGACCGCGGCTCCACCCCCGCGGGCCGGACGCCCGCGCCCGCACCCACGGACGGGCACCGGGCCACCCCCTGGCCCCGCGCCCGGGAGATCGCCGCCCGCGCCGCCCGGTCCGGTGCCCGCGGCGCCCCGGTCTCCGTGCCGCTCGCCGACGCCCTCGGCCTGGTCCTCGCCGCCCCTCTCGACGCGCTCACCGACCTGCCCTCCTTCGACACCTCCGCGATGGACGGCTGGGCGGTCGCCGGTCCCGGCCCCTGGTCGGTCCGGGACGAGGGCGTCCTGGCGGGCCAGGCACAGCCCGAGCCGTTGACGGACGGCGAGGCCGTGCGCATCGCGACCGGCGCCCGTATCCCGGCCGACACCACCGCGGTCCTGCGCTCCGAGCACGGTCGCACGGACCCCAAGGGGCGGCTGCACGCCGCACGCGAGGTCGGCCACGGCCAGGACATCCGGCCGCGCGGCCAGGAGTGCCGCACCGGCGACCAGTTGCTGCCTGTCGGCACCCTGGTCACCCCCGCGGTCCTGGGCCTGGCGGCCGCCGCCGGATACGACGCGGTCACCGTCGTCCCCCGCCCCCGCGCCGAAGTGTTCGTCCTCGGTGACGAGTTGCTGACCAAGGGACTGCCGCACGAGGGCCTGATCCGTGACGCGCTCGGCCCGATGCTGCCGCCCTGGCTGCGCGCGCTCGGCGCCGAGGTCATCGCCCTGCGGCGGCTCGGGGACGACGCCGACGCCCTGCGCAAGGCCCTCACCCTGTCCGACGCGGACCTCGTCGTCACCACCGGCGGCACCGCGGCCGGCCCGGTCGACCATCTCCACCCCACCCTGGACCGGATCGGCGCCGAACTCCTCGTCGACGGGGTCCAGGTGCGCCCCGGCCATCCCATGCTGCTGGCCCGCACCAAGGAGAACCAGCACGTCGTCGGTCTCCCCGGAAACCCGCTCGCGGCCGTCTCCGGGCTGCTCACGCTGGCCGAGCCCCTGGTGCGCACCCTGGCCGTCCACCCCGCCCCCGAGCCCTATGCGATGCCCCTGTGGGAGGCGGTGCAGGGGCATCCGCACGACACCCGGCTGGTTCCCGTCGCGGTGCGCGGTGACCGTGCCATGCCGCTGCACTACAACGGTCCGGCGATGCTGCGCGGTGTCGCCGCCGCCGACGCGCTGGCGGTCGTGCCGCCGGGCGGGGCGCAGCAGGGCCAGGAGACGGAGCTGCTAGACCTGCCGTGGGCGTCCGCCGGGATCGGGGCGTGTTTCACGTGAAACTTCCCGGCCACGACGCCATAGCCCGCCAGGCGGACGAGCACCTGGTCACCCATCGGGTGAAACTCCCGAGGAAGGTGGTCGAGCGCCCGATCCGCCAGGTCGTCAAGCGGCTGGTCATGGCCCTGGTGGTCCTGGTCGTGACCGCGTTGATCGTCTATGCCGACCGTGACGGCTACACCGACAACTCGGACGGTTCCGTCGACCTCCTCGACGCCTTCTACTACGCCACGGTCACCCTCTCCACCACCGGTTACGGTGACATCACCCCGGTCAGCGACGGCGCCCGGCTGACCAATATCTTCCTCATCACACCGTTGCGCGTCCTGTTCCTGATCATCCTGGTGGGCACCACGCTGGAGGTCCTGACCGAACGCACACGGGAAGAATGGCGTCTGAACCGCTGGAGGGCCACCTTGCGTGACCACACCGTCGTCATCGGCTTCGGTACGAAGGGGCGGTCGGCGATCCAGACCGTCTGTGCGACCGGCCTGAAGAAGGAACAGGTCGTCGTGGTCGACCCCAGTTCCAAGGTGGTCGACGCGGCAACCGCCGAGGGGTACGCGGGGATCGTCGGCGACGCCACACGCAGCGATGTGCTCAAGCGGGCCGAGGTGCACAAGGCCCGGCAGATCATCATCGCCCCGCAGCGCGACGACACGTCCGTCCTCGTCACACTGACGGCCCGGCAGCTCAACCGCGGGGCGAAGATCGTGGCCGCGGTGCGTGAGGAGGAGAACGCGCCGCTGCTCAAGCAGTCCGGCGCCGACGCCGTCATCACCAGCGCCAGCGCGGCCGGCCGGCTGCTCGGTCTGTCCGTGCTCAGCCCGGCCGCGGGCATGGTCATGGAGGACCTGATCCAGCAGGGCAGCGGGCTGGACCTCATCGAGCGCCCGGTGGTCAAGGCCGAGGTCGGCAAGACCCCACGGCAGACGGACGACCTGGTGGTGAGCGTCGTACGCGGGCACCGGGTGCTCGGCTACGACGATCCGTCCGTCGGCACGCTCCAGTTGACCGACCGTCTGATCACGATCGTGCGGGCGACGCCGGCGCCGCAGATCGCTCCCGACATCCGCCCGATGCCCCGCGCCTGAGCCCGCGGCCGGGCGGCCGGTCTCTAACGCCGGTTGTACAGCCGCATTGTGATCGGGCCGAAGACCAGCAGGAACAGGCCCGACCAGCCCAGCGTCCAGGCGATCTCGGCGGCCGGCCAGTCACCGGCCATCAACTCCCGCACCCCGGAGGACAGATGGGTGACCGGGCTGTTGTTGACGAACGCCTGCAGCCAGCCCGGCATGGTCTTCGGGTCGACGAAGACGTTGGACAGGAAGGTGAGCGGGAAGATCACCATCATGCTGACGCCCATCACCGACTTCTCGGTGCGCAGCATCAGCCCGAACATCGTCCAGATCCACGAGAACGCGAACGAGAAGACCAGCAGCAGTGCGATCCCGGCGATCACGCCCGGTGCGCCGCCGTCCGGGCGGTAACCGAGGATCAGACCGACCGTGAGCATCACCAGCGAGGCGATCGTGTAGCGCAGGGCGTCGCCGAGCAGATAGCCGACCATGGTCGCCGGCCGCCACACGGGCAGGGTGCGGAACCGGTCGAACACGCCCTTCTCGATGTCCGTGTTCACCGAGACACCGGTGTACATCGTGATCATCACGACCGACATCACCATGATGCCCGGCAGCAGGAACTGCACGTACTCCCGCGTCGAACCGGCCAGCGCACCGCCGAAGAGGTAGGTGAACATCAGCAGGTTCATGATCGGGAAGGCGGTCACGTCGAAAAGCTGCTCCGGCACATGCTTGATCTTGAGGATCGCGCGCCAGCCGAAGGTCATCGACGCCGACAGCGCGCTGGGCCGGGGCGGGCGGCGCTCGGCGACCAGCAGCGAGGCCAGCGACTCCGCGCTGACCGGGGCGAGTTCCTTGCTGTCGGTGGTCGTCGCGGTGCTCATGCCGTCACCTCGTCCTTCGTCGGCCGGTGGCCCTTGCTCGGCTCGTGCGTGTCGTGCCCGGTCAGGGCGAGGAACACCTCGTCCAGGCTGGGCTGCCCCAGCGCGAAGGTGTCGACGGTGACGCCGGTGCGGGCGAGTTCGCCCAGGGCCCGGGCGGCCTGCTCGGCCGCCGTACCGCTCGTCTCCGTGTTCAGCCGGGCGGTCAGCGCCACCGGGTCGGGCTCCGGCTGCACCTGGGCGTCCAGGGTGCGCCGCAGCACCTCCGCGGCCGTGGACCGCTGTCCCGGATCGCGCAGCCGCACATGGACGGAGCCGGCCCCGACGGACGCCTTCAGCTCGCCCTTCGTGCCCTCGGCGATCACCCGGCCCCGGTCGATGACGGCGATACGGGACGCCAACTGGTCGGCCTCGTCCAGATACTGCGTGGTCAGCAGCACCGTCGTGCCCTGCGCGACCACGGCCCGCACGATCTCCCACACCTGATTGCGGCTGCGCGGGTCGAGACCCGTCGTGGGCTCGTCGAGGAAGAGCAGATCGGGGGTGCTGAGGATGGACGCGGCGATGTCGATGCGGCGCCGCATGCCGCCCGAGTAGTGCTTGACCTGCTTGCCGGCCGCGTCCGTCAGGCCGAAGGCCGCCAGCAGCCGCTCGGCGCGCTGCCGCGCGGCCTTCTTGCCGTGCCCGAGGAGGCGGCCGAGCAGCACCAGGTTCTCGGTGCCGGTGAGGTCTTCGTCCACGGAGGCGTACTGCCCGGTCAGGCTCACCCGGGCCCGCACCTCGTCGGCCTCGCGCACCACGTCACGGCCGAAGACGTGCGCCTCGCCGGCGTCGGGGCGCAGCAGCGTGGCGAGCATCTTCACGGTGGTCGTCTTGCCCGCGCCGTTCGGGCCGAGGACGCCGTAGACCGTGCCGGCCGGCACGGCGAGGTCGACTCCGTCGACGGCCCGCGTCTCGCCGAACCTCTTCACCAGGCCGGCCGTCTCGATCGCGAGCCCGGACGTCTGCGTGCTCATACGTCGGTCCTTCCGCTTCTGCGGTCTTGGGATACGTATGGGAAGACCTTTACCTTCGCGAGAACTCATCGCCCGGCGCACCGAATTCTTCCCGGACCCCCGCACCCCGCGTCCGGGACCGCGGCCGAGGAGTAGCGTCCGGGGCATGCATGCGATCACGATTCCCGAACCTGGTGGGCCCGAGGCGCTGGTGTGGCACGAGGTGCCGGATCCGGCGCCGCCCGGCGAGGGCGAGGTGCTGGTCGAGGTGGTGGCCAGCGCCGTCAACCGCGCCGACGTCCTGCAACGGCAGGGTTTCTACAACCCGCCGCCTGGCGCCTCCCCCTACCCCGGCCTGGAGTGCTCCGGCAGGATCGCCGCGCTCGGACCCGGGGTCTCCGGCTGGGCCGTCGGCGACGAGGTGTGCGCGCTGCTGGCGGGCGGCGGCTATGCGCAGCGGGTCGTCGTCCCCGCGGGACAGCTGCTGCCGGTCCCCGAGGGCATCGACCTCAAGCGGGCCGCCGCGCTGCCCGAGGTGGTGTGCACGGTCTGGTCCAACGTCTTCATGATCGCCCACCTGCGCCCGGGCGAGACGCTGCTCGTGCACGGCGGGTCCAGCGGCATCGGCACGATGGCGATCCAGCTGGCCAAGGCGGCCGGCGTGAAGGTCGCGGTCACCGCGGGCAGCAAGGAGAAGCTGGACCGCTGCGCCGAGCTGGGCGCGGACATCCTCATCAACTACCGCGAGCAGGACTTCGTCGCCGAACTCGACCAGGCCACGGGCGGCGCGGGCGCGGACGTCATCCTTGACAACATGGGCGCCAAGTACCTGGACCGCAACGTCCGGGCGCTCGCCGTCAACGGGCGGCTCGCGGTGATCGGCCTGCAGGGCGGCGCCAAGGGTGAACTGAACCTCGGCGCGCTGCTGAACAAGCGGGCCGCGATCACCGCGACCTCGCTGCGCGCCCGGCCGCTCGCCGAGAAGGCGGCCGTCGTGGCGGCCGTACGCGAGCACGTGTGGCCGCTGGTCGCCTCCGGCCGGGTACGCCCGGTCGTCGACCGCGAACTGCCGATGCCGGAGGCAGCCGAGGCCCACCGCCTGCTGGAAACGAGCACCCACATCGGAAAACTCCTCCTGACCACCCCCTAACAACCGCCCACCCCGCCGCTGCCTGTTTGGGGGCGCGGGGAACTGCGCGATCAGCCACGACGCTGCCGCGCTGGGAGGACGGTCCAAGCCCCCCGCAGGGGCTCGCGGGGAACTGCGCGATCAGCCACGACGCTGCTGCACTGGGAGGACGGGCCAAGCCCCCCGCAGGGGCTCAGCCTCGTCGGAGGCGTAGGCCCACGAAGGCGAGGGCGAGGCCCAGGCCGATGAGGACGAGCCCGCTGCCCAGCGGTAGCAGCCGCAGCGCGGGCTCGGAGGCGTTCGCCCGGCCGTGGGCGGCGTCCGCGGAGGGGGCGAGGCCGGCCTGCTGGGTGGATTCGGACGCGGTGGGAGTCGCGCCGCCGTAGGCGTCGTCGTCGCCGTCGCGGTCGTCGTGGCCGTCATGGCCGCCGTGGTGGTGCCACCGCCGGCCGGAGTCCGGCGAGGTACCGCCGTCGTCACCCTCGCCCTCCGCGTCGTCCCCTTGGTCCCTGTCTTCCCTGTCGTCCACCCCTTCGGTGTGCGCAGCGGGATCGTCCTGCCGCCCCGGCCGGTTGCCGCCCCGGGACGGTTCGACGGAGGCCGACGGGCCCGGGGTGTCCGGGGGCGTGGCCTCGGGGGCGTACGCGCCGGCCGTGCCGCACGGCACGAGGACCGCCGCCAGCACGAGGAGCAGCCGTACGAGACGGAATGTGGAACGCAGCCATGGAGTCACGTCGGTGACCTCCCGGAGCCCGGTCGCCAAGATCGACGCAACCCAGCCTCACATGTGTGGATACGTCCGGCATTCCGGACTGCGCCATCGGGTCTAAACCCCGGATCGGACGCACCGGGGGGCGCACCGTGGTGAGGCGCGGGTGTGCGCGACAATGGCGGCATGGAGATGCCGAGGAACGAAAGGTCGCCGGAGAACCCCCAGATCCTGGTCGTGGGCCAGGACGGGATGGCGCTCGGCGGCGGAGGAGACGACGACTCCCGCGAGATCCCGGTGACGGAGCAGGTGGAGCAGCCCGCCAAGGTCATGCGGATCGGAAGCATGATCAAGCAGCTTCTGGAGGAGGTGCGCGCCGCTCCGCTGGACGAGGCGAGCCGCGCCCGGCTCAAGGAGATCCACCGCAGCTCGGTGAAGGAGCTGGAGGACGGTCTCGCCCCGGAGCTGGTCGAGGAGCTGGAGCGGCTCTCCCTGCCCTTCACCGACGGCGCCACGCCCAGCGACGCGGAGTTGCGCATCGCGCAGGCCCAGCTGGTGGGCTGGCTGGAGGGTCTCTTCCACGGGATCCAGACGACGCTGTTCGCCCAGCAGATGGCCGCCCGTGCCCAGCTGGAGCAGATGCGCCGTGCGCTGCCGCCGGGCGTGGGTCACGAGGGCGACGAAAAGCACCCGGGTGGCCGCGCGGGCGGGCCGTACCTGTAGATCACCCGACCACGAAGGGCCCGGCGGTGTGCTTGAGCACACCGCCGGGCCCTCGATGTCATGTGGCGTGGCTCAGCCGGTGGCCGGGTTGCCCGTGGAGACCTTGAGCTGGATCGTGGGCATGTCCTTCGGGTCGACGTCCGTGTCGGCGGCGGGGAACTGCTCCATGATCGTGCCGTCGCCGTAGGTGTTCTCGTCGACGTCGATCACCTTCATCTCCCAGCCCGCGGCCTGGAAGCATGCCTTGACCGACTTGATGTACTTGAACCTGAAGCTGGGCACGCGGATCTTGTCCGGGTCGTCGTACGACTCCTTCGGCTCCGTGCACTCGGACGTCTCGATCGTCTTCGAGGGGTCCGGGCCGCGGTAGCCCTCCGCGTGGGACGCCGAGACCGAGGCGCCGGCGCTGCCGCCGCCCTTGGCGTCGTCGTCGCTGGTGCCGCCGTTGTTCAGGGTGAGCGCCACGACCAGCGCGACGACCGCGACGAGGGACACCGCGATCGAGCCGATGATCACCGGCCTGTTCCCCTTGCCGCGGCCCGGGCCCGGCGACTGCGTGGAGGACGGGGGCGTCAGGTTGTACGGCGGCGGGGTCGACGGGGTCTGCTGGGCGTACCCGGCCGGGGCCGGCGTCTGGTAGCCGCCCTGCTGCGGGTAGCCGTACGCAGGGGCGGGCGTCGGTGTGCCGTACGGGTTCGGGCCCGTGGCCGGCTGGTACGGCGTCTGCACCGGGCCGGTGGGCGCCGGGGTGGCCCGGTCGACCGGCGGGAACACCGCGGAGCCGACGCCCGCGCCGCTCTGCGCCGGGGCGCCGGGGACGATGCTCGGCGGTGCCGCCTGGAAGGACCCGGCGACACGCAGGCACTCGTCGCGCATCGACTCGGCGGTCGGAAAACGCTCGTTCGGGTTCTTCTTCAGCGCGCGGGAGACCAGCGCGTCCACCGCGGGCGGCAGCGCCCGGTTGGTCGCGGAGGGTATCGGCGGCTCCTCCTGCACATGCGCGTACGCGATCGCCAGCGGCGAGTCCGCGTCGAACGGCAGTCGCCCGGTGACCAGTTGGAACAGCATGATGCCGACGGAGTACAGGTCCGAGCGGGCGTCCACGCCCCGGCCCAGCGCCTGCTCGGGCGAGAGGTACTGCGGGGTGCCGACCACCATGCCGGTCTGCGTCATGGAGGTGACGCCGGACTGCATGGCGCGGGCGATGCCGAAGTCCATCACCTTGACGACGCCGCGCTTGGTCATCATCACGTTGCCCGGCTTGATGTCGCGGTGGACCAGCCCCATCTCGTGGCTGATCTCCAGGGCCGCCAGCACGTCCGCGGTGATCTTCAGCGCCTTGTCGGCGGGCATCGCGCCCTGCTGCCGGATGTCCTCCTCCAGCACCGAGCCCAGCGGGCGCCCTTCGATGTACTCCATGACGATGTACGGCGTGGTCATGCCGTCCAGCTCGTCCTCGCCGGTGTCGAAGACCGAGACGATGTTGGTGTGCGTGAGCTTCGCCACGGCCTGCGCCTCGCGGCGGAAACGCTCGCGGAACGCCTGTTCCCGGCCCAGCTCGGTGTGCAGTGTCTTGATCGCGACCTGGCGGTCCAGCACGGCGTCGTACGCCAGGTGCACCGAGGCCATGCCGCCCTCGCCGAGCAAGTCGCGCAGCTGGTAGCGGCCGCCCGCGAGAGCCCTCCCCGCGTACCGGCCCTGTGCGCCGTCCTGGCTCATGTTTCCGCGTCCCCCAGTAGGCCTTCAGGCGCCCCGTTGATCGAATGTGTCATTCCCGGCCAAGTCTGCCCGAGGGCACTGACACGTCAAGCTCGGTGCCCGTTCCGTGACCGTACGCGAAAGAAGCGTCGCGGAAGCGTTACAGCCGCTGTACGACCGGTGCACAGAATTTGCACGACGGCGCGGGTAGCGGGTTTCATGGCCGGTCCGTCTCGGACCGGCCACGGTACCGGTACCGGACAAGGGGCTTGCGCGGAGGCTGTAGCGTGGCCGACGGAGACCGTGACAACACCGCGCGCACCGCGGGCAGAAACGACGGCGAGGACCGATGGCACAGACGCACAGCGCCCAGGGCCCGTCCGACCCCGAGGCGACTGGCGGTGGCATGTCAGACACGCCGGAGATGTGGGGCAACGGAGGGCTCGTCGGCGATGGCCGGTACCGGCTGACCCACAGACTCGGCCGGGGCGGCATGGCCGAGGTCTTCGCCGCCGAGGACGTGCGTCTCGGGCGCACCGTCGCGGTCAAGCTGCTCCGTTCCGACCTGGCCGAGGACCCGGTCTCCAAGGCCCGCTTCACGCGTGAGGCCCAGTCGGTGGCCGGCCTCAACCACCACGCCATCGTCGCCGTGTACGACTCCGGCGAGGACGTCGTGGGCGGCCAGTCCGTGCCGTACATCGTCATGGAGCTGGTCGAGGGCCGCACCATCCGCGACCTGCTGATCAACGCCGAGGCGCCCGGCCCCGAGCAGGCCCTGATCATCGTCTCCGGGGTCCTGGAGGCGCTGGCCTACTCGCACCAGCACGGCATCGTGCACCGCGACATCAAGCCGGCCAACGTCATCATCACCCACAACGGCGCCGTCAAGGTCATGGACTTCGGCATCGCCCGCGCGCTGCACGGCGCGTCGACGACGATGACCCAGACCGGCATGGTCATGGGCACCCCGCAGTACCTGTCCCCGGAACAGGCGCTCGGCAAGGCGGTCGACCACCGCTCCGACCTGTACGCGACCGGCTGCCTGCTGTACGAACTCCTCGCGCTGCGGCCCCCCTTCGTCGGCGAGACCCCGCTCTCCGTGGTCTACCAACATGTCCAGGACATCCCGACGCCCCCGTCCGAGGTGTCCGACGCCTCGCCGCCGGAGCTGGACGGCCTCGTGATGCGTTCGCTGGCCAAGGAGCCGGACGACCGCTTCCAGACGGCCGAGGAGATGCGCGGCCTGGTGCAGTACGGCCTGCAGATGCTGTACGAGCAGGGCAGCCACACGGGCACCTGGAACACCGGCCCGGTGGAGCCGCACGAGGGCCGGCACACCCCGGCGGGCGGCTTCGCGGGCACGACGGCGATGCAGCACCCCGGCGAGTACGGCGCCGGCACCGCGCAGATCCCGCAGCCCATCCTGCCCTCCGGGTACGGAGGCGGCGACGACGGCGGCTTCGAGGGGCACGGCAACAAGGGCAGCGGCCGGGGCAAGCTGTGGATCCTGGCCGTGCTCGCGGTGATCGCGATCGCCGCCGGCGTGGCGCTGGCGCTGAACAACTCCGGCAGCGGCGGCGGAGGCGGTCCGGGCGTCAGCGAGTCGCCGACCACCTCGCAGACCACCAAGGACGAGACGGCCAGCGAGAGCCCGACCGACGAGGCGACCGGCACGACGACCGACACGGCCACGGGCGACTCCTCGGACTCCGGCGACAACTCCGACTACGTGCCGCCGCCGCAGCCCTCGTTCACCCCGTCCGCGACCGAGAGCAGCGAGCAGAGCCAGCAGCCCTCGAACCCGCAGACCAGCGAGCAGCCGTCGAACCCGGGGACCTCGTCGCAGCCGGAGCCGTCGGAAACGCAGCCCGACCCGGGCGGCACGGACCAGGGCACCACGGGCGGCGACACGGGCGAGGGCCTTTGAAGGACGGCGTCCGAAGCGGCCTCCCCGCGCGCGTGAGACGACAACGACGCCCCACGCGCGCGTGACGGTCCCACTGGTCGTGAAGCCCATGCCGGTCCCGCCGGTCCCGCCGGTCATGCGGGTCCCGGTGGTCATGCCGGTCATTCCATGAAGGCGTCGCACACCGCGTCGTACTCCCGTGTCCACCACACCGCGAGCGCCGAGGCGGCCGGGAACTGGGGGTCCGCACGGGTGTCGCCGCGCTCGTAGTGCCAGCGCAGCATCCAGAAGTCGTTCAGCCGCTCCCACCACACGCGGTGCACCGCGGCGGCGAACTGCGCGGGCGTGGCCCTGGCCGCGCGCCGGTACGCGCGCGCGTAGGCCCGCACCTTCGGCAGGTCGAGGGCGCCCGCAGGCCGGACGAAGAAGATCGCCGCGGCGCGGACCGCCTCCTCGGCGCGGGGCTGCACGCCGAGCCGGTCCCAGTCGACGATCGCGGCGGGCAAATCTCCCTTGTAGAGCAGGTTGAACGGGTGGAAGTCGCCGTGCACCCAGCCCACCGAGCCGCCGCGCGGTGGACGCCGGCCTGCGTGCTGTTCGAGGAGCGCGCGCCGCTCCAGGAGGCGGTGCCTGGCCAGTGCGTCGAAGGCGTCGTTCGGGCGGTGCCGGCGCACATGGGCGAGCATGTCGTCGATGAGGGCGAAGGTGTCGGCGGGGTCGGCGCTCTCCACCGGGTGGGGGCTCGTGGCGGGGCGGGTGCCCGCCTTCGGCGGCATCACCCGCTCCAGGCAGGCGTGCACGGCCCCGAGCAGCGTCCCGAGCCGGCCGCACTGACCCCGCGTGAGCTGGCCGCCGTGCCGGTGTCTGCCGTCGATCCAGGGGTGCAGGGCGTAGGCGTGGCCGCCGACGACGGCGACCGTGCGGCCGTCACGGTGGGCCAGCGGCGGGGCCACCGGCACACCGAGGTCGGCCAGGCGCTGGGTGGCCCGGTGCCGGCGTTCGATCGCGGCCGGGTCGGCGGTGTCGGGGTCGAAGTGGTGCTTGAGGAAGTAGCGGCCCCGGGTGGTGCGCAGGCGGTAGCCGCGGTTGAGCAGGCCCTGGTCGACGGGCTCGCAGGCGACGGCGGAACCGGCGGCGTACAGGCGCAGCAGGGCGCCCAGCGGGGGCACGCGGGGCATGAGAGGTGGTGCAAGAGGTGGTACACAAGAGGGCGGCACGCGCCAGATGCTAGGGCACGAGAAAGGCCGGTGAGCTGGGCCTTGTCACAGACAGTCGCTTTCGATCACGGTAAGTTATCGAAGTGACGGGGTGCGGCCGGGGAACGGTTTCCCGTCGCTTGGCGAGGCGCCCACCATGAGCGCGCCGAACCGCACGCCGTGCCCGGCCGTGGGCTCGGTGCGGCGCTTTCCGCGGGCCCGACGGAGTCTTCCCGTGGCCTGGTCGGCCGGGATAACGTGCCGTTGCTCCGGCCTCCTGCAAGGCTGTGACCAGCGACCTTCCAGTCCGCGCCGATTTACTTGGAAATCCAAGCAAAAACGCAGGTCAGGGGGGGTTTCACAGAAATGTGGTGCACTGGGTAACGTGACCTTGCAGGGCGCTCGCCGGGGCACCTGTCACGCCAGTTCCCGGCCGAGCGGCACCCACCCCGTGCCCGGTGGTCTGGAATCGGTGAGCCGCACTGGTTACCCGGCAACCCCGGGGGCCGGACCGACGGAGGAGCACACGTGACCGTGGACAGCAGTGCCGCGCGCAAGCCGCGACGCAGCGCCGCAGGCAAGGCCGGCACCACCGGCACCGCAAGCAACACCAGCACCGGCGCGACGAAGGGCACCGAACCCGAGCTGGTTCAGTTGCTCACCCCGGAGGGCAAGCGCGTCAGGATCGCGAAGAACGCGAAGAACGCGCAACTCTCCGAGTACGCCCAGTACGTCGCCGACATCACCCCCGAAGAGCTGCGCGGGCTGTACCGCGACATGGTGCTCACCCGCCGCTTCGACGCCGAGGCCACCGCCCTGCAGCGCCAGGGCGAACTGGGCCTGTGGGCCTCGCTGCTGGGCCAGGAGGCCGCCCAGATCGGCTCCGGCCGGGCCACCAGGCCGGACGACTACGTCTTCCCGACCTACCGCGAGCACGGCGTCGCCTGGTGCCGCGGCGTCGACCCGACGAACCTGCTCGGCATGTTCCGCGGCGTCAACCACGGCGGCTGGGACCCCAACAGCAACAACTTCCACCTCTACACGATCGTCATCGGCTCCCAGACCCTGCACGCCACCGGCTACGCGATGGGCGTCGCCAAGGACGGCGCGGACAGCGCGGTGATCGCCTACTTCGGCGACGGCGCCTCCAGCCAGGGCGACGTGGCCGAGTCGTTCACCTTCTCCGCGGTCTACAACGCCCCGGTCGTGTTCTTCTGCCAGAACAACCAGTGGGCGATCTCCGAGCCGACCGAGAAGCAGACCCGCGTCCCGCTCTACCAGCGCGCGCAGGGCTACGGCTTCCCCGGCGTCCGGGTGGACGGCAACGACGTGCTGGCCTGCCTCGCCGTCACCCGCTGGGCGCTGGAACGCGCCCGCAACGGCGAGGGCCCGACGCTGGTCGAGGCGTACACCTACCGGATGGGCGCCCACACCACCTCCGACGACCCCACCCGCTACCGGCACGACGACGAACGCGCCGCCTGGGAGGCGAAGGACCCGATCCTGCGCCTTCGCCGCTATCTGGAGGCCGCAAACCACGCGGACGAGGGATTCTTCGCGGAACTTGAGACGGAGAGCGAAGCGTTGGGCAAACGAGTGCGCGAAGTGGTCCGCGCCATGCCGGACCCGGACACCTTCGCCATCTTCGAGAACGTGTACGCGGACGGGCATGCGCTCGTCGACGAGGAGCGAGCCCAGTTCGCCGCCTACCAGGCGTCGTTCGCGGACGCAGAGGGGGTCTGATCATGGCAGCGGAGACCATGGCCACCAAGAACATGCCTCTGGCCAAGGCGATCAACGAGTCGCTGCGCCGCGCCCTGGAGGCGGACCCCAAGGTCCTCGTCATGGGCGAGGACGTCGGCAAGCTCGGCGGTGTCTTCCGGGTCACCGACGGCCTGCAGAAGGACTTCGGCGAGAGCCGCGTCATCGACACCCCGCTCGCCGAGTCGGGCATCGTCGGCACGGCGATCGGCCTGGCCCTGCGCGGCTACCGCCCGGTGGTGGAGATCCAGTTCGACGGCTTCGTCTTTCCGGCGTACGACCAGATCGTCACCCAGCTCGCGAAGATGCACGCGCGCTCGCTGGGCAAGGTCAAGCTGCCCGTCGTCGTCCGCATCCCCTACGGCGGCGGCATCGGCGCGGTCGAGCACCACTCCGAATCCCCCGAGGCCCTGTTCGCGCACGTGGCGGGGCTGAAGATCGTCTCCCCGTCCAACGCCTCGGACGCCTACTGGATGATGCAGCAGGCCATCCAGAGCGACGACCCGGTGATCTACTTCGAGCCCAAGCGGCGCTACTGGGACAAGGCCGAGGTCAACACCGAGGCGATCCCGGACCCGCTGCACAAGGCGCGCGTGGTGCGCGCGGGCACCGATCTGACCCTCGCCGCGTACGGCCCGATGGTGAAGCTCTGTCAGGAAGTCGCCGCCGCCGCGGCCGAGGAGGGCAGGTCCCTGGAAGTCCTCGACCTGCGCTCGGTTTCCCCGCTGGACTTCGACGCGATCCAGGCGTCGGTCGAGAGGACCCGCCGGCTGGTCGTGGTCCACGAGGCGCCGGTGTTCTTCGGCTCGGGCGCCGAGATCGCCGCCCGGATCACGGAGCGCTGCTTCTACCACCTGGAGGCACCGGTCCTGCGGGTGGGCGGCTACCACGCCCCGTATCCGCCGGCGCGCCTGGAGGAGGAGTACCTGCCGGACCTGGACCGGGTGCTCGACGCCGTCGACCGTGCCCTGGCGTACTGAGGAGAGGGGTCGTGACGACGATGACGGACGCGTCCGTACGCGAGTTCAAGATGCCCGACGTGGGCGAGGGGCTCACCGAGGCCGAGATCCTCAAGTGGCACGTCCAGCCGGGCGACACGGTGACCGACGGCCAGGTGGTGTGCGAGGTCGAGACCGCCAAGGCGGCCGTGGAACTCCCCATCCCCTACGACGGCGTGGTCCGTGAGCTGCGCTTCCCCGAGGGCACCACGGTCGACGTGGGCACCGCGATCATCGCCGTGGACGTGGCCGGCGGCGCCGCCGTGCCCGCTCCCGCCGCGCCCCAGGAGCCCGAGCGGCCCAAGGCGCCCGAGCCGGAGCCCGAGGCACCGGCACGCCAGCCGGTGCTCGTCGGGTACGGGGTCGCGACGTCCGCGACCAGGCGCCGCCCGCGCAAGGCCGCCGAGGCCGCCGCCCCCGAGGCCGCCCGGGCCGCCCAGGCGGTCCAGACCGAACTGAACGGCCGCGCCGGCGCGCCCGCGGCGCCGCGGCCGCTCGCCAAGCCGCCGGTGCGCAAGCTCGCGAAGGACCTCGGTGTCGACCTGGCGACGGTGATCCCGTCGGGCCCGGACGGCGTCATCACCCGCGAGGACGTGCACGCGGCGGTGACCGCCACGGCACCCGCGGCCCAGGCCGCGGCCCCGGTCCCGGCCCCCGCCGCCCCGGCTCCGGTGGTCGCCTACGACGGCGCGCGCGAGACCCGCGTCCCGGTCAAGGGCGTGCGCAAGGCGACCGCGCAGGCCATGGTCGGCTCGGCGTTCACGGCACCGCATGTCACGGAGTTCGTGACGGTCGACGTGACACGCACGATGAAGCTGGTGGAGGAGCTGAAGCAGGACAAGGAGATGCAGGGGCTGCGGGTCTCCCCGCTGCTGCTGATCGCCAAGGCCCTGCTGGTCGCCGTCAAGCGCCACCCGGACATCAACGCCTCCTGGGACGAGGCGGCCCAGGAGATCGTCCTCAAGCACTATGTGAACCTGGGCATCGCGGCGGCGACCCCACGCGGCCTGATCGTCCCGAACATCAAGGACGCGCACCTCAAGACGCTTCCGCAACTTGCGCAGGAGCTGGGCGAGTTGGTGTCGACGGCGCGCGAGGGACGGACCAGCCCGGCGGCGATGCAGGGCGGGACGGTGACGATCACCAACGTCGGTGTCTTCGGCGTCGACACCGGCACGCCGATCCTCAACCCCGGTGAGTCCGCGATCCTCGCGGTCGGCGCGATCAAGCTCCAGCCGTGGGTCCACAAGGGCAAGGTGAAGCCGCGGCAGGTCACCACCCTGGCGCTGAGCTTCGACCACCGCCTGGTGGACGGCGAGTTGGGCTCCAAGGTGCTCGCCGACGTGGCGGCCGTCCTGGAACAGCCGAAGCGCCTGATCACCTGGGCGTGACCGGGCAGCGCCCGACCGGTTCCGCACAAAAAGGGACCCGCCGCTGGGTGCGGCGGGTCCCTCGCGTCGGACGGTGCGGTGTCAGCCCAGCTTGGCGAAGCCGTAGTTGAGGAGCTTGGTGGCGTCCTTGGCGCGCTGGGTGGCGTCCGTGGAGGCGAGGACGGTGCCGATGACCGTCTTGCCGTTCCGGGTGGCCGCGAAGACCAGGCAGTACTTGGCCTCCGGGCCCGATCCGGTCTTCACACCGATCGCGCCGCTGTAGCTGCTGAGCAGCGTGTTCGTGTTGGTCCACGGCTGCATCGTGCGGGTGCTGCCCGTCTTGGTGATCGTCTTCGCCGTGTACTTCTTGGTCTTGACGATCGAACGGAACGTGGAACTCTTCATCGCGCTGCTGGTGAGCTTCGTCAGATCGCGCGGTGTCGAGTAGTTGGAGCCGTTGCCGATGCCGTCGAACGAATCGAAGTGCGTGTTCGTCAGGCCGAGGTTCTTCGCGGTCGAGTTCATCTTGCCGATGAATGACTTCACGCGCGCGGCCCGCGTCGAGCCCGTGCCGAACTTGTCGGCGAGCGCGTACGCGGCATCGCAGCCCGACGGCAGCATGAGGCCGTACAGCAGCTGGCGCACGGTGACCTTGTCGCCGACGATCAGGCGGGCCGACGAGGCGTTCTTCGACACGATGTAGTCGCTGTACGCCTTCTGGATCGTGACCTTGGCGTCCAGGTTCAGGTTCGACTGGGCGAGCACGACCTTGGCGGTCATGATCTTCGTGGTGGAACCCGTCGAACGCCGGGTGTCGGCCGCCTTGGTGTACAGCGACTTGGCGTTCGCGTTGTTCATGACATAGCCGCCCTTGGCCGCGATCGACGGCGTGGTCACGGCCTGAGCGGGCGCCGCGGTGAGGGCTCCGGTGGCGAGCATGGCGCCGGACGTGACGGCGACGGCGACAGCTCTGCGCATGCGGATGCCCTTGGTGCCGTTTATCAAGTTAGGTACCCCGATTGTGTGAATGCGCCTGGTGTGCGGCCGGGTTGAGGTGGCACGGAATAGGGCCGCACGTGTGTGACACGTGAGTAGCACAGATGGTTGTGCTCTCCCGTCCGGGACATCCGGATGTCCCTGTGGTGTGTCTGTCCGGGTGGTCGAGGGCGCACCGGCCCGCCGTGAGCGGTCCGCATCGTGGACGGCTCATGTGCATGAGTACGTGATGTATCTATGATGTGCGCATGCCTTCAGCGCCACCCGCACCGTCCGCTCCCGTGAAGCAGCCACCCGCCGCCGACCGCGTCTACGCCCATGTCAAGCAGGGCGTACTGGACCGCTGCTACGAGGGCGGCACCCTTTTGACCGAGGGCGAACTGGCCGAGGCCGTCGGCGTCTCCCGCACACCGGTGCGCGAGGCGCTGCTGCGGCTCGAAGTGGAAGGGCTGATCAGGCTCTACCCGAAGAAGGGCGCCCTGGTGCTGCCCGTCTCCGCGCAGGAGATCGCCGATGTCGTGGAGACCCGGCTGCTGGTCGAGGAGCACGCGGCGCGCAAGGCCGTGCCCGCGCCGCCCGGCCTTGTCGAGCGGCTGACGGAACTCCTCGCACGGCAGAAGGAGCAGGCGGCCGCCGGCGACCTGGCCGCCGCCGCGGTCACCGACCGCTGCTTCCACGCCGAGATCGTGCGCAGCGGCGGCAACGAGATCCTGTCCCGCCTCTACGACCAGCTCCGCGACCGCCAGTTGCGGATGGGCGTCGCCGTCCTGCACTCCCACCCGGACCGGATCGCCAAGACCCTCGCCGAGCACGGAGAGATCCTTGACGCGCTGCGCTCGGGTGACGCGGAGGCGGCCGTAGGCATCGTGCACCGGCACGTGAGCTGGTTCTCCCACCTGGCACGGGGTGAGGTGCGGTGAGCAACGCCACCCTCCCCGGCGACCCGCCGGGCGGCCGGCGCGCGATCGCCATCTGGTGCATAGGCGTCGCGGTCTACTTCGTCGCCGTGATCTTCCGTACGTCCCTGGGCGTCGCCGGACTGGACGCGGTCGACCGCTTCCATGTGAACGCCTCCGCCCTGTCGACGTTCTCCATCGTCCAACTCCTCGTCTACGCGGGCATGCAGATACCCGTCGGCCTGCTCGTCGACCGGCTCGGCACCAAGAAGGTGCTGGGCCTGGGCGCGGCGCTGTTCACGGTGGGTCAACTGGGCTTCGCCTTCTCCCCGTCGTACGGCACGGCACTCGCCTCGCGCGCCCTGCTCGGCTGCGGCGACGCGATGACGTTCATCAGCGTGCTGCGGCTGGGCACCCGCTGGTTCCCGGCGCGCCGCGGCCCGCTGGTCGCCCAACTCGCCGGCCTGGTCGGGATGGCCGGCAACCTGGTCTCCACGCTGGTCCTCGCCCGGCTGCTGCACGGCATCGGCTGGACCCCGGCGTTCGCCGGCAGCGCCCTGGCCGGCGTGGTGGTCCTCGTGCTCCTGCTGCTCTTCCTGAAGGACCACCCGGAGGGCCATGAACCGGAGCCGTTCCCGCATCGGGGCTCCGCCTATGTGCGCAGGCAGATCGCCGCGGCCTGGCGGGAGCCGGGGACCCGGCTCGGCCTGTGGGTGCACTTCACCACCCAGTTCCCGGCGATGGTGTTCCTGCTGCTGTGGGGGCTGCCCTTCCTGGTCGAGGCCCAGGGCCTCAGCCGCGCCACGGCCGGCGAACTGCTGACCCTCGTCGTGCTGTCCAACATGGTGATCGGCCTGGTCTACGGCCAGGTCGTCGCCCGGCACCACGCGGCCCGGCTGCCGCTGGCCCTCGGCACCGTCGGCGCGACCGCCCTCGTCTGGGCGGCGACCCTCCTCTACCCGGCCGAGCGGGCGCCGATGTGGCTGCTGCTGGTGCTGTGCACGGTGCTGGGGGCGTGCGGGCCCGCCTCGATGCTCGGCTTCGACTTCGCCCGCCCCGCCAATCCGCCGGAGCGGCAGGGCACGGCGTCCGGGATCACCAACATGGGCGGGTTCATCGCCTCGATGACGACGCTGTTCGCCATCGGGGTGCTGCTGGACGCCACCGACGACGACTACACCGTCGCGTTCTCGGTGGTGTTCGTCCTCCAGGCGCTTGGGCTCAGCCAGATACTGCGGCTGCGCAGGCGGGCGGCTCGGCGGGAGCGGGAGCGGTTGGTTGCCAGCCGGGTGGAGACGGTGCACGTCCCGGCCTGAGCCGGCAGGCCCCGGGGTGGGGTGGGTCGGTGGTCGGGTGCGGGGCCGTTGTGGCTGGTCGCGCAGTTCCCCGCGCCTCCCTCCGGGGGCATCGGCCGTGGCTCGGCTGACGCGCCGTCGTGGCTGGGCGCGCAGTTCCCCGCGCCCCTTTGGGGGTGGCTGTCGGTGGTCCGGTGCGGCGGTGTTGTGGCTGGGCGCGCAGTTCCCCGCGCCCCCTTCGGGGGCTAGTGGGTGGGGATCAGGGTTAGGTAGGCGAGGCCCAGGAGGTTGCGGTAGGTCAGCCAGTGGGTGCGGTGGCGGTCCAGGGTGGCGCGGGTTTCGGGTGCCAGGGGATGGTCGGGGTGGTGGGCCAGCCATACCTCGGTGTCCGCCTGGTAGGCCGACTCGAACTCCTCCCACTCGTCGGTGTTCGCGGTCTCGGTCCACTCAGGGCGGAACCCGGCCGCCACCGCGAGGTCGAGGAGCCCCGCCAGGCTGTGGTACTCGTCGGCGGAGGCGCCCGGCCAGATCCCGTACAGCTCCGCGGGTGTCGGGGTCCGCTCCCAGAAGCCCTCACCGAGCAGCACCCGGCCGTCGTCCGTGACCAGCCGCCGCAGCTCGCGCAGCGCCTCCGCCGTGTGCGCGGGCGCATCGGCCGCGCTCAGCGCCTGACTGGCGCCCAGACACAGCACCAGGTCGGCGGGTCCGCGCCGGGTGCCCACGCCCGACTCCTGGACGAACTCCACCCGGTCCGCGAGCCCCCGTGCCTCGGCGTTGCGCCGCCCGCGGGCCAGGTCCTCGCCGTTCAGATCGATCCCGGTGCCGCGGGCCCCCGGTACGGCGGCCAGGAAACGGAGCAGCAACTCGCCCCAGCCGCAGCCGATGTCGAGCACGGTGGCGGGTTCGGTACCGGCGAGCCGCGCCACCATCATGGCGGCGCGCGCCTCGGAGAGCGGGCCGTGGAAGGTGAGCCGGGTCAGCCGGGGCGGACGCCCGTCGGTCTCGGCGGGACCGTCGGAGTGCTGGATGGTGTCAGTCATGCCGCGCACGGTAGTTGGCCGAGGCGCCGCCGCACACCGATTATCGGGGCGCCATCAGCCATCAGCCATCAGCCATCAGCCGGCGGCCGATGCCGCCCGTGGCCCGACGGCTACGGCGTCACCGTGAAGTGACGCAGGATCGCCGTCGTCAGCTCGGGGTCCCCCTCCGTCTTGACCCGGTCCGCGACCGCCTCCGGGGCGACCCGGCCGCAGGCCAGGCGTACGTAGGTCTCCCAGTCCAGGGTGAGGGTGGCCGCGGGACCGAGGGCGGGGGCGGTCTCCAGGGTGCCGCGGCCCTGGATGTCGACGCGGATGGTGCGCAGGAACTCCACGGGCCCGTGCACGTCGAAGACGATCGCCGAGCTGCGCGGCGCGCCCGCGTCCTTGGCCACGATCTTCGGCAGGGCGGCGAGCAGTACGTCCCGGGCGACATGGGCACCCGGCGAGTCCAGGTTGCCGGGTTGGCCCAGGGCGGCGCGCAGATCCTGCTCGTGCACCCACACGTCGAACGCCCGGTTCCGCATGGCCGCTTCGAGCGTGATCTCCGCGCCGAGCGGGCCGCGCACCTTGGTGCCCGGCTCACGGGACTCGTTGCGCAGCTGGCGGTTGCGGCGGATGATCGTGTACTCCAGCTCGGCGGTCATCTCCGGTGCCGTGTGGTGCCGGCGCACGTCGACCTGCATCTCCATGTAGCGCTGGTGTTCGTTGGTGACGTGGAACAGGTCGCGGGGGAGGGTGTGGATGGGCCGTGGATCGCCCAGCATCTCGCAGTCCAGGCCGATCACATGCGACACGACGTCACGGACGGACCAGCCGGGGCAGGGGGTCCGCCGGTTCCACTCGCCCTCCGCAAGCGGCTGCACCAGCTCGGATATCGCTTCGATGGAGTGGGTCCAGGCGTCGGCGTAGGGCTGGAGGGTGGGATGCAGACTCACGGAACGGGACCCCTCGGCGGTCGGTACACGGGCGGTTGGTGGCGGCGTTGCCAGTGGGAGGTGGCTGTCGGCGGGTGTCTCGGAACTCCCCCAAACTATCGGCTTCGCTCGAACAGGGGGGACCCCCAAGTTACGCTGCTGTGAGGCACCCCGGCAGTGCTTTCGTGTGACGATCGTAGGCCCGTATGGACGGCTCGAATGCCAGGGCGGTGGTAGTGTGCGCGCTTCGCTGATTCAGATCGCCGTAGACGAGGACGAATCGGTCCAATCCCGTAGGCGGCGGGTGGCCGCGGCGGTACGGCAGCAGGCAGGGGCCGATCTCGTCGTGCTCCCCGAGCTGTGGACGACCGGCGCCTTCGCGTACGAGGATTTCGGGACCGAGGCCGAACCGCTCGACGGACCGACGTACGAGGCGATGGCGAAGGCCGCGAGCGACGCGGGCGTCTGGCTGCACGCGGGCTCCATCCCGGAACGGGACCCCGAAGGCCCCCTGTACAACACCTCCCTCGTCTTCTCCCCCTCCGGCGACCTGGCCGCCGCCTACCGCAAGATCCACCGCTTCGGCTTCGACCAGGGCGAGGCCGTGCTGATGGGCGCCGGGCGGGAACCGGTGACGGTACGGCTTCCGCAGACCGTCCTCGGCGTGGCCACCTGCTACGACCTGCGCTTCCCCGAACTCTTCCGCGCCCTCGTCGACGCCGGTGCCGAGACGCTGGTGATCCCGGCCGGCTGGCCCGAGCGCCGCCGCGCGCACTGGACGCTGCTGGCCCGGGCGCGGGCGGTCGAGAACCAGGCGTTCGTGCTCGCGTGTGGAACGGCCGGGACGCATGCGGGAGTTCCCCAGGCGGGTCACTCGATCGTGGTGGATCCCTGGGGCGAGGTGCTGGCCGAGGCGGGGCCCGGCGAGCAGGTCCTCACCGTGGACTTCGACCCGGCGGAGGTCGCCGCGACCCGGGACCGGTTCCCGGCGCTTAAGGACCGCGTCCTGGGCCTCGACCCGCCAAGGCACCCCTGACCGTCCCGCACCCAGCGCACCCCGGGAACCCAGTGCACCCCCGGAACCCAATGCACCCCGGGAACCCGACGCGCCCCCTGAACCCATCGCACCCCAGGAACCCGACGCGCCCCCTGAACCCAGCGCACCCCTTGGCATGCCGTCGGCCCTAGCCGTCCGTGCGTTCCTTCTCCGCCAGGTGGATCACGCACACCGTCACCGCGATCAGCAGCGCCGCGTCCGCGTCCTCGCGCACCACGTCGACGCCGTACGTCTCGCGCAGATGCAGCCACCGCCGGGAGATCACCGCGAGCAGTTCGCCGTCGTACTCGACGGCGAACTCCCGGTCCAGGATCTTTCCGCTGACGTCCAGTTCGCTGCCGTCCGTGAGGGACACCCGGTAGTGGTTGCGCAGCAGGGACAGCCGCTTGCGCCGGACGGTCGCCAGGGGCTCGCCGTCCCGCTCGATGACCATGGTGTCCCTGAGCGCGAACATCTTCTGGTGGATGTCGACGAGCACGCGCCCGTGCGTGTCCTTCAGCTCGAAGGTGTCCCGCAGGCGCATCGCCTTGCCGTCGACGAGGAACACCTTGCAGCCGTGCTCGTCCTCGATCCAGTAGTCGTCACCGATGCCCAGCAGCCGGTCGCGTACGAGGAATCTCATGTTCTTAGCGCTTCCCCGGCGGTGCGTGCGACACGCCGCCCGTCAGCCGACGGACGGCGTGTCGCAGGCGATGCGCGGTGCCGGCCGGCACCGACGCGGGTCAGACGCCGTAGCCGTCGGTGTAGCCGTCACCGTGGTGACGGTGGTGGTGCCGCTCTTCTTCCACGACGGTGGCCGAGGGCGGCACCACCACGCGGCGGCGACGGGCGATGCTGGTGAACGTGACGGTGCCGATCAGCCCGACGATCATCAGGATGAAGCCCACCAGAGGGACGTTGACCCCTGCCAGGTGCCAGTCGGTCGCGAACGCGAGGATCGCTCCGACGGCGATGAGGACGATGCAACCACCGAGGCCCATGAGGTGCCTCCCCTTCCGGTCCGGTCTCCTGGTCGTTCCGGTCGCGGTCGGGTACCCGGGGTCGCCCCGCCCATGCCGCCGCCCGCCCGGTGGCAGCGGGAGCAGGTCACGACGACCGACGCTCCCGGGGAGCAGACCTCCGGGAGCCGGCGTCGGGTCGGCGGGTCACTGCTCCAGGAACGCGACCAGGGCGTTGGCCAGGAGGTGGGGGTCGTCGGCGCCGCACAGTTCGCGGGCGCTGTGCATCGACAGGATCGCCACGCCGATGTCCACCGTCCTGATGCCGTGCCGGGCGGCGGTGATCGGGCCGATCGTGGTGCCGCAGGGCATCGAGTTGTTGGAGACGAAGGACTGGAAGGGGACGCCGGCCTTCTCGCAGGCGGCGGCGAACACCGCACGGCCCGAACCGTCCGTGGCGTACCGGTTGTTGACGTTGACCTTGAGGATCGGCCCGCCGTTGACGTGCGGGTGGTGCGTCGGGTCGTGGCGCTCCGGGTAGTTGGGGTGGACGGCGTGGCCGGTGTCGGAGGAGAGGCAGACGGTGCCCGCGAAGGACCGGGCGCGGTCCTCGTAGCCGCCGCCGCGCGCGAACACCGAGCGTTCCAGCACGGAGCCGAGCAGCGGCCCGTCCGCGCCGGTGTCCGACTGCGAGCCGTTCTCCTCGTGGTCGAAGGCGGCCAGGACCGGGATGTGGGCGAGGTCCCGCCCGGAGCCGGCGGCGGCCGTCAGCGCGGCGATGCCCGCGTGCACGGACAGCAGGTTGTCCATGCGCGGGCCCGCGACCAGCTCACGGTCCCGGCCCAGGTAGGCGGGCGGTTCCACGGAGTGCGTCATCAGGTCCCAGCCGGTGACCGCGCCGGCGGGCAGCCCGCACTCGTGCTCCAGGAAGGAGATGAGGTCGCCGCCGCGCACGTCGTCGCTCAGCCCCCACACCGGCTGGAGGTGGCGCTGCTTGTCGAGCTTGAGCCCTTCCGCGCTCACCGAGCGGTCGAGGTGGATGGCGAGCTGCGGCACCCGCAGCAGCGGCCGGTCGACGTTGACGAGGCGCGTCGAGCCGTCCCGCAGCGTCAGCCGGCCCGCGATGCCGAGGTCGCGGTCGAGCCAGGAGTTGAGCAGCGGCCCGCCGTAGATCTCCACCGCCACCTGGCGCCAGCCGTGCGCGCCGCTGTCCGGCAGCGGCTTGACCCGCAGGTTCGGCGAGTCGGTGTGGGCGCCGACGATCCGGTACGGCGTGTGCGGGGCGGCGCCCTCCGGGACGTACCACGCCACGATCGCCCCGCCGCGCAGCACGTACTTGCCACCGGCCGTCCCGTCCCAGCCGTCCGTCTCCGCGACCTGCCTGAAGCCGGCCTTCTCCAGCCGCTCGGCGGCGTTGGCCACGGCGTGGTACGGCGAAGGGCTCGCGGTGAGGAAGGACATCAGGTCGTCGGTGTGGCCGCGGTCGAAGCGGGATGGTTCGCTCATGGGTTCACCTTAACGACGTGCGTGGGCCCGCTCTCCCGGACGGGAGGGCGGGCCCAGACGGGCGAAGCCGCGGGTGGGGCCGGGTATGAGGCCCGGGACAAGGCCGCGGCTGCGACCGGTGGCTAGAAGGCGGCCTCGTCCAGCTCCATCAGGTCGAGGTCGACGTTCTCGGAGAGCTTGCGGGCCAGGGTGATACCGGGCAGGACGGTGGCCGCGAAGAACTTCGCCGCCGCGATCTTGCCCTGGTAGAACGCCTTGTCCTTGGCGGCGGCGGTCTCCAGCTTCTCGGCGGCGACCGCGGCGCCGCGCAGCAGCAGGTAGCCGACGACGACGTCGCCGGAGGCGAGCAGCAGGCGGGTGGTGTTCAGACCGACCTTGTAGATGTTCTTGACGTCCTGCTCGGTGGCGGCGAGGTCGGTGAGCATCAGGCCGACGATCGCCTCCAGCTCCACGGCCGCCTTGGCAAGGTGCTCACGGGCGCCGGCCAGCTCCTCGCCGCCGGTGGCGAGGGCCAGGAACTTCTTGATGTCCTCGGCGAGCGAGTTCAGCGCGGCGCCCTGGTTGCGGACGATCTTCCGGAAGAAGAAGTCCTGGCCCTGGATCGCGGTGGTGCCCTCGTACAGGGTGTCGATCTTGGCGTCGCGGATGTACTGCTCGATCGGGTACTCCTGGAGGAAGCCGGAGCCGCCGAAGGTCTGCAGCGACTGGGCGAGCTGCTCGTAGCCCTTCTCCGAGCCGTAGCCCTTGACGATCGGCAGGAGCAGGTCGTTCAGGGCGTGCTCGGCGGAGGCGTCCTCGCCGTCCGCCTCCTTGACGGCGATCGCGTCCTGGACCGCGGCGGTGTGCAGCACGAGGGCGCGCATGCCCTCCGCGTACGCCTTCTGCGTCATCAGCGAGCGGCGTACGTCGGGGTGGTGGGTGATGGTGACCTTGGGCGCGGTCTTGTCCATGAAGTTCGCCAGGTCGGGGCCCTGGACGCGCTCCTTGGCGTACTCCAGCGCGTTGAGGTAGCCGGTGGAGAGCGTGGAGATCGCCTTCGTGCCGACCATCATGCGGGCGAACTCGATGATGCGGAACATCTGGCGGATGCCGTCGTGCTTGTCGCCGATCAGCCAGCCCTTGGCCGGGTGCCGGTCGCCGAAGGTCATCTCGCAGGTGTTGGACGCCTTGAGGCCCATCTTGTGCTCGACGTTCGTGGCGTAGACGCCGTTGCGCTCGCCCAGCTCGCCGGTCTCGACGTCGAAGAGGTACTTCGGGACGAGGAAGAGGGACAGGCCCTTGGTGCCGGGGCCGGCGCCCTCGGGGCGGGCCAGGACGTAGTGGAGGATGTTCTCCTCCATGTCGTGCTCGCCGGAGGTGATGAAGCGCTTCACGCCCTCGATGTGCCAGAAGCCGTCCTCCTGCTGGACCGCCTTGGTACGGCCGGCGCCGACGTCGGAGCCCGCGTCGGGCTCGGTGAGGACCATGGTGGAACCCCAGGTCTTCTCGACCGCGAGCCGGGCGATCTTCTTCTGCTCCTCGGTGCCCTCCTCGAAGAGGATGCGGGCGAACGCCGGGCCGGAGGAGTACATCCAGACCGCCGGGTTGGCGCCGAGGATCAGTTCGGCGTACGCCCAGATCAGCGACGGGGGAGCCGCGGTGCCGCCGATCTCCTCGGGCAGGCCGAGGCGCCAGTACTCGGAGTCCATGAACGCCCGGTAGCTCTTCTTGAAGGAGGCCGGGACGGGCGCGGTGTTGGTCTCGGGGTCGAAGACGGGCGGGTTGCGGTCGGCGTCCGCGAACGACTCCGCGAGTTCGTTCTCGGCGAGCCGGGTCAGCTCTTCGAGGATGCTCCTGGCCGTGTCCGCGTCCATCTCGGTGAACGGGCCGGTTCCGTACAGTTTGTCCCGGCCGAGTACTTCGAACAGGTTGAATTCGATGTCGCGGAGGTTCGACTTGTAGTGCCCCATGGTGACGGCTCCGTATCGGACTCGGCGAGGCACTGGCTCCTCGCATCTGGTTCACATACCAACAAGTAGCTCCGATGATGCTACCCGTCGGTAATAACAAGCAACCCCTACTGGCCCAAATGTGACCCAGGAGTCGCCGACGGTCCCTTCGGGGACATCGGCCGTGTCTCGGCTGCGGCGGCGTCGTGGTTGTTCGCGCAGTTCCCCGCGTCCCCCTTCGGGGATATCGGCCGTCTGTTGGCTGCGGCGGTGTTGTGGTTGGTTGCGCAGTTCCCCGCGCGCCCCTCCGGGGGTATGGGCCGTGTCTCGGCTGGCGCGCCGTCGTGGTTGTTCGCGCAGTTCCCCGCGCCCCCTTCGGGGGCATCGGTCGTCTGTCGGCTGCGGCGCCGTTGTGGTTGTTCGCGCAGTTCCCCGCGCCCCTTGGGGGGTGCTGGTCGTCTGTTGGCTGCCGCTGCGTCGTGGTTGGTTGCGCAGTTCCCCGCGCCCCCTTCGGGGGCGTCGGGTGTCTGTTGGCTGCGGCTGTGTTGTGGCTGGTTGGGCAGTTTCTCGTGGCCCTTTGGGGGTGTTGTTGGGTGGCTGAGGGGACTGCTGGGGGGTCGTGGCGGTCGGTACGCTTGCGGGCATGTACGGATACGGCCAGCCCATGGACGGGGGCGCCGCACAGCAGCAGTACGCCCCGCCGCAGCAGCCCGGCGGGTACGGGCAGCAGCCGCCGCTCTACCCGGAGCCGTCCCCGCCCTCGCTCGCGGACGCGGTGCGCGCGTTCACCACCGGTCAGATGGCCGCCGAGGACTTCCAGCAGGTGTTCGCCACGTCCAAGGTCTACTGCCCGCGCGGTGACAACCCCGGTTTCCTCGCCCTGCACAACACCCAGCAGCCGGTGATCCCGATGTTCACCTCGCTCAAGGAGCTGCGCCGGTACGCGGGCAAGGAGTCCAAGTACTTCGTCATCACCGGTGCCGAGGTGATCGACCTGCTGCCCACCGGCTACGGCTTCGTCCTGGACATGGAGGGCGAGCACCGGATGGTCTTCGACGCCAAGGCGGTCGAGCAGATGGTCGACTTCGCCATGCGCCGCATGTACGGCTGATCGGCCGATCAGCGCCGCACCCGTACGAGCCCGGAGGGAATTCTCTCCGGGCTTTCTCCGTTGGGGGTGGCAGAAAGTTCAACGCTCAACTAAAGTGAGCGCACAAGGAGGTACCGATATGCCTGCAGTGACCGTCGAGAACCCGCTGACGCTGCCCCGCGTGACCGCGCCCGCCGACGCGGTGGCCCGTCCCGTGCTCGCCGTCACGACCGCGCCGAGCGGTTTCGAGGGCGAGGGCTTTCCGGTGCGCCGGGCCTTCGCCGGGATCAACTACCGCCATCTGGACCCGTTCATCATGATGGACCAGATGGGCGAGGTGGAGTACGCGCCCGGCGAGCCCAAGGGCACGCCCTGGCACCCGCACCGCGGCTTCGAGACCGTCACGTACATCATCGACGGGATCTTCGACCACCAGGACTCCAACGGCGGTGGCGGCACCATCACCAACGGCGACACCCAGTGGATGACCGCGGGCTCGGGCCTCCTGCACATCGAGGCACCGCCCGAGGCGCTGGTCGTCTCCGGCGGCCTGTTCCACGGGCTCCAGCTGTGGGTGAACCTCCCCGCCAAGGACAAGATGATGGCCCCGCGCTACCAGGACATCCGCGCCGGCAGCGTCCAGTTGCTCACCAGTCCCGACGGCGGCGCGCTGCTGCGCGTGATCGCCGGTGAGCTGGACGGCCACGCCGGTCCCGGTATCACGCACACGCCGATCACCATGGTCCACGCGACGCTGGCGCCGGGCGCGGAGATCACCCTGCCGTGGCGGGAGGACTTCAACGGTCTCGCGTACGTCCTGGCGGGCCGCGGCACGGTCGGTGCCGAGGGCCGGCCGGTCCAGCTGGGCCAGACCGCCGTCTTCGGCGCGGGTGGTTCGCTGACCGTCCGCGCGGACGAGAAGCAGGACTCCCACACGCCGGACCTGGAGGTCGTGCTGCTCGGCGGGCAGCCGATCCGGGAGCCGATGGCCCACTACGGCCCGTTCGTCATGAACACCAAGGACGAGCTCATGCAGGCGTTCGAGGACTTCCAGAAGGGGCGCCTCGGCACCGTACCGGCCGTCCACGGCATGACCGAGGCCGGCCCGCAGGACTGACCGGAGCCGGTCCGCAGGACCGACGGGAGCGCCGGCCGGGATCCGTTCCGGCCGGCGGGCCGGGGTGGGGACGGGTGCCCGCGCCCGTCCCCACCTCCGTGTCACTCCTGTTCGTGGAGTTCGAACCAGATGGTCTTGCTTTCGCCGCGCGGGGTGACGCCCCATGCGTCGGCGAGCAGTTCGATCATCAGCAGGCCGCGGCCCGAGGAGGCCAGTTCGCCGGGGCGGCGGCGGTGCGGGAGGTCGTCGCCGGCGTCGGTGACCTCCACCCGCAGCCGGCGCCTGCCCGGCTCGCCGCCGACCTCGGCGAGCAGCAGCGCGTCCGCGTCGGTGTGCACGAGCACATTGGTGACCATCTCGGAGACCAGGAGCACCGCGGAGTCGACCTGGTCGGCCGAGGCCCAGTCGTGCAGCAGTCCGCGCAGGTGTCGGCGGGCCTCGGCGATCCGTTCCGGTTCGGTCTGCGCCACGGCCAGCAGGCTGCGGCGGACCGCCGGCCGGCCGAGGGCGGCGCCGTCCGTGCCGTCCTCGGCCGCCCGGTGCACCAGCAGCAGGGCGATGTCGTCCTCGCGCCGGTCGGCCAGCGGCCCGGTGGTGTGGTGGGAGGACGGCCCGTGGACGCCCTGCACCAGGGCGTCGGCTAGCGATTCCAGGTCGCCGTCGTGCTCCTCCAGGATGGCGCGGATGCGCTGCCAGCCGCTGTCCATGTCATGGCCGCCGGTCTCGATCAGACCGTCGGTGCAGATCACCATGGTCTCGCCCGGCTCCAGCACCAGGCGGGTCGTCGGATAGTCGGCGTCCGGGTCGATGCCCAGCGGCAGCCCGCCCGCGGTCGGCCGTGTCATCACCGTCCTGTCCGCCATGCGGATCGCCGGGTCGGGATGCCCGGCGCGGGCGATCTCCAGGGCCCCTGACACCGGGTCCGCCTCCACATACAGACAGGTCGCGAAGCGCAGGTCGGCGGCGGCGTCGGTGCCGGTGGTGATGCCGTGCAGGAAGCGGGAGGCCCGGGAGAGTACCGCGTCCGGGCGGTGGCCCTCGGAGGCGTAGGCGCGCAGGGCGATCCGCAGCTGGCCCATGATCCCGGCCGCCCTCACGTCATGCCCCTGTACGTCCCCGACGACCAGCGCGTATCGGCCGCCTCCTGACGGGTCCCGGGAGCCGCCGCCGGGCAGCGGGATGATGTCGTACCAGTCGCCGCCGACCTGGAGCCCGCCGCCGGTGGGGATGTAGCGGGCGGCGACCGTCAGGCCGGGCACCTGAGGGACCGGGTCGGGCAGCATGGAGCGTTGCAGGCCGTCGGTCAGCTCCCGTTCCGAGTCGGCGGCCTCGGCCCTGGACAGCGCCTGGGCGAGCATGCGGGCCACCGTCGTCAGCACGGACCGTTCGTCGGGGGTGAAGGCGACCGGGTAGGTGAAGGCCGCCAGCCAGGCGCCCATCGTGCGGCCGCCGGCCGTCAGCGGCAGGAACGCCCAGGACCGGCGGCCGAACGGCTCGGCGAGCGGCCAGGTGACCGGGTAGCGGGTGCGGTACTGCTCCGGTGAGGACAGATAGACGGCCCGGCCGGTGCGCACCACCTCGGTGGCCGGGTAGTCGGTGTCCAGCGGCATGTTGAAGAAGGGTGCCTCGTCGCCCAGCTGCTGCCCGTGGTGGCCGATGATCGTCAGATGGTCGCCGATCCTGGCGAACACCGCGAGACCGTCCGGTGAGAAGCCCGGCATCGACAGTCCGGCCGCGACCCGCAGCACCTCAGCGGTGGACCGTGCCTCGGCGAGCGCCCGGCCCGCGTCCAGCAGGAAGGCCTCCCGGGAGCGCCGCCAGTCGCCGTGCACGGCGCGCCGGCCGGCCGGGGTGCCGGGGGTCGGTTCGGTGACCTCCTGGAGGGTGCCGATCAGGTCGAAGGTCTGCCGCTCGGCGTCGAAGGACGGCTTGGACCGGCTGCGTACGGTGCGTATGACCCGGCCCCGCTCGTCCATGATGCGGATCCGTACCTCGGCGAGGGTGTCCTCGGCGACGGCGAGCCGGACGACGCCGGTGATCTCGTTCCAGTCGACCGGGTGCAGCCGTGCCCGGGTCTGGGCCTGGGTGAGGGTGGCCCGCTCGGCGGGCAGTCCCAGCAGCCGGGCGGACTCCGCGTCCACGGTGACCAGCCCTGTGGCGGTGTCCCAGTGCCACAGCCCGGTCGCGAGGGTGGTGAGCGCGTGCTCCACCGCGGGCATGGGGTCACCGGTACGCATTGCCCCACTCTAAGAAGAAGTGATCGAAAAGTGCCAGCCGCCGGGCTCCCCCGGGGTCGGGCCCCGGCCGGCACCGCCGCCAGGGCGTGGTTCGACCGGTCACCGGCTCCGAAACGATGGGGAGTCGATCTTGGCTCGCCCGGTAGGCTTGGGGAGAGTTTCACGTGAAACGAGCCCCCGATCCGCGAAGACTGGATGAACGACGATGCATCGGTACAGGTCCCACACCTGCGGCGAGCTCCGCGCCTCTGACGTCGGCACCGACGTCCGGCTGAGTGGCTGGCTGCACAATCGGCGCGACCTGGGCGGCATCCTCTTCATCGATCTGCGCGACCACTACGGCATCACCCAGCTCGTCGCCCGCCCCGGGACCGAGTCGTACGAGGCGCTGGACAAGCTCTCCAAGGAGACGGTCGTCCGGGTCGACGGCCGGGTCGTCTCGCGCGGTGCCGAGAACGTGAACCCGGACCTGCCGACCGGTGAGGTCGAGATCGAGGTCGGCGCGGTCGAGGTGCTGGGTGCGGCGGCCCCCCTCCCCTTCACCATCAACACGGAGGACGGGGTCAACGAGGAGCGGCGCCTGGAGTACCGCTTCCTGGACCTGCGCCGCGAGCGCATGCACCGCAACATCATGCTGCGCACGTCGGTCATCTCCGCGATCCGCCACAAGATGGTGGCGATGGGCTTCAACGAGATGGCGACGCCGATCCTGTCGGCCACCTCGCCCGAGGGCGCGCGTGACTTCGTCGTGCCGTCCCGGCTGCACCCGGGGAAGTTCTACGCCCTGCCCCAGGCGCCCCAGCAGTTCAAGCAGCTGCTGATGATCTCCGGCTTCGACCGCTACTTCCAGATCGCGCCCTGCTTCCGCGACGAGGACGCCCGCGCGGACCGCTCGCCGGGCGAGTTCTACCAGCTCGACGTCGAGATGAGCTTCGTCGAGCAGGAGGACGTCTTCCAGCCGATCGAGAAGCTGATGACGGAGCTGTTCGAGGAGTTCGGCGGCGGCCGTCATGTCACCTCCCCCTTCCCGCGCATCCCGTTCCGCGAGGCGATGCTCAAGTACGGCTCCGACAAGCCGGACCTGCGCGCCAAGCTGGAACTGGCCGACATCACCGATGTCTTCGAGGGCTCGGAGTTCAAGGCGTTCGCGGGCAAGCACGTGCGTGCCCTGGCGGTGCCGGACGTGGCCGCGCAGCCCCGCAAGTTCTTCGACCAGCTCGGTGACTTCGCCGTCGCGCAGGGCGCCAAGGGCCTGGCGTGGGTGCGGGTCGCCGAGGACGGGTCGCTGTCCGGCCCGATCGCGAAGTTCCTCACCGAGGAGAACGTCGCCGAGCTGACCAAGCGGCTGTCGCTGGCGGCCGGTCACGCCGTGTTCTTCGGCGCGGGCGAGTTCGACGAGGTCTCGAAGATCATGGGTGCCGTGCGGGTCGAGGCGGCCAAGCGTGCCGGGCAGTTCGAGGAGAACGTCTTCCGCTTCTGCTGGATCGTCGACTTCCCGATGTACGAGAAGGACGAGGAGACCGGCGCGATCGACTTCTCGCACAACCCCTTCTCCATGCCGCAGGGCGGCCTTGAGGCACTGGAGAACCAGGACCCGCTGGACATCCTCGGCTGGCAGTACGACATCGTCTGCAACGGCGTCGAGCTGTCCTCCGGTGCCATCCGGAACCACGAGCCGGACATCATGCTCAAGGCCTTCGAGATCGCGGGCTACGACCGCGAGACGGTGGAGGAGAAGTTCGCGGGCATGCTCCGCGCCTTCCGCTTCGGCGCCCCGCCGCACGGCGGCATCGCCCCGGGCGTCGACCGCATCGTCATGCTCCTCGCGGACGAGCCGAACATCCGCGAGACGATCTCCTTCCCGCTCAACGGCAACGCCCAGGACCTGATGATGGGCGCGCCGACCGAACTGGAGGAGACCCGACTGAAGGAACTGCACCTGTCGGTGCGCAAGCCGCAGCCGAAGTAGGGCGCGTAGGAACGAAGGAACACAGCACGGCACGCACAAGGGCTCGGAACCGGTGAAGGTTCCGAGCCCTTGTGCGTGCCGTGCTCGGCGGCCCGGCCGCGTGTCCTCGGTCAGGACATGGTCAGGACAGGGACTTGTACGCCCCCCAGCCGCTCGCGATCTTCACCCGGGCGCCGAACGACCCCTTGCCGTCGCCGCTGTTGCGGTACAGGTTCCCGGCGCTGTCGCGGGAGACCAGGTCGGCCTTGCCGTCGTCCGTGATGTCGCCGACGCCGACGACCGCGTTGTACGAGCCGCCCCAGGAGGAGAACAGCTTGGTGCGAGGCTTGAAGGTGCCCTTGCCGGTGCCGTAGAAGCGGTACAGGTTGTTCGCCTTGTCCTGGGCGAGCAGATCGCCGATGCCGTCGCCGTTGAGGTCACCGACGCCGACGACCTTCTTGTAGCCCTTCCAGTTGTCGTACAGCTTCACCCGGGCCGACAGCTTGCCGGTGCTGGTGGCCTTGTAGAGGTAGACCGCGCCGGTGGCGGCGTTGCGGGCGATCAGGTCGGCACGGCCGTCGCCGCTGATGTCGCCCGGCGAGGTCAGCACGTCGTACTGGGTCCAGCCGCTGCTCGCCAGGGTCGTGTACTTCGTCGACGGCTTGAGCGCCGCGTTGCAGCCCGGCTTGTACAGGCGCAGGGCGCCGCTGCTCAGCCGGACCAGGACGTCGTTGCAGCGGTCGCCGCTCAGGTCACCGATCGGCACGAAGCGGGCGCTGGTCGGCCAGCCGGTCCCGGTCGTCCTGCTGCCGAACTTCCCCGTGCCGGTGCCCTGCTGGTAGGTCAGGCCGCCGGAGGCGTTGAGGGTGAGCAGGTCGCCCAGGCCGTCCGGACCGTCGGCACTCGCGAAGTCGTGCCGCACCGGGGAGCCCTCCAGCAGGAAGCCACTGCCGGACGCCATCGTGGCCGGCGCGGAGGTGCCCAGACCGGTCGCCTTCAGGGCCCAGGTGAATCCCCCGTTGGGGAAACGCTCGCCGCTCGCGGTCTTGCCGCTCCAGGTCGCGTGCAGCACCGCAGGGACGGCCCCGCCGGTGAACGTGCGGGTGGCCCGGCCCCTCGTGCCGCTCTGCACCGAGGTGAAGGTCAGGGCCCAGGAGGTGACCGGGCGGGACAGCAGCCACTCGCCGCTCCACGGTTCCCCGCTGCCCGGGAACACGTCCTGACCGGCGTCCGTGCGGAATGCCGTCGCCGCGGTCGGGGCGATGCCGGTGGTGGCGATGTGCGTCTGCTCGTAGGCGTCGAACCAGGCGACCAGGCCCGTGTACTCGTCGACCGTCCACCGGTGGCGGCGGTCCACGGCGGGGCCCGTCTCGGGCAGCTGGGAGGCGATCACCCGGGTGGCGCCGGTGGCCGCCTCGGTGAGCATCAGCCGGCCGGTGCCGTGGTCGTGGCGGACCGTGAAGCCGTCGCCGAGCAGCACGTCACCGGGGGTCACGGCGCGGGAGCGGGCGGCCTTGGTGTCGTACACCCCGGCCGAGCGTGTGCCGCAGGCCCAGTACACCCAGCGGCCCGCCGCCTGGAGTTCGGTCGGGACGCAGCCGAGCGAGGGCACCGTCACCGTGGCGAGGGTCTTCTTCTGGGTCAGGCTGTACGAGGTCAGCTTGCCCGCGGTGGAGGTGGCGCTCCACAGGACGGGGCCGTTCAGGGCCGCGGCCCGCACGGAACGCTTGAGCTGCCGGCCGTACCCGAACTCGCCGACGTACTGCATCGGCGCCTGGCCGCCCGAGTTGTAGACGGCGTAGCCGTCGGAGACGTCGACGATCTCGCCGCCCTCGGTGCCGAACTCAAGCGTGGTGGAGGACCACTCGTCGCCGATGGCGACCAGCCGGTCGGCGTTCTCCAGACCGCTGCCGCTCTCGTCGAAGAAGGTGTCGAGGAAGACGTCCGCCGGGTCGGTGCCGCTGTTGCCCCACAGCGGCGAGCAGGCGATGTCCGGGTCCGGGCACTCCGGGCCGACCGAGTCGCCGGCCTTGGGTGCGGAGGCGGTCAGCGTGGTGGAGCCGTTCGTGGTGAGCGTGCGCACGGACGTGGGGTACGTGCCGCTTCTCCTGTCCTGGGCCACGCGCAGACTGCCCCGGCTGAGCGCCAGGCCCGTCTTGGGGTACTCCAGCGGTGCCACCTTGGACAGCTTCGTGAGCAGCGGGGCGCCGTCGGGACCCACGGTGACGCGCTGCACCCACCAGTCGGTCGTGCCGGTGCCGCCGGTGACCAGGGCGGTCCCGGCGGGGGCGGCCAGGGGGGTGCCGTACGACCGGGTTAGCAGGGTCCGTACGGTGCCGTCGGTCAGGGAGACCGCCCGTACGCCGCCGCCGGACGTGGCGAGCACCATCCAGTCCCCGACCAGGACGGGAGCGCCGGTGCCGGCCGTGCTGCCGGCCGGCACCGGGGTCGTCTCCCCGGCCGTGAGGTCGGTGCGGGACTTGAGGTGCAGCCCTGACGCCGGCGTGTACCAGCCGACGCGGTCCTCGGTGAGGACCAGCTGGGGCCGGAAGGCCGCGCCCGTGAACGCCACCGTGAACCGCGCCGTCGCGAAGTCGAGGTAGCCGACCGTGTACGAGACCACGGTGCCGGCCGCCCGGACCGGGTAGGCGAGCAGCGCGCCCTTCCCGTCGCCGGTCCGGACGAACATGCTCTCCGACCAGTCGGCCTCCGCGGAGGGGTAGCCCGTCACAGAGCGATCCCGCTCCACGCCGTCGACCTCGTCGAGGAGCAGCAGCGAGGTGCCCTGGGCGGTCTTGTCGCCGATGGCGTTGTACCCGGCGACGATGACTGTGTCGCCGTACGTGCCCACGTAGGCGTGGGAAGGCACGCGGAGGGTGCGTGACGCCCCGCCGTCGGGGGTCCACAGCGTCATGTCGCGGCCGTACCGGTCGGGCAGGGCCACGGTGTCGGTGCCCTGCCCGTAGTGGCCGGAGGGGCACGGGTCGTCGATGGACTCGCAGGCGCGGCCGTCCGGCTGGTAGACGCTGCCGGAGGCGGTTTTCACGGTGACCGTGGTGCCGTCGGTGTAGTCGGTCCACAGCAGCCCGGCGATGTCCTCACGGCGGTGCAGGAAACCGGTCTCGCCCGCGGCGAGCAGGCGCTCGGCGCGCGGGGTGTCGCCGCGCGGATCGTTCAGGACGATCTCAGTGGTGCCGGCGTTCGTGGCCGCGGCGGTGGCGGCCCGTGCCGTGCCGGTCTGTGCCGAGACGGAGAACAGTGTGATCGAGCCGGCCGCCAGCACGGCCGAGAGTACGGAGCCGAGAACGGCCCGGCCGCCCCGCCCCAGGGCGTGTCTGCCCACGTGAGGTTCCCTCCCCCGCGGGGGCTCCCCACCCCCGCACAAGTGAGCGGACTGTACCAGTGCCCGGCGTGCGGGGAAGGGGCGGCGCCGGGCGTCGGCGGGGCCGACGCCCGCGGGGTCAGGCGGCCTCGCCGCCGAAGCGGTCCTTGTAGGTTTCCAGGTCGTCGTCCGTGAGCTTGGCGAACAGGACCGGTGGGACGGTGAAGGGGGTGCCTGCGGGGACCGCGACGAGCGCGCGGGCCTCGTCCGCGGAGACCCAGGCCGCCGTGTCGTCGGGCAGGGAGAAGGCCGCGCGCATGGCGGCCGACGCCGACGGGATGAGCGGTTCCGAGACCACCGCGTACAGGTGGATCAGGTTCATCGCCGTGCGCAGCGTGAGGGCCGCGCCGTCCTTGTCGGTCTTGATCTCCAGCCAGGGGGCCTTCTCCTCCAGGTAGGAGTTGCCCGCCGACCACAGGGCGCGCAGCGCCGCCGCGGCCTTGCGGAACTGGAGCGCCTCCATGTGCTCCTCGTACTCGGCCAGCAGGCGGGCGATCTCCGCGCCGAGCTTCGTCTCCGCCTCGCCGGGCTCGCCGCCCGCCGGGACCTGCTCGCCGAAGCGCTTCTTCGAGAACGACAGCACACGGTTGACGAAGTTGCCGAGGGTGTCGGCCAGGTCCTTGTTCACCGTGGCCGTGAAGTGCTCCCAGGTGAAGGACGCGTCGTCCGACTCGGGGGCGTTGGCGATCAGGAAGTAGCGCCAGTAGTCGGCCGGAAGGATCTCCAGGGCCTGGTCCGTGAAGACGCCCCGCTTCTGCGAGGTGGAGAACTTTCCGCCGTAGTACGTCAGCCAGTTGAACGCCTTGACGTAGTCGACCTTCTTCCACGGCTCGCGGACGCCGAGTTCGGTGGCCGGGAACATCACCGTGTGGAACGGGACGTTGTCCTTCGCCATGAACTCGGTGTAGCGGACGTCCGTGTCGACGTCGTACCACCACGACTTCCAGTCACGGTTCTCCGGGTCCCGGTCCGACCACTCCTTCGTCGCGCCGATGTACTCGATCGGGGCGTCGAACCAGACGTAGAAGACCTTGCCCTCCGCGGCAAGCTCCGGCCAGGTGTCGGCCGGGACCGGCACGCCCCAGTCCAGGTCGCGGGTGATCGCGCGGTCGTGCAGGCCCTCGGTCAGCCACTTGTGGGCGATGGAGGACGCCAGGTGCGGCCAGTCCTTGTCATGGCGGGCCACCCACTCGCGGACCTCGCTCTCCAGCTTCGACTGGAGCAGGAAGAGATGCTTGGTCTCGCGGACCTCCAGGTCCGTGGAGCCGGAGATCGCCGAGCGCGGGTTGATCAGATCGGTCGGGTCCAGCACCCGGGTGCAGTTCTCGCACTGGTCGCCGCGGGCCTTGTCGTAGCCGCAGTGGGGGCAGGTGCCCTCGACATAGCGGTCCGGCAGGAAGCGGCCGTCGGCGGGGCTGTACACCTGGCGGATCGCGCGTTCTTCGATGAAGCCGTTCTCGTTGAGCCTGCGGGCGAAGTGCTGAGTGATTTCCACGTTCTGCGCGCTGGAGCTGCGGCCGAAGTAGTCGAAGGCCAGCCCGAAGCCGTCGTAGACCGCCTTCTGGGCGTCGTGCGCCTGGGCGCAGAACTCGGCGACCGGCAGGCCCTGTTCCTTGGCGGCCAGCTCCGCGGGGGTGCCGTGCTCGTCGGTCGCGCAGATGTACAGGACGTCGTGGCCGCGCCGGCGCAGATACCGGGAGTACACGTCCGCCGGGAGCATGGACCCCACCATGTTGCCCAGGTGCTTGATCCCGTTGATGTACGGAAGGGCGCTGGTGATGAGGTGTCGAGCCATCGCGGGCTGCTCCCAAGTCGCTACGTGGGGTGACGGTCGGCCGTTTTGCGGGTCGCTTTCGTCCGTCTACGAACCTTGAAATCGTAGCCGACACGGGTGCGCCGCCCGCCTCCCGTATTACGGGGTGGAAGCGGGCGGCGCGAGGCGAGGTGGACGCGGGCGGGGTGAAGCGGGCCGGGTTACGGGCGCCAGCCGGCCAGTACGCCCTCGTAGAGTTCCGCGTCCGTCAGCTCGCGGGGGGTGGGGCCCGCGTGGAAGAAGGACGCGTTGCCGGTCTTCAGCTTGCGGAGGTAGTCGAACGCCTTGTTGTCGTGCTCACCGAAGGCGACGAAGGAGAAGAAGACGGACGGGTGCTTCTTCGCGGCGTCCGCGAGGGCCTGGGTGGCGGGGGTCTTGGCGTCCGGGGCGCCGTCCGTCTGGAACACGACGAGGGTGGGAGTGGTGGCCGCGGCCTTGGACTTCGCGCGGTGGGCGAGTACGGCTTCCACGGCGGCGTGGTAGCTGGTGCGGCCCATGCGGCCGAGGGTCGCGTGCACCTCGTCGATCTTGTTCTCGTGGTCGGTGAGGGTGAGGTCGGTGGTGCCGTCCACCTCCGTGGAGAAGAAGACGACGTGGACCGTGGCCTCGGGGTCGAGCTCGGCGGCGAGGGCGAGGGTCTGCTCGGCGAGGGCCTGGGCGGAGCCGTCCTTGTAGTACGGGCGCATGGAGGCGGAGCGGTCGAGCACGAGGTACAGCTTGGCTCGGGTGCCGGTGAGGTCGGCCTTGGCGAGCGCTGCCGCTGCCGCGGGGGGTGCCGGTTCCTCCGGGGTTGCGGCGGCTTTCGTCTCGGCTTCGCCTTCGACGGTCTCGTTCCCACCCGCACCACCCGTGCGGGTTTCGTTGTCGGGTGCGGGTGGCCCCGCGGGGGTGTTCTCGCCGTCGGCGGCTGCCTGCGGGGGTGTGGCGGGTTCCGTCTCGGCTTCGCCTTCGACGGTCTCGTTCCCACCCGCACCACCCGTGCGGGTCTCGTTGTCGGGTGCGGGTGGCCCCGCGGGGGTGTCCTCGCCGTCGGCGGCTGCCGGTTCCTCCGGGGTGGTGGCGGGTTCCGTCTGGGGCTCGGGAGCCACCGCGACCGGCTCAGGTTCGGCCGTCGCCGTCGGCTCCTCCTCGTTCTTGCCGGTCGGCGTCTGCTCTTCCTCGGCCTCTTCGACGGGCGCCGGCGCCGGCGCCGGCGCCGGCTCGGGCTCGGCGGCAGGCGTCGGCTCCGGCTCCGGGGTCACCTCGGGGTCGGGCTGCTGCGTGGTCTCGGTGGGTGAAGCAACCTCCGACGCCACCTCAGCGCCGGCCTCTGCCGTCGTAGCCGTGTCCGGCGATCCGGCCGTGGTCGTCGGTTCAGTTGTCTCGGTGGGGGGTGTGATGTTGTCGAAGGCCGCTGTCACCAGGTCGTGCTCCGAGGAGGTGGCGTGGCGGGGTTCCGGGACCTGGGTGGGGGCCGGCTTGAGGTCGGCCTCCTGTGCCGCAGGCTCCGGCTTCGGGTCGGCTTGCTGTGCCGCAGGCTCCGGCTCCGGCGCCGCAGGCTGTTGCTGCGCGGGGAGCTGGTCCGCACCCTCTGCCGCGGCCGTGTGCCCCTTGCGTGATCGGCCGAATGCGTTCCGCAGGAGAGTGAGAATGCCCATGTGCGCAACCCTTCGCGTGAGTTGATGCCCGTCGATCCCTGGCCAGGACGGACACGTAAGGTTAGCGGCCCCAGATGGTGATCTTGGGCAGGGGCGAGAGTCCACGCCCCTGCACGGCAGCGCGCCGGCGGCTCGCCTCCCAACGCCTTTGAGGCCGGGCGCGGTTCACTTTTCGTTCATCTGGAGGCTGTCCGCTCGCACACGCCTGCCCATACCGTCACGCCCACACCAAGGGTTCGCAAGGGGAGAGCAAAGTGCGCAATCTGCTGCCGATCATCGGCTCGCATTCGGGCGGACGTTCCGCCATGACCTGTCGTTTCCGGTGTGGTGACGCCTGCTTCCATGAGGTGCCCAACACCAGCGCCAACGAGTACGTCGGCGATGTCATCGCCGGCGCCCTGAGCCGCCGTGGCGCGCTGCGCGCCGCCGCCGCGGTCACGGTGGCCGCCGCCGCGGGCTCCGCCGTGGTCGCCGGTGCCCCGCAGGCCGCCGCCGTGGACGCGAAGCATGGCAAGCCGGGCAAGCCGGTCAAACCCGGCCAGGCCGCGCGCGGTCTGCGGTTCGAACCGGTCGCGCCGAACACCGCCGACCAGGTCACCGTGCCCGGCGGCTACCGGCAGAACGTCGTCATCCGGTGGGGCGAGCCCATCCTGCGCGGCGCCCCCGCCTTCGACCCGGAGCGTCAGACGGCCGCCGCGCAGGCCGGTCAGTTCGGCTACAACAACGACTTCCTCGCCCTGCTGCCGGTGCCCGGCGAGCACCACCGTCAGCTGCTCGTGGCCAACCACGAGTACACGGACGAGGTCCTGATGTTCCGCGGGTACGACGCCGCCAACCCCACCCGTGAGCAGGTCGAGGTCGCCTGGGCCGCGCACGGTCTGTCGGCCGTCGTCGTGGAGGAGGACCGCAGCAGCGGCAGGCTGACCGTCGTCAACCGGCACCACCTCAACCGGCGGATCACCGCCACCAGCGAGTTCCGGCTGACCGGGCCCGCCGCCGGTTCGCGCCTGCTGAAGACCTCCGCCGACCCGACGGGCCGTAAGGTGCTCGGCACCCTCAACAACTGCTCCGGCGGCACCACCCCGTGGGGCACCACGCTGCACGGCGAGGAGAACTTCAACCAGTACTTCGCCAACGCCGACCGGGACACCGACAAGCGCTACGGCATCGGCACCGGCGCGACGGAGCGCAAGTGGGAGCGGTTCGACAAGCGCTTCGACATCGCTCAGGAGCCCAACGAGGTGCACCGGTTCGGGTACGTCGTCGAGTTCGACCCGTACGACCCGACGTCGACCCCGCGCAAGCGGACCGCGCTCGGCCGGTTCAAGCACGAGGCGGCGACCGTGCGGATGACGTCGGACGGGCGTCCCGTCGTCTACACCGGCGACGACGAGCGGTTCGACTACTTCTACAAGTTCGTCGGCAGCAAGCGGATGCGGCACGGCAACAGCCGTTCCGCGCGCGAGCACAACCTGACGCTGCTGGACGAGGGCACCCTGTACGTCGCCAAGCTCACCGGTGACTCCCCGGCGAGCGAGATCGACGGCAGCGGCACGCTCCCCGCCGACGGCGAGTTCGACGGCAGCGGCACCTGGATCCCGCTGGCCACCGCCACCGCGCACGGCGCCGTCTCGCATGTCGAGGGCATGAGCGCGGAGGAGGTCTTCGTCTTCACGCGGCTCGCCGGTGACAAGGTGGGCGCCACGAAGATGGACCGCCCGGAGGACATCGAGCCGTCGCCGCAGTCCGGCAAGGTGTACGTCGCGCTCACCAACAACACCAACCGCGGCAAGACCGGTTCCCCCGTCGCCGACGAGGCCAACCCGCGCACCAACAACAAGCACGGGCACATCCTCGAACTCACCGAGCGGGGCAACCGGGCCGACGCCACCTCCTTCGGCTGGTCGGTGTTCCTGGTCGCCGGTGACCCCGCCGACCCGGCCACCTACTTCGCGGGCTTCCCGAAGGACCGGGTCAGCCCGATCTCCTGCCCGGACAACGTGGCCTTCGACGCGCACGGCAACCTGTGGATCTCCACCGACGGCAACGCGCTCGGCACGCACGACGGCCTGTTCGGCGTCGCCACCAAGGGTGACCGGCGCGGTGAGCTGAAGCAGTTCCTGACCATGCCGAACGGCGCCGAGACCTGCGGTCCGATCATCCAGGAGCGCCGCGTCCTGGTCGCCGTGCAGCACCCGGGCGAGGTGGACGGCGCGTCCGTGGAGAAGCCGGCGAGCGCCTGGCCGGACGGCGCCGGAAAGATCGTGCGCCCGGCCGTGGTCGCGGTATGGCGTGCAGACGGCCGCAACATCGGCGTCTGACGACCGCGACAGGGTCGTGCAACGGCCGCGGGCGCGACAACCACGCCGCCCCCGCGGCCACCCACGAAGACTCGCCCAACCAGTCCCGCGGGGCCCGTCGCCCGCCCAGGCGCGCGGGGACCGGCGCAAATCCCACGACGGACCCGCGCCCGACAACGAACGGCCGGCTGATCAGGGGCGCGGGGACCGGCGCAAATCCCACGACGGACCCGCGCCCGACGACGAACGGCCGGCTGATCAGGGGCGCGGGGAACTGCGCAAAACCCACAACGCACCCGCAGTCGACGACGAACGGCCGGCTGATCAGGGGCGCGGGGAACTGCGCAAAACCCACAACGCACCCGCAGTCGACAACGAACGGCCGCCCGATCAACGCTGAGGCGGCGCAGCCGTCAGTGGGGCGACGCGATCGCCCGAGCCGCGGCCACCTCCTGCCGCAACGGCTCAAGGACACCATCCGCCGGCCCAGTGAGATCCGTACGGACCGCGATCAGCGTCGACGCCCGCCGCACACCGTCCGCCAGCTCCCCGAGCTGGCGTACCACCTGGTCGACCTCCGCGGCGGACGGCGGCGGGGCGCCGTGCCGTACCCGCACCCGGGCCGCCGTCGTGGCGTCGACGATCCGTTCCACGGCGACCACCAGCGGCCACCACGCGGCGGCGCGGCGGCCGGTGGGCGGGGGTTCGGTCAGGGCGCGCTGGAACTCGGTGCGGATGACCGAGAGGTCCCGGTAGAGGCGGCGGCGCATGCGGACACCCGCGGCCGGGTCGGCGTCGGGCCGGAACGCCGACCCGACGTAGCGGGCCGTGTCCGCGACCGCGTCGGCGAGCCGGTCGCCGACCCGGGTGTGCCAGCTCTCCGGCCACAGCAGATAGCCGGCGATCAGGGCGATGGCGCAGCCCAGCAGCGAGTCGAGCAGCCGCGGCAGCAGCAGGGCCGTCCCCTGGTGGTTCAGGATGTCGGAGAGCAGCAGGATCACCGGGGTGATCGCCGCGGTCTGGTAGCCGTAGCCGCGGGGCGTGAACGCGGGGATCAGCGGCGCCAGTACCACCATCACCGGCACGTCCCACCAGCCCCGCGGCACCTCGGCGAGGACGGCCGCCGCGACCAGCAGGCCCGCCACCGTGCCCAGCGCGCGCAGCAGCGCACGGGAGAAGACCGAGCCGAAGTCGGGTTTGAGGACGAAGGTGATGGTGAGGGCGACCCAGTAGGAGCGGGGCACCGGCAGGATCGACACCAGCACCTGGGCCAGTCCGATGCACAGGGCAAGCCGCAGGCCGTAGCGCCAGGAGTTGGCGGACAGGGTGACGTTGCGGGCGGCCCGTGCGGTGCGGACCCGCAGCGCGGCGGGGCCGCCGGGACGGTCGTCGATGCCGCGGGGGTCCATGTCGGGGGCGGCCACGACGGCGGCGGCGTGCCGCAGGGCGTGGTCGACGGCGCGCGCGGTCTCGCCGGCCGGTTCCGGCAGGGCCGGGCCCGCCGGTGCGGGGGCCGCGCCGGCCACGGCGTCGGCGAGGCGGCGGACCGCCGCGGGGATCTGCGGCGGCAGCGGTCCGCCGGCCAGGTGGGCGGCGGGTGCCGCCTCGACGACCGGGGTGATCGCGTTCAACTGGGCGAGCAGCCGGGTCAGTTCGCGGCTGCGGCCGTGGTGCCGGGCGCGCCGGGCGAGGATCAGGTCGTACGACTGGTTCAGGGACTGGGTGACCGCGCGGCGGGCGTCGTCGTACTCCTCGGTGCGGTCGGTGCCGGACACGGCGAGCAGCGCGGCGACCGCACGGTACGACTGCGCGACGGCCGTCCGCTCGGGCACGCCGGAGCGCAGCGGCCAGGAGAGCAGGGCGAGCAGCAGGACGAGCAGCCCGCCGCCGGTCATCAGGACCGGGGCCAGCCACCAGGGCGGGGGCAGCGGGAGTCCGGCGCCGACCACGGCGTTCAGGAGCAGGAGCAGTCCCGATACGGAGGCCACCGCGCCGATCGTCGAGATCATCCCGGAGACCAGCGCGACGACGGTGAGGACGCCGACGGCGAGCCAGCCCTGGTCGTGCACGGCCGAGCCGAGGGTGACGCCGACAGCGCCGAACAGCTGCGGCACGGCGATGTTGAGGATCCGCAGGTGGTAGGCGTCGGCGGTGTCGCCGATGACGCCGGACAGGGCGCCCATGGATGCCAGCGCGCCGTAGGCAGGGTGGCCGGTGGTGAGTCCCAGGGCCAGCGGCAGGGCCATGGCGACGGCCGCGCGGACCATGGCGGGCCGGTTGACGGGCGCCCGCTGCGGTCGCAGGTTCCGTACCAGCCAGTCGGGAGGGGTGAGGCTGATGGGGAACTCGCGGGACATGCGCCCATTATGTCCGGGGCATGCCGGGTCATCCCGGCCGGCCCCTGACCCGCCCTCGGCACCGGCGGGCTCGACTTCCGGCACCGGATGCCTGTCTGGCCTGCGGCGGGCAGCGGCCGGTCAGGCTCCGGGGGTGGCGGTGGGGCCTCCTGGTGGCCAGCCTGCTCCGATGCCGGCTTCGGGCTGGACGGGCTCGTCGTCGAATTCGGGGGGCCGCTGCGACGGGGCGGTGTCCCGGTGGGCGGGCAGGGCACGGGCCCGAGGGGACAGCGCGCGTACGTTCCGGGTCAGCCAGGTGACCACGGCCACCGTGAGGCCGAGGCCGAGCAGCAGCCAGGAGACCGTGCGCAGGGTGGCCGTGAGGGCGTCGTAGACGGCGCCGGCGGCCGGCTGGGGGACGTCGGTGGGCAGGTCGGCGAGGGTGAGGCGGCGGCCGATGGTGAGGGCGACGCCGAGCAGGGCGCCGCCGAGGGCCGTACCGAGCGCGGTCGCGGTGATCGCGCGCCGGCGGTGGACGGCGAGGGCGATGCCCGCGACGGCGAAGACGACGGCCGCCACGGGGAGCCAGAAGCCGGCGACTTCGAGCACGTGGTACCCCTTCCGGAGCGGAGCCAGTTCGTGGGCGGGCAGGACGGCGAACGCGGTGTGCTCGACCGGGATCCGGTCGGCGAGCGGCATGTGGTCCTCGGCGAGTTGCCGTTTGACCTGGGCGGTGACGGCCGCGAGGTCGACGGTGACCGGCTGTTCGAGCAGGTCGTCCTCGGCGTCCTCGTCGCGCAGCGCACGCAGAACGGCGTCGTGGGTGGCGCGGTTGCCCTCGTCCCAGGCGAGCCGGAAGGCGCGGGTCTGGGTGAAGGAGTGCACCGCGTCGTGCACGAACGGCCCGACGGCGCCCCGCACCGGGCTGACGTCGAACTTCTGGTCGACCTCGCGCATGATTCCGGCTCCGACGGTGTCCGCGACCGCGTCACGTACGTCCGGGTCGGCGGCGAGTGGCGCCATCGTCGTGACGTACCGGCCGGTGTCGGTGAGACCGTACGCCGCCCAGGCCGCCAGCGCACCGAACGGCACGAGGAGGCAGGCCAGACCGATCAGCGCCGCCGACAGGGCGCTCCTGAGACGTGGGGACACCCTCCCAGCCAACGGCCTCCGGCCCCGAACGGCGACCGCTATGGGTGCAATCGGGTGGAATGCGGACCGTATTCAACCCGCCACCACCGGACGCCCACCACCAACGGTCCCCGCGCGGGGCGCCGACAGCGGCACCGCCCCGCGTGCGATGACGATCCCGATCGGGTCGGCGGTCCCGGCCGCGCCGTGCCGCCGCGGCTCCGGCAGCGCTTGCCGGCCCCCGGCCCGCCCCCGGTGGAGCCACCGGCCCGGCGGCAGCACGGACCCGCGCTCGGCGGTGCCCCCGGCACACGACGCGCCCGGCCGCGGCCCCGCCCGGTGGTGGCCCCGCCCGGTGGTGGCCTTGTCCGGTGGTGGC
>NZ_JBIWKB010000006.1:89917-183926 GCF_044765425.1 Streptomyces sp. NPDC102462 | reverse complement strand
GCTTCGCCTGGTGGTGGCCTCGTCCGGCCGCGGCCTCGTCTGGTGGCCTACGTCCGGTGGCGGCCTTGTCCGGCCGCGGCCCCGCCCGGTGGTGGCCCCGCCCGGTGGTGGCTTCGCCTGGTGGTGGCCTCGTCCGGCCGCGGCCTCGTCTGGTGGCCTACGTCCGGTGGCGGCCTTGTCCGGCCGCGGCCCCGCCCGGTGGTGGCCTGCGCCCCGTGTCGGCCTCCGCCTCACATCCCCGTTCCGGCCTCGTGCCGGAGGCGGGGTCAGCGGATTCTGCGGCCCTCTGCGTCCTCGTGGGTGTAGTAGCGGTAGAAGATCACGATGAAGATGACCGCGGCGACGGCCAGTGACATGCCGGTGGAGCGCAGCGCGGTCTCCCCGGACTGGCTGTACAGGAAGCCGAACGCGATGCCGCCGAACGCGGTCCACAGCAGCGCGTGCACCTCCCGCCGCATCCGCGGGGCCAGCGCCTGCACGCCCAGGTACACCAGGACGAACACCAGCGCGGTCACGAAGCCGAACAGCAGGTTCCAGCCGGTGATGGGCCCGCCGTCGCGCCGGTTGGCCGCGGCCCAGTAGCCGTAGAGCAGCCCGAGCAGGACGGGGAACGCCAGCCGGGCCACCGCGTGGGTGCGCTCGTCGAAGACATCGGGTGTCCGGCGCTCGCGGGGCACGCCCCCGGACGCGGGTGCCGCATGAGCCATGAGAGCACTCCTCTCCATTCGCCCCGAGGATGCGCCCCGGGGATGCCATGCCCCCGGGTGACGCGTTCCCGGGATACGCCCAGGGATGCGTCCTCCCGATGCGTCCCCGGGACGCGCCTCGGGGATGCTCCCGGGGTGCGCCCCGGCAACGCGCCCCCAGGGAACCCGGGATGCGCCGCCGGAGAACCCCGGTGGTGCCCCCAGGAATGCGCCCCCGAGACGCACCCCAGGCATGGGCCCCCGGGTTTCACCCCCGGGTTTCTCCTCGGCTTCCAGGGCACACCTGGGGCCGGTGGCCGGCAAGTCGTGCGGGTCGGGTGCCCGGATGCGGGCGGTGCGCACCCATGCTTGTCTGAAGTCCATGAAGGGCGGGCCGCACGCCGTGACCGGCGACGACGAGGCCCCGCCGCGGCAACTGCTGCGGATCCACGGGCTCGCCGTCTCGTGGGTGGTGCCGCTCCTGCTGCTCGCGCTGATCGTCCTGGTCGACATCAACACCACCGAGAAGTTCCGCATCATCTCCTGGATCGTCCTCGTACCGGGCACGGCCGCCGCGATCTGCGGGGTGTGGACCACGGCCGGATTCGGGGTGCTCTCGCTGCTGGCGTACTTCCTCGTGGACGCCGCCTGGCCGAGCCACTACCAGGCGGGCCTGCCCGACTTCGTCCTGATCGCCCTCGGCGGGGTCCTCGCCACCCTGGCGTGCGCGGTCCGGCTGCGCACCGAACGCCTCATGCTGCACATGCGGGACGCCGTCGACACGACGCGCCGCACCGTGCTGCGCCAGCTGCCGCCGGCCTGGGCCGGCCTGGAGAACGCGGCCGTCTATCTGTCCGCGGACACGGACGCCCGCGTCGGCGGCGACTTCTACGACATCCAGCCCGGCCCCCACGGGCCCCGTGTCTTCGTCGGCGATGTACAGGGCAAGGGCCTGGGCGCGGTGTCCACGGCCGTCGCACTGCTCGGCACCTTCCGGGAGGCCGCCTACCACGAGCCGGACCTCGCGGCCGTGGCCGCACTCCTGGAGACCCGGATGCTGCGCCACCGCCGGTACACGGCCGACCTGGGCCGCAAGGAGAGCGACCGGTTCGCCACCGCCGTACTGGTCGGCTTCCCCGTCCGCGAGTCGGGCTTCGTGGAGATCGTCAACTTCGGCCACGAGCCGCCGATGGCGGTCGCCCCCGGCGGGGTGCGGCTGCTCCCGCCCGGCGACGGCCTGCCGCTCGGCATGGGCGAGTTCGCGGACGGACCGCCGCGGGCGCACCGGGTGGCGCTGGGCGCCGGGGAGACCCTGCTGCTCGTCACCGACGGGGTGACCGAGGCCAGGGACGGGACCGGCGGGTTCTATCCGCTGGCGAAGGAGGTGATCCGGGCGGTGGCCGCGGACCCGCGCACGGCCGAGCCGACCCGGCTCGTGGCCTTCGTGCGGGCCGGCACGCTCCGCCACACCGGCGGTCATCTCGCGGACGACACCACGGTTTTCGCGGTACGGCGGGTGATGGGCTGGACTCCCGTCCAGATTCCCGTACGGGGACGTTTGCGGTCCTGAGGCCCTTCTTCGCAGCAGCAGCGGTTACCGTGCTGCCCTAGGTGATCGACAGGGGAGGGACGATGCCCGGAACCGTGCTGCTGCTCGCGGCCTCGCCGATGGGCCGGGGCCGCCTGGTCGACGCGGCGTCCGTGCTCCCCGTCCTCGCGGCCGTCGCACCCGACGTGCTGGCGGGCACGGACACCGCCAACGTGGTCGAACTCGCCGATCCGCTGGACCCGCAGGCCGTACTGACCCGGCTGCGCGCCGCCGCGGCGGCCCCCGGCCCGCTGACCGTGTTCGTCGCCGGCCAGCTCCAGCTCGACCGGCGCCAGCGCCTGCCGCATCTGGCGCTGGCCCGCACCACCGCGGCGACCGTCCGCTACACCGCCTTCCCCTGGCACTGGATCCGCGAGGAGCTGCGGCTGCGGCCGTCCGGCGCGACCACCCTCGTCGTCGATCTGCACGCGGACGCCGAAACCTGGCAGCACCTGCACACCGCGCCGCTCGACTCGGGCCGCAACAACCCGGTCTACGGCCGGATAGCGCCGCCCCCGGCCCGCCGCACCGTCGCCGTGCCGTCGTACATGAAGGCGGTGGCGACGGTGCTGCGCAGCGGACACCGGCCGCCCCTGGAGCAGCTGCACCAGCAGGTGGTGGCCCGGCTGGGCGAGGAGGCGGCCGGCAACATCCTGCTGGCCGCGCCCGCCCCGGCGGGCGGTGATCCGCACGCCGCGATCGCCGCCGCCGTACAGGCCGGCCGGCACGCCGAGGCGGACGCGCTGGCCGCGCGGTGGGAGCAGGCCGCGGTGCGCGCGCACGGCCCGGGTGCCGAGGACGCGCTGCACTGGGCCGAGGTCCGCGCGGACCTCGCGATGTTCGCGGGCGACGCGGTGCGCAGCTGTCGCACCTGGCTGACCGTGGCGGGGGCCCGGCTGGCCGCCGGGCAGCCCGCCGACGCGCCCGCGGTGGAGGCGGCCGTGGACCGGGCCCACCACCAGTGGGGCCGCATCGCCGACGCGGCCCACGCCCGGGAACTCGGCCCCACCCTGGCGGACCTGCGCCGCCGCGTCCCGGGCCGCAGACAGGGCGCCCTGGACCATGTCCAGCAGCATCTGCGGGAGTTGCAGACCCAGGGCTGAGCCGTCCGCCCGTCAGCTGGTGAAGGTGAAGTACTTCCAGGCGCCGTGCGTGGTCGAGTTCACGGTGTCACCGGAGCTGCCGTTGACGTACGAGGAGCGGGCCCGGAAGCGCCAGCCGGTGTCGTGGGTGCCCTCCAGCCGCACCTGGGACAGGCCCGTGGAGCTGAGCGCGAAGTAGTCCGAGCCGGCGTCGTACCAGTGGCCGCTGTAGTACACCTGGAAGGTGAGCCGCTGCTTGCGGCCCGGGTAGGCCGACATCTTGGTGGTGAACAGCGGGTCCTTGGACTTGCGGAAGAAGGAGTACGTGTGGCCCCACGTGCTCTTCGTCTTGTAGTGGCCGCTGACCGACGTGGACACCTTCACCCGGGCGCCGACCGTGCTGGCCACGGTCCGCGGCTGGTAGCGGGCGTCGCCCGCGAACTTCGCGGTGACCTTGGTGTCCCGCTTGAGGTCCAGGGTGACCGACAGGTTCCCGCTGGAGTTGACCGTGCCGGACTTCACCAGCTTGTTCGGCTTGTCACCGCCGAAGGGGTCGGCCCAGATCTCCACCTTGCGGTTCTTGTACGTCGTGCCGAGGTGCGCCGTGAACTTCACGTCGGCGCCGTACGCGTACACCTTGCCGTTGTTGGTGAGGGTGAGCGCCGGCTTGGCGCGGGAGACGTCGACGGAGTCGCTGCCCGAGCCCGCGGTGTGCCCGGCGTCACCGGCGTACGCCACCTTGTAGGTGACCTTGCCGCCGACCGTCGGGGTGTCGGTGAAGGAGTATGTGCCGTCGCCCTTGACCGTCGCCGAGGGCAGCTGCTTGCCGCTCGGGGACTCCAGGTCGGTGCGGGTCACCGTCAGCGGGGACCCGGCCGGGAGCGGCACCTTCGAGGTGACCTTGCCCTTGACGGTGAGCTTCTTGGCGCGGGGCGCGGTGGCGGGGGCGTCGACCGTGACGGTGGTGGCCGCCTTGGTGGGGCCGGTCAGCACGCGCAGGGAGAAGACGTCGTTGCTGTTGGACGTCACCGCGAACAGGCGGGAGGCGTCCGTGGTCCAGGCGAGCCCGGAGTCGGCGAGCACGTCGGAGCCGCTCGTGCTGCCCGTGTTCGGGAAGTCGTACTCGCGTACCGCCGTGGTGTCGCCGGGCCGGTAGACGTAGACGTCCGGGTCGTACCAGCCGTCGATGCCCGCGGCGACCGTGCCGTCGGGGGCGATGGCCACGGCGTTCGGGTACGCGTCGCTGGCGTAGCTGCCGTTCGGCGTGAGGTCGGCCGTCTTGAACACCGGGTGGTGGTACGGAGATCCGCTGGCCGTGATGACGTTCTGGCCGTCCGGTGTGACCGCGACGTCCCGGATGAACGAGCCCGCGGTGGTGGCGGCGAGCCGCACGGGGGCGCCCGTGGTGACGTCGTACGAGACCAGGGAGGACGGGCTGCTCGCGGTCTCGCCGGCCAGCAGCACGCCCGAGTCCGGGGCCGCGTCCAGGATCGGCGCCCCGTACCAGGAGTGCGTCGCCTGCCCCAGCGTGATCACGGGCTGCTCGCCCGTCAGGTCCACCGAGCCGAGGTCGCCGTAGCCCGAGGCGCCGTAGCCGAACCAGATCCGGCCGCCGGCCACGGCGACGCTTCGCGGCTGGTCGCCCACCGCGTAGCGGGCGGACTCGGTGCCGGTCGCGGTGTCGACGGCCACGATCGCGTCGTCGCCGCCGACCGCCGCGTACAGCGTCGCCGAGTCGGCCGACAGCTCCAGGCCGGCGACGCCCGGCAGGGCGGTCAGCTGTTGCACGACGGTCCCGCCGTAGGTGGTGACGACGATCTTTCCGCCGGTCGGATCGCTGACGAAGACCCGCTGGTGGGCGGAGTCCACCACGATGTCGCCGGCCGACCTGACCGGCAGGATCTTGGTGGAGTCGGCGTACGCCGGAGTGGTGGCGGCGAGCGCCGCCGAACTGAACAGGACCGCCAGGGCGGTGGCGGCGGGAAGGGTGCGCATACGCACGCTGATTCGAACCCCCCGGAACGAATGGATGTGGGCGCCCCGTGCCGGCTCGTGTGGTCACTCTGTGAGCCGGGTGTGGCGTGTGTGTGAAGACTAGGGCCCGGCGACTGGGTCATGCCACCGACAAACGGGCCAGTGCCGCCGGGCCCCTCGGAGTCGACGGCCCGTCAGGGCGGGGGAACGCGCCGGGTGGTGGCGTACTGGCCCGGGGGGAGGCCGGTGGTGCGGCGGAAGGCGTTGCTGAAGGCGCTCGCCGATCCGTATCCCACGGCATGGGCGATCTTGGTGAGGGTCTGGTCGCCGCGGATGAGCGCGTCCTTGGCCAGTGCCATGCGCCAGGCCAGCAGATAGTCCATGGGGGTGGTGCCGACCCGCTCGGTGAAGCGTTCCGCGAACACCGAGCGCGACATGTGCGCTGCCGCCGCCAGGTCGGCCACGGTCCACGGACGGCGGACGTCGGCGTGCAGAGCATGCAGCGCGGCTGAGACCTGTGGGTCGGCCAGGCCGCTGAGCAGACCCTCGGAATGGATTCCCGGCCCCGAAGGGCCATGGCCGCGCAGCGCCTCGACGAGCATGACCTCGACCAGGCGCGGGAGGACATAGCCGGTGCCGGGACGGTCCGAGGTCGCCTCGTCGGCGATCAGGTCGAGGAGATGCGAGATGCGTCCGGTGCCGGGGTCCGCGCCCCGGCAGTGGATCCTGCCCGGCATCAGGGCGCGCAGCAGGTGGGCGTTGGGCGCGTCGATCTGGAAGTGGCCGCCGACCAGTTGGCATGTGGGCCCGGCTCCGGCGCCGACGGTGACCGCGTTGTCGGGGGCCTGGGCCATCAGCGCCTCACCGTCCACGGGTGCGGTGTCCGGGTCGCTGGAGAAGGTGAAGGCGGATGACGGTCCGGAGAGCAGGAGGAAGTCTCCCTGGGCCAGTTCGAGTGCGGGGCCGCAGCCGAGGAGGAGGCAGTGGCCGCGTGTCACCGTCCCGAAGGTGATGTCGCTGTTGGCGGGGAACCGGATCGCCCACCGGTCGGCGCCTTCGATCCGTTTCCACAGGACCGCATGAGGGCGGATCAGGCGCATCAGGTCGGCCAGAGGGTCGGTCATGTCGGACGCTCGCTCATCATCGACGGACGATCGATGATAGACAGTCCCGCCATGCCGCCGCACCCTGGAGACATGACTGATCAACAGCGCAAGACGGTTCTGGTGACGGGCGGCTCATCCGGTTTCGGCAGGGCGGCGGTCGCGTCGTTCCTGGCGCGGGGCTGGAACGTGGCCGCCACCGCGAGGCGGCCGGAGGCCGAGTGGCCCAAGGAGCCCGCCGAGAATCTTCTGGTCCGCGCCATGGACGTACGGGACGCCGACTCCGTCACCGCCGCGGTCGAGCGGGCGGTCGAGCGGTTCGGCCGGCTGGACTGCGTGGTCAACAACGCAGGGGTGGGGCTGTTCTCGGTCTTCGAGGCCACACCCATGGCGGACGTGCGGGACCTGTTCGAGACCAATGTCTTCGGCATGATGCGGGTCACGCAGGCGGCGGTGCCGTACTTCGCGGCGCAGGGCGAGGGCCGTGTGGTCAATGTGTCCTCGGGCTCCGGCATCGTGCCCGAGCCGCTGATGTCGGTCTATGCCGCGACCAAGTTCGCCGTGGAGGGTTTCACCGAATCCCTCCGCTATGAACTCGCCACCCGCAAGGTCGTGGTCAAGCTCGTCGAGCCGGGCCTGGTGCCGGACACCAACTTCGTCCAGCGCACGGCCGAGACCTCCCAGGCGGTGCCCGTCCCGCCCGCCTACGAGGGCTACGTACGCCGCGTCATGGCCCGGTTCCAGCAGGATTCTCCGTACCGGCTGGCAACGGAGAGCACGGTGGCCGACGTCATCGTCACCGCGGCGTCGGACGACACGACGCAGCTTCGCTATGTGGTCGGCGAGGACACCGAGGTGGCGGCGGCGATGCGCCGAGAGACCTCGGAGAAGGAGTACGACAGCTGGGCGCTGTCGAAGTACGCCGCCGGCTGACGACGCAAGACCGTTCGGCCGCGGCTCACTTGCCCACCGGCGTGAGTACGGGGACCGCCATGGCGAGCGCGTCGCTGACGCCGCGAACGACGACACCAAGCCGGTGCGCCGCGGCCGCACGGCGTTGGCCGACGCACGGCGTTGGTGACGCGACTGTGAACGCGACGGGCAGCACCGGGTTGAGGCCGTGCGCGAGCGCGAAGACCGCGGCGCCGGTGAGCACGCTGACGACAGGGCCTAGCGGCCCAGGGCGTTGGCCGGCACCCGCGGAAGACGAGTTCTTCGTCGATCGGGGTGGCGCTGAACCCGCGGCGGTGGCGAGCAGCGACCGTCCGCTCGTGCGCCGCACGCCGAACGGCGCGAGCCGGCGGATCCGCAGCAGGGCGGCGACGATCTCGGGCGGGCCTGGGCGCGACAGCTCGCTGGAAACGTGCTGCGTACACGTGTCCTGACTCACCATCGGAGCCGCTGAGCAACCCTTTTGGCGCTGAATTCCTCTCCTTGAGATGAAGATCCTGAAAAGGCGGCGTCACCTGCTCATACTCATGACTCTGACCGTGGTGGCGGCCGTGACGACCGTCGTCATGGTCGTCCAGGCGCACAAGTTGGACACGCTCTCCCCGCGCGAGGAACGCGACCGGGCCGCGTCGGGAGCACGCGTACCGTCGGGGCAGACGGACTGCCGGAAGGCCAAGTGCATCGCGCTCACCTTCGACGGCAACCCGGGCGAACCCACCGACCGGCTGATGGACCTCCTGAAGGAGTACGAGGCGCCGTCGACGTTCTTCCTCGAGGGCCGGCGCATCCACAAGTTCCCGGATGTGGTGCGGCGGATCGCCGAGGACGGCCACGAGATCGGGGACCACACCTGGACGCACGCGGTGCTGACCGATGTCTCTGACGCGCAGATCCGCGACGAGCTGCGCCGCACGGCACGGGCCATCTCCGACATCACCGGCAGCGAGCCGACGCTGATGCGCCCGCCGCAGGGCCGCACCGACGACCGTGTCTCCAAGATCTCGAAGGAACTGGGGATGGCGCAGGTCCTGTGGACGGTGACCGCGAAGGACTACCAGACGAGCGACACCGCGCTGATCACCAAGCGCGTGCTCGACGGCGCCGGCCGCGACGGGATCATCCTGCTCCACCCGCTGCACAAGGGCACCGTGCCTGCCATGCCGTCCATCCTGAAGGCGCTCAGCAGGCAGGGCTACACCTTTGTGGCCGTCTCCCAACTGCTCGCTCCGGCCAAGGCCGAGCCCGGCAAGATCTACAAGTGACCGGCCGGACGAGCGGAGCGTCCGCTGAGTCTCAGTCGTCTTCGGTGATGAAGTCGGTCAGCGCGGCAGCGACGGCATCGGGCTGTTCATCGGGGATGAAGTGTCCTGCGTCCGGCACGACGATCCCGGTGGCGTGGTCGGCCCACGGCCTGATGGACGCTGCCATGTCGGGGATGGAGCCGTGGCTGCTGGAGATCCCGAGAACCGGGACCGTCAGGCGCTGTCGTTCCAGCGCTTCGTGGTTCTTCTGCGCCGACTCGGCGGCGTCACGGTAGTAGGCCAGGGATGCGCGGAGACCGCCGTCGGCGGCCACGGACGCGGCGTACTGCTCGATTTCGGCGTCGTCGAAGGTGTCGGAGGAGAGGGTCTTGACCTTCAGGAACCAGCCGACGTACTCCCGTTCGCGGCCGGCGAGCAGGGTCTCGGGCAGGTCGGGCACGAGGTGGAAGGCGAAGTGCCAGGTCTTCCACGCCCGCTCGGGGTCGGTCGGGATGGCGTCGGGGAGTGTGATGCCCGGGATGCCGGCGTCGAGCAGTGCCAGGCCACGCAACTGGCTCTGGTACTTCAAGGCGAAGGAAAAGGCGACCCACGCGCCGATGTCGTGGGCGACCAGCCAGTATGCCGGGACTCCGAGCGCCTTGACCGCGGCGTGGACGTGCGCTGCGACCGTGTGCGTGTCGTAGCTGATGTCAGGGCGTTCGGAGTGGCCCTGGCCCGGCAGGTCGATCGCGATGACGTGGAACCGGTCGGCCAGGTCCGGCATCACCTTGCGCCATGCCCACCAGGTCTGCGGGAACCCGGCGAGCAGCACGACGGCTGGACCGTCCGGCCGGCCGCCCTCGACCGCGTGGAGCCGGACGCCGCCCGCGTCGACCCAACGGTGGGTGAAACCGGCCAGGTCGGGCAGCGGCAGGTCGCGGACCGGGTTGCCGGAGGCGCGGGGGGCGCGTGCGGGGTCATTCATGATTGTCCTCCACTGGTGTGAGGTGTGTTGACGGTCTGCTGAAGGTGTCGGGTGTACTGGTTGGTTCGGCGCGTCGGCCGAGGGCGAGGCCCACGAGGGCGGTGGACACGACGAGAGCGGCGAGCATGGTGCTGGAGGCCCGTGTCCCGAGGGTCTGATCGGCGAAACCGAGCAGCAGGACCGGGACGACGAGCCCGGAGTAGAGGAACAAGAAGTAGGTTGCATTGAGCTGGGCCCGATTGCCGGGATCGCACAGTGCGTCGGTGACGCTCAGACCGTGTCGGAACAGCGTTCCGACTGCCGCGCCGGCGAAGACGGTGCCGACGATGAAAAGCGGCGCGGAGCGGGTCCACAGCGCGGCCTCGATGACGATCATGCCCACGGCCAGGAGGGCCGTCCCGATGTCGCGTCGCAGAAGGGCCGCGGGCATGACGATCTGCGCCAGCAGCGCGCTGATGAACAGGGTGCCGACGCCCACGCCGATGACAGCGAAGTTCGACACGCCCAGGTCGTCGCGCAGGAACGCGGGAGCCAGCGAGGAGAAGAACCCGTTGACGCCGGAGGAGGCCGCGACGAGCACGCCGCTGGCGACGAACGACCGCACCCGGCTTGGTCCGTCGGGGAGGACCGGGCGGCGGATACGAGGCCGCCGGAGCGCCGTTCGGTCTGCGGTCTCGTCTGCGGTCTCGTCTGTGGTCTCGGGGATGACCAGCCAGGAGACGCCGGCGACGGCGCACATCGCCAGGTAGCACCAGAACACGGTGTGAGTCGGTGCCGTGACGCATTGTGCGAGGACGCCCGCGGCGACGACACCGAGACTCAGGCCGCCGACGTTGGCCGCGGTGCTCAGCACGGCCGCCGTCCTGCGCCCGCGCACGAGTTCCGCGATCGCCGACGTTGCCGTCGCGGTGATGAGCCCGGTCGCCACGCCGCTCAGCACACGCGAGATCAGCAGGACCGTGAGGCCGTCTGCCAGCGCGAATCCCAGGGTGCTCAGCGCCGTGAGGGCGAGCGACAGCGCGAGAACGGGACGGCGGCCCATGGCGTCGGACAGGGAACCGGCCACGAGCAGGGTGCCGACGACTCCGACGACGTAGGCGATGAACAGGACGACGGTGGTGAGCGGTCCGAAGCCGAATTGCGAGGCCCACAGCACGTACAGCGGGATCGTCAGCGTTCCGCCCGCCATGACGACGGTGTAGACGAACGCGATGGCGCCGACCGCGAGCACGCGGTGCGTGTGTCGCTGCGCTGTGCGGATTGCGGGGTGTCCGGCCGAGATCATGCGTTCACCCTAGCCCATCTTGAACCGATCAGTTCAAGATGGGATGATGGTCACCACGAAGAAGGCAGAGCAGGAGGGAGGTGCCGGCATGGCAGGCAAGAAGCAGTTCGACGTCGCCACGGCGCTCGATGCCGCGATGATCCAGTTCTGGCGGGCCGGCTACGCGGACACGTCGGTGGACGACCTGTCCCGGGCGACCGGACTCAACCGCAGCTCCATCTACTCCTCCCTCGGCGACAAGGACACGCTCTTCATCCGCTGCCTGGAGCGCTACGCCACGCGTTACGGAGACAAGTACGACGCCGCGTTGTCCTGCGCCGCCGACCGGCCCCTGGCAGCCGCGCGGGCGTTCTTCGACGTCACCCTGGAACGCATCGCGGACCCCGCTGTGCCCGACGGATGCCTGGTGGCCCAGACCGTCATGGCGACCCCGGTGCTGAGCGCGAGCGTCGCGGCGCGTGCACGGGAGGCGATCGGCTTCCAGCACACCCGGCTGCGCGCCGCGCTGAAGGCCGGCCGACTGCACGACGAGGCGGCCGAGTCCTACGCGACCCACCTTGCGGCCGTGAACCAGTCCCTCGCCGTCATGAGCAGAGCCGGAACGAGCACGGAGCAACTGCGCGCCATCGTCGACGTGACCCTCGACGCACTCGCCCAGACCCTCGGCACGAGCGACTGAGACGTGCCCGGCACAGCGGACTCCGCCGCCGGCCCGCCCACAACCCGCCACGCGCCAGGGCACGCGTCAGGACCCCGGTGTTTGCCCGGCTCGTCCCAGCTCGTCGTTCGGGATCGACCAGCGCCTCGTTGCTCACCTTGGCTGGCCCCACTGGCTGCCCGGCCGTGACAGCTCGGTACCTCACGGGCCCGACAGCACCGTTCCCGCACTTCGAGAGGCTCTGCGAACCTCCATGGACCGCCGTACCTTCCTGACCTACAGTTCCGCCGCCCTGGTCGGCCTTGCCCACCAGTGGGCGTCCACCGAACCGCAGGCCCTGGCCGCCGCCCTGGACGGCAAGCCCGTCGACGCCGAACTCGTCGACCTGCTGGAAGCCACCGGGCAGAGACTCACCGGTCTCGTCACCGAACAGCGCCAGCACACGCGCACGCTCCTCGAAGCCCACTTGACGACCGTCACCGACCTGATCGACGGCGGCACCTACACCCAACCCGTCGGCCAGCGCCTGCACACCCTGGCGGCACGTATGTCTTCCACCGTCGGCTGGCACCACTTCGACCAGGGCAAACACGCCGCGGCCGGACGCTTCTGGCGCGGAGCCCTGCACAGCGCCCACGCCTCAGGCGACCGAGACCTCGGCGCCGGCATCATGTCGGACCCTGGCCGAGAAGATCGGCGCCCCACGCTGCGTAGCCCTCGTACGCGACCTCGCGCCCGGGTTCAGGCAGTACGCCGGTGCGGACGGGGTCGGCGATCTCCTGGAGCGCGTCCGCGCAAGCCGAGCCCGTCTTCCCTGACGGTGCTGTGCGGCAGCGGGTGCGTCAGTACTTCGCTCTGGAGGGCACCTGTGGTGGCGGTGTCGTGGTGTGTCTTCGGACCGTACGGGACACGCGGGCGCCCGCGCCGCGCAGCAGGGCGGTGGGGAGGAACAGGGCGTCGGCCGCGATCATCGCCAGTGCGAAGAACGGCAGGCCGAGGACGATTCCGATGCCCGCGTGCATGGACATCATGATCGCGACCATGACGGTTCTCAGCCGGCTGTGGAAGAGGGTGAAGGGGAAGGCGACTTCGACGATCACCGTGCCGTAGGTCAGCAGCAGGACGATCAGACTGTTGCGGGCGATGGCGTGGGACACCGCGGGCCACGGGGTGACGTCGCCGGTGTGCAGCACGTAGTAGAGCGCCGTTCCGTCCTGCCAGAAGGAGCCTTGGATCTTGTACCAGCCGGAGGCCGCGTAGATCAGGCACACCTGGGCCGCGATCACGAACATCGCGCCCGCGTGCACCACGTTGCCGGCCATCTCCATGACGGCGCGGGGCTCTCCTGGGCGGTGGCGTCGCACCAGCCACCACGCCAGTTGCGCGAGGGCGAAGCCCCACAGCAACAGCGCCCAGCCGGTGTCCAGTTTGCCCAGCCCGGTGACCAGGGCGAGCACGGCGGTGAGGAAGACCCACAGCACGATCCCGACCACGTCCCGGTCACCGTCGCGGCCGTGTGCGGCCCGTCGCGCGTCCAGCGACCAGACCCGGCCGCAGCGGGTGAACACCAGGTAGATCGCCATGAGGTGGACGACGTTGTCGCCGCCGTCCCCCATGAAGGGGTTGCGGTTCTGGAGCGCCAGCACGCCGATCATGAAGAGCAGCGAGGCGGTGCGGGTCCGCCACCCGAGGAGCAGCATCACCGACGCGCCGATCGCAGCAATGTAGACGATCTCGAACCACCATCGGCTGTCCTGCCACAGCAGCACGGTGAACGCCTGGTTCGTCGCGTTCCATTCACGGGCCATGGCCCAGTTCCACGCGCTGTCCACCCCGTACAGCTCGGCACGGTGCACCCACTCGCGCAGCAGCACGGCGAGCCAGGCGAAGGCGAAGCCGATGCGAGCGACGGCCGACTGGTACGGCGCGACGGCCTCGCTCGTGATGCGCGCGACACCTCGCCGGAGGGCGGCGCCGCCGCGGCGCCGGAGCCGGGCGGATGCGGACGGCGGTGAGTACGCGGTCACTTGAAGTGCTCCGCTGTGACGGGCCACCACGGTTGGACCTCATAGCCGGTCCGTGTGTCGGCCTTCCGACCGCTCCACGGGGGCTCTCCCACCGGTGTGTCGGCCGAGCGCACCTGGATGAACCGCACGGTGCCGCCGTCGATCTCAGGCCCCAGACGATGGGCGGCGATGCGCAGCACGTACTGCCGCATCAGCTCCCCGTACAGACCGACGGGACGTCCCTCGTTGTCGAGCGAGTCGGCGTAGTTGGCCCAGGCGTGCGGAAGTTCGTCCTGGTGCGCGTGGCTGGGAAGGAGATTGTGCACGATCCGCTTCTGATCCATCGCGGTCAGGTCCACCCAGCCGGTCTCGTTGAGACGTCCGCCCGGAACCTGGACTTTCGCGCGAGCCTGCACATGGGTGTTCACCGACTGCGGATTGGGGGCGAACAGCCGCCATTCCTGTACGAGTTCGGGGGAGACGTACTTGTCGATGTCCGCGGCGTGCCGCTGGGAGAAGGAGTTCGAGGGGGCGTTGTAGAGGAAGAGCAGGGCGAAGTGCGCGGTGGCCGCGACCGCGACCCCCACCACCGTGAGCGCGATGATGCTCACCGACACAGCGGAGAGTCCGTGCTCACGGCTCGCCCTGTGGACATAGTCCGAAGACGATTCGGTGCGGTGGCGCACGCTTCCCGTAGCTTCTCCGGTCGGCGCGCGCCTGTCACTTCTGGGCCGCATGCCTCACCCCACGTTGCCCCCGGGACGTTGCCTTGCGCGCCGCATCGCGCGTTGCCCTGGACGCGGACGGGGGCGCGTCACCTGGAACTCCGATCGCCGCTTCATCCCGGCGGCGAACAGAAGGCCGAGAAGCGCCCCGCCCCTTCATCGTCCCTCGGCTTCGCCGCAGTGTCGACCGGGGACGGGCAGGCCGCGGCTTACGGGGCCCAGACCTGGCGGGCGGCTTCAGGCAGGTCAACGCGTATACCGGTACGAGTGACGGCAGGGAAGGCCGCTGTCCGGGGAGAGCGGTACGTGCCAGACTGGCGGCATGGCTGATGCACTGCACCTGACCGCCGCGATCACTCACGAAGGTGAGTGGTACGTGGCCCGCTGCCTCCAGGTCGAGGTCACTTCCCAGGGCGAGACCATTGAGGAATCCCTGGAGAATCTGCGCGAGGCGCTGGAGCTCTACTTCGAGGACGCTCCCGCGCCCGAGGTCACCGACGTGATCACCGCCCCTGTCGAAGTGCGGCGCGTCGCATGAGCCCCGCCGTCCCCACGGGCCTGTCCGGCGCGGCCGTCGCCAAGGCCCTGGAACGCGGCGGGTTCGGGCACATCTCCACCCGTGGCAGCCACGCCAAGTACCGCAGCGGCGAGCGGACCGTCATTGTGCCTCTCCACCGCAGCCTCGCGCCCGGCACCCTCCGCTCCATCCTTCGCCAAGCCGACTGGACCGTCGATGACCTCGAAGAGCACCTGAAGTAGCACCGTGCACGAGACTCCGACGGCGGTACCGAGGGCAGCCGGAGCGTGGCGGCGACAAGGGGCGGGAGTGGGGCGTGGCCGGGGGAGCCTCAAGGTGCCGACAAGAAGGTCAGGGCACCCGCGACCAGGGTCTGGGCGCCGGGGGCGATCGTGGAGAGGTCCGGGGCGAAGTGGGGGCTGTGGTTGCTGGGGACGGACTGGAACTTCTCCGCGAAGTCCGTGCCGGGTGCCCGCTCCCAGACCTCCGCGGGGGTGGTCGTCACGAACCAGTACGCGTACGGGACCGAGCCGAGCGCCAGCCGGCCGAAGTCCTCGCTGCCCATCGCCGGGCCCGGGTCGAACACCCGCTCCGCGCCGAACATCTCCCCGTGCACGGCGGCCACCCGGCGGTCGGTCTCCGCGTCGTTCACCGTGACCGGGAAGCTGTCCCCCAGCGTCACCTCGGGCTCCCGCGGGCAGCCCGCGGCCACGCACTCCCCGTGCGCGATGCGCCGGATCGCGGCCAGCATCCGCTCCCGTACCTCCTCCGACTGGGTCCGCAGATTCAGGGCGATGCGCGCCTCGGACGGGATGATGTTGTGCCGGGCGCCCGCCTCGATCCGGCCGACGGTCAGCACGGCCTGCTCCCGCGCGGCGATCTCCCGCGCGACCACGGTCTGCAGCCGGGTGACGAGGTAGGCGGCCGTCACCACCGGGTCGACCGTCGTCTCGGGCCGCGAGCCGTGCCCGCCGCGCCCGTGCACCACGATGTCGACGTCCGTCGCGGCGGACAGCACCAGCCCCGGCACATGCGGGTACAGACCCGCGATCCCGGGTGCCGCGTGCTGGCCCAGCAGCACGTCGGGCCGCGGGAAGCGGTCGTACAGGCCGTCGGCGAGCATGCCCGCGGCGCCCTGCCCGTTCTCCTCCGCGGGCTGCCCGACCACCAGCAGCGTCCCCGCCCACGTCTCCCGGCCCGCGGCCAGCGCGGCGGCGGCACCGGCCAGCCAGGTGACATGCAGATCGTGACCGCAGGCGTGCATGACGCCGTCCGTCTGCGACGCGTACGGCAGCCCGGTCTCCTCCTGGACGGGCAGCGCGTCCATGTCGGCCCGCAGCAGTACGGTCGGCCCGTCGCCGTTGCGCAGTACGCCGACGACGCCTGTGCCGCCGATCCCCTCGGCCGTCTCGTACCCGGCCGCGCGTAGCCGTTCGGCGAGCTTGCCGGCGGTCCGGTGCTCACGCAGCGACAGCTCCGGGTGACTGTGCAGGTCCCGGTACACGTCCTCCAGGTCGGCGACGGGGAGGTCGGCGGTGAGGTCCAGAGCGGTGCGGGCGACGGTGGTCACGTTCTTAAGCCTAGGTCGGTTTTGTGATTTCCCCCACCTGACTGGAATGGTTCGGTTACGCTCCGCTACATGGTGCACATCCGCGAACTCGACCCGAGCGCATCGCCGTTGGACTACTTCGGCTACGAGCTGCGCCGAAAACGGGAAGAAGCGGGGCTGACACAGAAGGAACTCGGCGGGATCGTCTTCTGCACGGGTTCACTGATCGGCCAGATCGAGACCACGCAGAAGGTACCGACGAGAGAGTTCGCCGAACGGGTGGACGCGGCCCGGATGACCGACGGTTGCTTCTCGCGGTTGGTGGGGCTGGTGCTGCGCAGCCAGTTGCCTACGTGGTTTCAGCCGTTCGCGGACCTTGAGGCCAAGGGGGCGTACATCTCGACGTACCAGGCTCAGATGGTCTACGGCCTCCTGCAGACCAAGGCGTACGCCCGTGCTGTGCTGGAGACGGGCATGCCAGACAGGCTAGATGAGTTGGTGGCGGCGCGCCTGGAGCGTCAGCGGATCCTGGCTCGCGAGCAGCCACCGCTGACCTGGACTGTGCTGGACGAGGCGGCCTTGCACAGGCCGATCGGCGGGCGTGAGGTGATGCGCGAACAACTCGCCCATCTGCTGAGCTTCCGCGACCACAAATGGGTGCGCATCTAGGTATTGCCGTACGAGGCAGGCGAACACGCCAGCCTCATCGGATCGTTCACGAGCCTGCGTTTCGACGATCACCCCGATCTCATCTACACCGAGGACCTGATCTCAGGGCATATGACGGCTAACCCCGAGACTGTCAGGGAAGCCGCCCTTTGTTACGCTCACTTGCAGGCGTCCGCCCTCTCCGTGGAGGATTCGGCGGCACTGATCACCCGCGTGATGGAGGAAAGCTATGCGCATCCACAGGGACCTGACGAACGCGCGGTGGCGTAAGTCGTCGTACAGCGGAAACACTGGCGGTGAGTGCGTTGAGGTCGCCGACCTCGCTGGCCAAGTTGCCGTCCGTGACTCCAAGGACCTCCAGGCTGGGCGGTTTGCCGTCGCGCCCGAGGCATGGACCGCGTTTCTGCGTGACCTGAAGTGACCTTGAGCGACCCCGCATGACGGAGGAACGCTATGGAGAACGGCCAGCACCTGAGCACCGTGACGTGGCGTAAGTCCAGCTACAGCGGCCCCGACGGCGGTGAATGCGTCGAGTGCGCCGCGCTCGGCACGGCCACGTGGCGTAAGTCGTCGTACAGCGGCACCAACGGCGGTGAGTGCGTAGAGGTCGCCGACCTCACCGCGCTCGTTGCCGTCCGGGACTCGAAGCACCCCGAGGCGGGCCGGTTCGCCGTCGCGCCGCAGGCATGGGACGCCTTCCTGCGCCACCTCAAGTGAGCTGACCCCACACCGACAGCACGGGCACAGGCACCACAAACGCCTGTGCCCGCGCTGCCGACCTGGCCGAACCGTTCTGGAACGCAGCGTCTACGCCCCCTGGCTCAACCGCCCGGCCCCGGGGTGCGCAACTCGGCCGAGACGCTTGATGCTGCCGCGCCGGTCGCCCGCCAGCCGCAGCGTCGCCTGTCCGAGGCGCATCCCGAATGAGAGGAGCCGTACACCGATGACCGTGCCGATCCGGCCGGCCGAGAAGCACGATGTCCGGCCGCTGGCCAGGCTGATCGAGGAGATCGAGCGCTTCTACGGCGCCGCGGACCATTCAGCCGTTCGAGGAGCGTCAGGCACAGGTCGAGGAAGCGCTGTTCGGGGCGCCGCCCCTGGCTTCCACCCTTGTGGTCGAGGACGACACGGGCGACATCGCCGGCCTCGCCGCGTATTCGTTTCTCTGGCCGAGCGCCGGGTCCACCCACTCCCTCTTCCTCAAGGAGCTGTACGTCCGCGACGCCCTGCGTCGGCAGGGCATCGGGGCCCGGCTGATGAGTGAGCTGCGTGGCATCGCCACCGCACGCCCTGGCTGCACCCGCCTGGAATGGATGACGGACCGGGTGAACTCGGACGCGCGCACCTTCTACCGGTCGCTCGGGTTCGAGGAGGACAACGAGAAGATCGTCTACCGGATCGGCACCGGCACCGGCACGGCGTGAGGCTCCTGGCTCAGCCGAGGAATGACGCCGAGACTTTGCCCTGGTCGCTGACGACCTCGACCTCGACGAACTTCGCGGTGACGCCGTCCGCGTCCCAGTAGCGGCACTCGAACTTGTTGCCCTTCTCGGCCACGACGGAGGCGGGGCAGGACAGCCGGTCCGCGGGGCCGGGCCGGCCGCCCTGGATCTCGGCCATCACCTGCCGCTCCAGTCCGTCCTGGTCCAGCACCCTCGGCTGGGGGTCCGCGCTCATCACCTTGACCGTGATCGCCACCGCGCAGCCGGCGACCACGACCGAGGAGAGCGCCACGACCGTACGCGCGACGTTCCGTTGATCAGACACGCGGACAGTCCTATCCGTCAGGCGGCCGGCAGGCAATCGCCTGATCCGGAAAGCCCGGACCCTCCACCGCGGGCACACCCGACCCGCACATGCCTTCCAGCGCTAGCGTGACGACGGTGACTGCTGGGTGACCGTCGGCGGGGGCTCCTGGGTCGCCCTCGCCGGGCCGGCGTTCGCGGCGGCTATCAGGGCGGCAGCCGCCAGTACGGCCGCGACCAGGCCGCGGGCGGCGGCGGTTCCCTTGAGCGAACGGAGCCGGAGGTGGGGGAATGCGGTGGGGCGTCCGTCACGCACGGATGAACGTCCGAGCACGGCTACCTCGCAACATCAGCGGCGTATTAAACATGCTTAACCCGCCGTTTAACCTAGGGGTTGAACGAGCCTAACGGCAAGGGGCCCAGGGGCAGTTGGGGGAGCCGCAGAATGCAGGAGCGAGACGATCCGGAGACGGTCGGGCGACGGGTGCAACAACTGCGCACCGCACAGGGGCTGACGCAGCGCCAGTTGGCCGAACCCGCGTACACGCCCGCCTATATCTCCACCCTGGAGGCCGGGCGGGTGCGGGCCTCCGACGACGCGCTGCGGCACATCGCCGGCCGGCTCGGCGTCGCCTTCGAGGAACTGGCCATCGGACGGCCCGCGCACCTGGCGACCGATCTGCGGCTGCGGCTCACCGAGGCGCAGCGCACCCTGGCCACCGGGGCGGCGGAAGAGGCGGCCGGCCAGTACGCCGCCCTGTGCGCCGAGGCCGAGGCCCACGGGCTCGCCCACGAGCAGGCCACCGCGCTGCTCGGGCTCGGCGAGTGCGCCCTGGACACCGGCGAGCTGGCCGAGGCGCGGGAGTACTTCGAGCGGGCCGAGAAACACATGGCCGAAGAGCCGCTGCCGGTCCGGGTGCCCGCCGTACGCGGCCGCGCCGTCGCCCACTACCTGACCGGTGAACTCCGGTACGCCGTCTATCTGCTGGAGTCCACCCTGGACGAGCTGAACCGGGGCGGGCTGCACGATCCCGACGCGCTGCTGCTGCTCTACGCCAGCGTCATCGGCCCCTACATGGACATGGGCGCCCAGGCCCGCGCCGCCCAGGCCGCCGAGTTCGCCCTCGCGCTCGCCCCGCAGGTCGCCGACCCCGCCCTGGTGGCCCGTATGCACCGCTCCGTCGCCCGTACCCTGCTCGCCGAGGGCCGGGTCGCCGAGGCCGACGCCTCGCTGGCCAAGGCCGCCGAGCTGTACCGCCAGCTGCAGATCCGTACCGAACTCGCCAACTGCCACTGGATGCGCGGCTACGTGTACGCGCAGGACGGCGAACTGGAACGCGCCGAGGCCGAGTTGAGAGAAGCGCTGGCGATGCTCTCCGCCAAGCGCGCCGCCCTCTACAGCAGTCAGGTCGCCGTCGAACTCGCCGACGTGCTGCACCGGCGCGGCAAGTCGCAGGAGGCGGCCGAACTGCTGCACGGCGTGCTCGGCGACCTCTCCTCCGAGCGGGGCGCCGTGCACTCGGCCGGCGCGCACCGGCTGCTCGGCATCATCGCCGAGGACGCCCGGGACACGGAGGCCGCCGAGGAGCACTACGTGCGCGCGCTGAGCCTGCTGGAGCGGGCCGGCGCCGCCGGTGACCTCGCCGACCTGTGCCGGCTCCTCGGCGATCTGCTGCGCCGCAACGGGCGGGTGGAGGCCGCGCTGGACGCCTACCGGACCGGCCTCGGACACCGTACGGCCCCGGGCACCACCACGCTCGGGCCGGCGCCCGCCCAACCGCCCCTGTGACGAGCCGGCGGGGCGGCGTCCGGGTCCCTCGTCAGGTCTGCGTCCGGTCCGGACCCGTCGTCAGGTCTGTGTCCGGCCCTGCTCCCGGATGCCGGTCAGCCGCTGGGCGCCGCGTTCCACCGCCTGGTCGGTGGCGTCCTCGGACACCTCGCCGAGGGTGCCGTTGGTGACGACGATCGCGTCCTCGCCGACCCGCACCGCGGCGACCTCAAGGGTGAGCGCGGACGACTCGTCGTCCTCGGACGTGCTCTCGCCGGTCAGCGTGACCCGCAGGCCCTCCCGGGCGTCACCGACCTGCGGCAGCTCGATCTGTGAGACCTCGACGTCCAGTTCGCCCGCGCTCTGGGACTCCGCGGTGAACCGGCCGCACGTCTGCGGCAGCCCGTTCAGCCAGGCCAGCGTGCGGTTCACCGCCTGCGGGCCGCGGGTGGCGACCTGGTAGCGCAGCTGCGCTTCCGCGTCCCCGTCGTCGAGCGCGGTCACCGCGTGCGTACCGGGCGCGTCGCCGAACAGGTTCTCGGTGTACAGGGCGTCCATCAGCTGCTGGCACTCCGGCATGTCGGTGACCGCCTTCAGCAGCCCGTCCCGCCAGGTCGCGGCGCCCTGTGTCGGTTCCCAGGACGCGCCCAGGTCGGCCACGGTGATCAGCGCGTCCCGCGCCTGCGCCGCGGTCAGGTCGGGCGTCTCGCCCTCGGCGCGCCGCCCGGCCGACGGCGACGGTACGGCACCGGGTTCGGCCGCCGCCCGCTCCGGCTCCCCGGCGAGGCACCCGGGGACGGTGAGCAGCGTGGCTGCGGTGAGCGCGAGAGAGCAGACGGCGCGGAGGCGGGCCGGGGGCAGGGACATCGCGGGCTCCTGGGGCCGGTGACCGAGGCCGAGTCTCCTCGTTCCTCGCCTGATCGTTTCCCCCACGCCACCACCCGCAGGCCCCGCCCACCACCCGGACGTTCCAACCGGGTGACCCCCACCCGAAAACCCCTGGCCGGCCCGCCCTCCCGGTTGCTACGGTCCCGGCATGAAGCGCGCCCAGCCGCGGCCGTCGGCCACGACGACGCCGGAGTCCGTCCCGGCGCGCTGACACCTGATCCAGTCCGAAGCCCCGGGGCGAGTGCCCCGGGGCTTCGTCGCGTGGTCACTCGCCCTCCGTTGCGAGGAGACGACCATGCACGACCACCGCAGGCTCGGCCGTGAGCTGGAGCTGTTCGACACCGACCCGCTGATGGGCGCGGGACTGCCGTACTGGCTGCCCGCCGGCGCCGTCGTCCGGCACACCCTGGAGGAGTACGTCCGGGACGCCGAACGCCGCGCCGGGTACCGGCACGTGTACTCGCCCGTGCTCGGCAAGCGCGAGCTGTACGAGATCTCCGGCCACTGGGACCACTACCGCGACGACATGTACCCGCCGATGCGGCTCGGCGCGGAGGAGGTCGTACTGCGCCCCAGCCTCTGCCCCCACCACGCCCTCGTCTACCGCTCCCGCTCCCACAGCTACCGTGAACTCCCGCTCCGGATCGCCGAGTTGGGTGCCATGTACCGGGCGGAGCTGTCCGGGGTGCTCGGCGGGCTGACCCGGGTACGGGCCATCCACCTCAACGACGCCCATATCTTCTGCACCCTGGAACAGGCCGCCGACGAGGCCCGCGGCGCCCTCGAACTGATCGGCCGCGCCTACGCCGACCTCGGCATCCGCGCCGCCCGGTACCGGCTGTCGCTGCCCGGCGAGGGCGGCAAGTACGTCGCCGACCCGGAGCTGTGGCGGCGGGCCACCGCACTGCTGCGGCAGGTGCTCGCCGTCTCCGGCCTCGATCATGAGGAGGCCGAGGGCGAGGCGGCCTTCTACGGCCCCAAGATCGACGTACAGGTCGTGGACGCGGCCGGCCGCGAGGCCACCCTCTCCACCGTCCAGATCGACTTCCACCAGCCCGCCCGCTTCGACCTGCACTACATCGGCGCCGACGGGGCGCGGCACCGGCCGGTGATGGTGCACCGCAGCATCATCGGCAGCGTGGAGCGGGCCGTGGCGCACCTCGTCGAGGAACACGGCGGGGCGCTCCCGGCGTGGCTGGCGCCCGTGCAACTCGTCGTGCTGCCGGTCACCGAGGCCCAGGAGGAGCGCGCCCACGCGGTGGCGCGGGAGGCACGCGACCGGGGGCTGCGGGCCGAGACCGCCGGCCCGGAGCACGGCAGTCTCGGCGCCCGCGTCCGGGCGGCGCGGCTCGTCCCGTACCAGGCCGTGATCGGTGAACGGGAGGCCGACGACGGGCTGGTGGCCCTGCGGCTGCGGGACGGCCGCCGCGTGGGGGCTCTGCCCGTGGACGACTTCCTGCACGGGGTCGCTGCGCGGCTGGAGGCACGGGGGACCGTGCTGTGGGAGTGAGCGGCGGGGGATGTTGTGGGCGCGCTCCGGGGAGGGGTGCTGGGTTGTTGGGCGGCTGCGGGTGTGTTGTGGGCGCGTTCCGGGGAGGGGGGCTGGGTTGTCCGGCGGCTGCGGCTTTGTTGTGGCTGGTCGCGCAGTTCCCCGCGCCCCTTTGGGCGCTGGGCCGCTTCGGGCTGGGCGCGCCCGCGCGGCGGAGCCGCAAATCGACACAGCCTCGCGCCCCTTTGGGGCGCCTAATGCAGGGGTGGGGGCGCGGGGTGGGGTCTTGGGGGCTTTTGGGCGGCGGGAAGTGGGCGCGAAAGTTTCGCCTTTTGGGCAATGTGGACAGAGATCCGGTAACCGCCGTCGACCAGGCTCGACCGTAGTCCGTGCGCAAGGGAGTTGGTGTGACCGACATCTCGTCAAAGAACCCCGACTGGTGGCGACAGGCCGTGATCTACCAGGTCTATCCGCGCAGCTTCGCCGACGCCGACGGCGACGGGCTCGGTGACATCCGGGGCATCACCGAACGCCTCACCCATCTGAGCACACTCGGCGTCGACGCCCTGTGGCTCAGCCCCTTCTACCCCTCCGAACTCGCCGACGGCGGCTACGACGTCGCCGACTACCGGGACGTCGACCCGCGCCTCGGCACCCTGGACGACTTCGACGCCATGGTCGCCGAGGCACACCGGCTGGGCCTGAAGGTGCTCGTCGACATCGTCCCCAACCACACCTCCCACCAGCACCCGTGGTTCCAGGAGGCGCTGCGCGCCGGCCCCGGCTCCGCCGCCCGCGACCGCTACGTCTTCAGGCCCGGCCGTGGCGCGCACGGCGAACTGCCGCCCACCGACTGGCAGTCGGGGTTCGGCGGCAGCGCCTGGCGGCGGGTGCCCGACGGCGAGTGGTACCTGCACCTGTTCGCTCCCGAGCAGCCCGACCTCAACTGGGAGAACGAGGACGTCCGCGCCGACTTCCGCACCACCCTGCGGTTCTGGTCCGACCGCGGTGTCGACGGCTTCCGCATCGACGTGGCGCACGCCCTCGCCAAGGACCTGACCGAACCGCTGCGGGACATCGGCGACCTGAGCGCCATCGGAGAGGAGGCCCTGGAACGGGTGCCGCCCGGCTCACACCCGTACTGGGACCGGGACGAGGTGCACGAGATCTACCGCGACTGGCGCAAGATCTTCGACGCCTACACCCCGCCGCGCACCGCGGTCGCCGAAGCCTGGGTCCCGGGCGCCCGCCGCGCCCAGTACGCCCGCCCCGACGAACTCGGCCAGGCCTTCAACTTCGAGTACCTCGAGGCGCGCTGGGACGCCGACGAACTGCGCCGCGTCATCACCGACTCGCTGGCCACGGCCCGCGCCGCGGGCGCCTCCGCCACCTGGGTGCTGTCCAACCACGACGTGATCCGGCACGCCTCCCGGCTGATGCTGCCGCCCGGCACCGACTCCAACGCCTGGCTGCTGTCCGGCGGGCACGCACCGGCCGTCGACGCGGCGGCGGGCCTGCGCCGGGCGCGCGCGGCGACCCTCCTCATGCTGGCGCTGCCCGGCTCCTCGTACGTCTACCAGGGCGAGGAACTGGGCCTGCCCGAGGTCGCCGACCTGCCCGCCGTGGTGCTCCAGGACCCGATCTGGGAACAGACGGGCCATGTCCGCAAGGGCCGCGACGGCTGCCGGGTGCCGCTGCCGTGGACGACGACGGGTCCCTCGTACGGCTTCGGTCCTGGTGCGGCCTGGCTGCCGCAGCCGGCCTGCTTCGCCGGGTACGCGGTCGAGGCACAGACCGGTACGGCGGGCTCCACGCTGGAGCTGTACCGCACGGCGCTGCGGCTGCGCCGCAAACTGCTGGACGGCGAGACGCTGACCTGGGCGCCGGACGCCCCGCCCGGAGTGCTGCACTTCGCCCGCTCGGAGGGCTGGCGGTGCGTGGCGAACCTGTCGGGGGCGCCGGTGCCGCTGCCGGCGGGGGAGGTGCTGCTCACCAGCGGGCCGCTGCCCGAGGACGCCACCGTGCTGCCCCCGGACACCACGGCCTGGCTCGGCGCGTAGCGGAACCGGGGCCGGTGCCGGACCCAGGCTCCAGGTCGTGTCACCCCACCGTGGGGCTGCTGCTCGGCGGTGGGGTGAGGACCACCTGAGGCCGGCCGGGGGCCGGTGGCGGCGGGCAACCGGCCCGTGGCCGTGGGTGGCGGATGGGGGAGCTGGTGCGAAAGGATGCCCCGGTGAACGAAGAGATAGCCCAGCGTCCCGCCCTGCGGCCGGCCCGGTCCACGGCCCTTCTCGCGACGGCCCTGCTGCTCCTCGCCGGCGCCGCCTGGCTGGCCCGTGCCGTCTGGGAGATCAGACTCGCGGCGGCGGGCGAGCCGGCCTCGGGCCCGCCCGACCAGGGCGACGGCAACCACCGGCCGCTGACCTCGCTGGAGGACGCGTACCACATCGTCGGCGCCGTGGGCGACGTCATCGTCGTGTTCTGCGCCGCCGCGTTCCTCGCGTGGCTGTGGCAGGTCCGGGACAACGCGCGTGCGCTGTCCGGCCGGCCGCCCAAGTACCGTGGATTCTGGGTCTACTTGGGCTGGATCGTGCCCGTCGCCAACCTCTGGGTGCCGCGCGGGGTGGTCGCGGACGTCCACCGGACGAGCGCACCGGACAAGCGGCTGCCGTTCGTGCTGAACGTGTGGTGGGCGCTGTGGCTGATCGGCATGCTGAGCGGGGTCGGCCTGCTCTACCGGGAGTCCCGGGACGGGCTCATCGAACGCGCCTACACGGACGTGTGGCAGCTGCTGCTGCCCGACGCGGCCGTCGTGGGCGCGGCCGTGGCCGCGGTGTTCGTCGTCCGGGCCGTCACGGCGGCCCAGAGCGAACGCACGGCGGCTGAACAGGTGTGAATCTGCCCTGAGTTCAGCCGGTGCCGTGGCCCGCGCGCAGGGCGTTCACGGCGATGCGGGCCGCCGTGCCGATCACCGCGTCCGCGGCGGGGAGGGTGGCGGCCGGGTTCGGGGTGCGGGTGAAGACGGCGACGGCGTACCGGCCGCCGTCCGGGTACTCGACGACGCCGACCTCGTTGCGCACGGTCGGCAGGCTGCCGGTCTTGCCCGCGACATGCACGTCGTCGAAGGGGAAGCCCGCGGCCAGCCGGTGCGGCCAGACCTGGAGGCCGAGCAGCCGGCGGATGGCCGCTCCGTGTTCCGGGATGCACGCCTCGTCCCGCCAGACCGCGCCGAGCAGCCGGGTCATGTCGCGCGGGGTGCTGCGGTTGGTGCGGGCCGGGTCGAGGGCCCGCAGCCGGGCGATGACGTGCGGATCGGCCAGGGCCTGCACGCCGGCCGGTCCCGCGTCCTCGCGGATCGTGGCGAGCAGGTCGCCGAAGGCGTGCACGGCGTGCGTACGGGTCAGGCCGAGGCGGGCCGTGGTGCGGTTGACGGCGTCCAGGCCGACCCGGCGCAGCAGCAGGTCGGCGGCGGCGTTGTCGCTGACGGCCATCATCAGATAGGCGATGTCGCGCAGCGACATGCGGGCGGTGTCCAGCATGGCGGCCAGCCCGGTGGGGCCCGCGGTGCGCCCGGCCGGCGGGCACTCGACCTGTTCGGCGAGGTCGAGGCGGCCCGCGGCGGCCTGTTCGTGCAGGGCGACGAGGAGGCACAGCTTGTGCACGCTGGCGGTGCACACCGACTGGTCGGCGCCGGCGTCGAGCTGGGCCCCGGAGTCGATGTCGAGGGCGTGCAGCCGGCCGGTGACGCCGGCCTCGGCGAAGGCCGCGTGGATGCGGGCGGGGACGTCGGTCACAGCCAGTACTCCGATGCCGGGCGAAGGTGCAGCGGCCGTGCGGTGACGTCGGGGGCGGCGCCTGCCGTCGTCCGCAGGGCGTGGGTCGCGGCGTCCGCGAACGCGGCGACGGCGGTGTCCCCGCGGCCCCTGGGCCAGGCCACGGAGTGCCGCAGGGCCAGCGGGGCCCCGGCCAGCGGGCGCCAGACGACGTCCGTGGGCTGCGCGTCCTCGTGCGTGTCACGCGGACCGAAGGCGACGGCCCCGGCGGACAGGACCAGGCCGCGGACGAAGCTGGCGCCCTGGCCGTGCCGTACGGCGGCGGGCGTGTAGCCGCCGCGGGCACAGGTGGTCAGCAGGTCGTCGTAGACCGCGGGTGCGCCGGCGCGCGGGAAGAGGATCAGGTCGTAGCCGGTCAGCGCGGACAGCGGCACCTCGGCGAGCCGGGCCGCCGGGGCGCCCGGGGGCAGCAGGACGCCCAGCTCGCGGCGGAGCACCGGGCCCAGCTCCAGGCCGGTGACGTCGCAGGGGTGGTGGATGAGCCCGACGTCCAGCTCGTGCGCGGCGAGCCGGGCCAGCTGCTGCGCGGTGGACAGTTCGTGCAGTTCCAGTTCGAGGCCCGGGCGGCGGCGGGGGAAGTCGGCGAGCAGGGCGGCCACGGTCGCGCCCGCGAGGTCCGGGGACAGCGCGGCGCGCAGCAGCCCGGTCTCGCCGTCCCGGATGCGGCGGGCGGTGGCCATGAACGCGTCGGAGCGGGCGAGCAGTTCCCGGGCCTCGGCGAGCAGCAGCGTGCCGGCCTCGGTGATGGTCACCTGACGGCTGGTGCGTTCGAAGAGCCGGACGCCCAGCTCGCGTTCGAGGCGCTGGATGCGCTGCGACAGGGGCGGCTGGGCCATGCCCAGGCGGGCCGCGGCACGTCCGAAGTGTGACTCTTCTGCAACAGTCACAAAGCACTCCAGGTGCCGTACGAGGTCCATGAGCAGGGATCATATCGGGAATTGATGGATCCGAGATCGATAGTGAACTTGGACAGACCGGCTGTGGCGTTGCTGTCCTCGGGGCATGGCCGCACACCTTTCACCGCATCTCGCCCATCGCCTCCCGGCCCGTACCGCGTCGCGGCACCGGCCCGGCCGACGCCGCTGGTACGGCGCGTCGGCCCTTGCCCTCGTCCTCGCCCTCACCGGCTGCGGGACCGCGGCCGACCGGGACGCCGAGAGGCCCACCCGCCCGGCCACGGCGACCGCGACGGCATCCGCGACCGCGACCGCCACCACGCGCGCCCCGCTCACCCGGGAGCGGCTGCGCGTGGACGGCCGTACCCGCGCCTACCTGCTGCACCGGCCCGCCGAGGGAGGCGACGGCCGCCGTCCGCTCGTCATCGCCTTCCATGGCCGCGGCGCCAGTGCCGCCGAGATGCGCGAGCAGAGCCGGCTGGAGGAGGACGCCCGGGCGCGCGGCACGCTGGTCGCCTACCCGGAGGGCCTGCGGGCGGCGTGGGGCGCCGGCACCCAGGTGACGCGGCAGCGGCCGGACGTGGACGCCGACGTACGGTTCGCCGAGGCGCTGATCGGCGACCTGGTGCGCACCGAGCGTGCGGACCCGCACCGGGTGTACGCCGTCGGGTTCTCCAACGGCGGTTCGATGGCGCTGCGCCTGGCCGCCCAGCGCCCCGGCCTGCTGGCGGGCACGGCCTCCGTGTCGGGCCAGCTGCCCTCGGGGGCCGCCGCGGTCAGGCCGACGGGACCGGTTCCCGTGCTGATCGTCTACGGCGCCGACGACCCGGTGCGCCCGCTCGCCGGACTGCCCCACCCCGCCCCCGCCCCGGCCGGCGAGGAACCCGTCACCCCCACCCTGTCGGCCCGCGCCAGCGCGGAGGCATTCGCGAAAGCGAACAAGGCGGGGCGTCCGGTCACCGAGTCCGAGAAGGGCTTCGACCGCACGGTCTGGCGTCCCGGACCCGCCGGGGATGACGTCCGACTCGTCGTCGTACACGGGGCGGGGCACAGCTGGCCGGGCTCGTCCCTCACCCCGCCCAAGGGCTTCGGGGCCACCAGCACCGCACTGAGCGCGACCCGCACGGTGCTCGACTTCTTCACGCCCGCACACCGGTAGCAGCGTCTGCACGCGGGTCGGCGGCGCCGTACTCGGGCCGGCGGCGCCGTACACGGAGAGAACAGGAAGGCAAACCATGTCGCAGTACGGTCACATCAACCGACGGCGCGGGGCGCGGCGGGGGCGGGGCGTCGTCGCCGCCGTGGCGGGGGCGGGCGCGCTCGCCGTCGCCGGGAGCTACGCGGCCGGTCTCGGCCCGTTCGCCCGCGCGGACGGCGCGCATGGTCCCGACCCGGCGGCCGTGGCGCAGGCCCGCGCCTTCCTCGCCGACTGGGCGGCCGGCCGGGTGCCGGCCGCGTCCGCCCGTACGACGAGCCCCGACCGGGCACGTCAGGTGCTGGACAACTTCACCGCCGGCCTGGACATCGAACGGCCCCGGCTCACCGCGCGGGCGGCCACCCGGACCGGCGACGACGCGGTCACCGTGCCCTTCACGGCCCGTATGCCGATATCCGGCCTCGGCACCTGGACGTACGCCTCCAAGCTGCCGCTGAGCAGACAGCAGGACGGCGACTGGAAGGTGGACTGGCGGCTGTCGCTGGTCCATCCCCGGCTGAGCGAGACGGAGAAGTTCCACCTGGCCAGGGAGGAGTCGTCGGCCCCGGACGTCACCGACCGGACCGGCAGGGCGCTGTCCGGCGACGCGTTCCCCTCCCTGGCCCCGGTCCTCGGACAGCTCGGCGGGGCCGGGTCCGGGCCGCGCGGCGCGGTGCAGCTCGTCGACCGGACGACCGGCGAGGTGGAGCGCACGGAGGCCGCCTTCGGGAAGAAGCCCGCCGCCGGGGCCGGCGAGCCGGTCGCCACCACGCTCGACGCCACCTGGCAGTCCGCCGCGGAACGGGCCGTCGCCGAGGGCGCGGACGGCAGGAACGCCTCGCTCGTCGCCCTGCGCATCGACGACGGCGAGATCCTGGCCCTCGCCAACGCCCCGTCGTCGGGCTTCAACCGGGCCGTCTCCGGCACCTACGCGCCCGGCTCCACCTGGAAGATCGTCACCAGCGCCGCCCTGCTGCTGAAGGACGCCGTCGCGCCCGGTGACGTCGTGGACTGCCCCAAGTACCTCACGGTGGGCAAGGAGTTCCACAACGTGGAGACCTCCGAGCACCGGGGCGCCACCTTCCTGAAGGACTTCACCGAGTCCTGCAACACCGCGTTCATCAGCCTGCGCGGCAAGCTCGCCGACTCGGAAACGGGCGACGTGGCGCGCACCTACTTCGGCGTCGGGCAGGAGTGGCACGTCGGCATCCCGACGTACGACGGGTCGGTGCCGGTGCCCCGGGACGAGACCGAGAAGGCCGCCTCCATGATCGGGCAGGGCCGGATCCAGGCCAACCCGCTGATCATGGCGTCGGTCACCGCGACCGCGGTCTCCGGCACCTTCCATCAGCCGACGATCACCGGCCGGACCGAGGACGCGACCAGCACGAAACCGCTGCCCCAGAAGGTGGTCGGGCAGCTGCGGGAGATGCTGCGCGCGACCGTCACCGACGGCACGGCGCGGGTGCTGGCCGACCTGCCGGGCGACATCGGCGCGAAGACCGGCACGGCCGAGGTGTCCGACGCCCCCGAGGGCGCGGACAACAACGGCTGGCTGGTCGCCCACCGCGGCAACGTCGCCGTGGCCTGCGTCGTCGAGGAGGGGGTCACCGGCGGCGGCTCGGCCGGGCCGATCCTGCACAGCCTGCTGGCCGCGGTGCCCGGCGACCCGTCGTGACCGGACCCGTGGCCGGTCACCGTACGTGAGGGCATCCCCTGTCATTCATTACTGTGTGTAAGTGATCCCCCTCGTTGGGTAGTCGTCGCGGTGGCGGAATGCGAATTCTGCGCAACGATGGTGTTACTGACCGCAATGTTCCCTGCAAGGGGGTACCGATGGCTGTGGAAATCCCTCCCCTGGTGAAACCCTCCACGCTCAGGCAGCGCGGAGGGCTTCTGGGGGAATGCCTGGCGGAGTTCCTGGGGACGCTCGTCCTCGTCGCGTTCGGCTGCGGCTCCGTCGCGGTGGCGGTCGCGGGTCTGCCCGGGTCGGGCCGCACGTCGGGGCCCACGACCTTCTTCATCAGCGCCGGGGACTGGCTGCTGATCACCTGGGGCTGGGGCATGGCCGTCGTCTTCGGCGTGTACGTGGCCGGCGGCGTCAGCGGCGCCCACATCAACCCGGCGGTGACGCTGGCGTTCGCGGTGCGCCGCAAGTTCGCCTGGGTCAAGGTCGCGCCGTACTGGCTGGCCCAGGTGGCCGGCGGCTTCGTCGGGGCGGCGCTGGTGTACGGCGTCTACCACGACGCGATCAACACGTTCGACCGCACGGTGACGGGGCCGAAGACCAACGGGCACACGCTCACCACGTTCTCGATCTTCGGCACCTTCCCGGCGCAGTACTTCCACGGCGGGATCTGGGGGCCGCTGGTCGACCAGATCGTCGGCACCGCGTTCCTGGTCCTGTTCATCGTCGCCCTCATCGACCTGCGCAACACGGCCGTGCGGGCGAACCTCGGGCCGCTGCTGATCGGGTTCGCGGTCGCCGCCATCGGCATGTCCTACGGCGCGAACGCGGGGTACGCCATCAACCCCGCCCGTGACTTCGGGCCGCGCCTGTTCACCTGGTTGGCCGGATGGAACCAACTCGCGCTGCCCGGGTCGCTGTCCGGCTCCTTCAGCGCGTACTGGTGGATCCCGATCGTCGGGCCGCTGGTCGGCGGGGTGGTCGGGGTGCTGGTGTACGACCTGTTCATCGGGGACGTGCTGCACATTCGCGCGGCGCAGGCGGAGCTTCCGGAGCCGGGGCGTACCCGCGCGTAGCGCTCCGCTGGGTTGGGCGGAATGGGGCGTCGTTTGGCTGCGGGTGCGTTGTGGGATCGGGGGGGATGGGGTTGTCGGTCGGGTGCGGGTGGGTTGTGGCTGGTCGCGCAGTTCCCCGCGCCCCTTTGGTGGGTTGCGGTGCGGGTGGTTGTGGGGTTGGACGGGGTTGGGCGTTGGTTGGGTGCGGGTGGGTTGTGGCTGGTCGCGCCCGCGCGGCGGAGCCGCATGTTGATACAGCCTCGCGCCTCTTTGGGCGGTGGTGTACCGCCTACACTGGGGCGGCGTTGGATTGTGGCGTGGGATGGGTGGAGGGGAGAGGGAGCTGTGGGGCGGTTTGTCGGGGGGTTTCCGGATCCGTCCGCCGAGGTGTTGGCGGAGGCTGCCGCCGCGTTCGGGCTGCTCGCCTCGACGGCCAGGCTGCACATCATGTGGGCGCTGTCCCAGGGCGAGAGCGACGTCACCCATCTGGCCGACCGGGTCGGCGGGGCCCTGCCCGCGGTCAGCCAGCACCTGTCGAAGTTGAAGCTGGCGGGCCTGGTCCGCTCCCGCCGCGAGGGCCGACGGCAGGTCTACTACGTCGACGATCCCGACGTCGTCACGGTCGTCCGGCTCATGGTCGGACAGCTGGCCGCCCGCGCCGAGTTCCCGTCCGTACCGCCCCGCCGAGCGCACGGAACCGGTGGCTGAGCGCTCCGCGGGATCGCCCGGTCTGTTCAGGAACGGCTCGGCCACGGCGCTGCAGGTGCTGCGGGAGCTGGACACCGGGCCGCGCGGGCTGACGGAGGACGAGGCCGCGCAGCGGCTGGCCCGCGCCGGGGAGAACACCCTCCCGGACCGGCAGGACGCCTCCTGGCTGCGGCTCCTCGTCCGCGGCGTCCGGGACCCGTTCACCGCGGTGCTGCTGTGCCTCGGCCTGGTCTCCGCCGCCGTGTTCGCCTGGGGCACCGCCTGTGTGATCCTGCTGCTGGTCGCCGTCAGCTGTGTGCTGCGCGCCTGTGGGGAGCACCGGGCCGACCGGTCCATGGCCGGGCTGCGCGAACTGGTCGCCACCACCTCCACCGTGCTGCGCCGCGCCGAGAAGGCGACGGCGCCGGCCGCCCGGGAGATCCCGGTGGCCGAGCTGGTCCCGGGGGACATCGTGCGGCTCGGCGCCGGTGACCTGGTCCCCGCGGACGTCCGGCTGCTGCGGGCCGGCGGGCTGACCGTGCACCAGGGCGCGCTCACCGGGGAGTCGGCGCCCGTGGCGAAGAGCGCCGCGGACGCCCGTCACCCGGACGGCGCGACGGGGTTCGACCAGCCGCAGCTGTGCTTCCAGGGCAGCAGCGTCGTCTCCGGCAGCGCCACCGCCGTCGTCGTCGCCACCGGGGCGCACACCCGGCTGGCCGCGGCCGAGGGCCAGGTGGCCCGGCCGCGCGAGCCGAGCGCCTTCGAACAGTCGGTGAACGGCATCTCGTGGATCCTGATCCGTTTCATGCTGCTCACCCCGCCGCTGGTGCTGATGGCGGGCGCCGCCCTGCGCGGACGGGGCCTCGAGACCCTGCCGTTCGCCGTCGCCGTGGCCGTCGGGCTCACCCCGGAGATGCTGCCGGTCGTCGTCACCACCTGTCTGACCCGGGGCGCGGCCCTGCTGGCCCGTACCCACGGCGTGATCGTCAAGCGGCTCCCGGCGCTGCACAACCTGGGCGCCGTCGACACGCTGTGCCTGGACAAGACCGGCACCCTCACCCAGGACCGGCCCGTCGTGGAGCGGGCCCTCGACGCGGACGGCCGCGCCGACGCGGACGTACTGCGCTGGGCTGCCGTCAACGCCTGGTGGACCCTGCACCTGGCCGACCTGCCCGCACCGGACGCCCTGGACGAGGCGGTCCTGGACGCGGCCGACGAGGCCGGCCTTCTGGCGTACGAGGGGGTGGCCGCCCTGCCGTTCGACCCCGTGCGCCGGCTGTCCACCGCGGTCGTGCGCACCCCGCACAGCCTCGGCACCCACACGCTCGTCGTCAAGGGCGCCGTGGAAGCCGTACTGGAGCGCTGCGCGCTGGCCGAGCAGGAACGTGCGCGGCTGGCGGACCTCGCCGACCGCACGGCGCACGAGGGGCTGCGGGTGCTCGCGGTCGCCACCGTCGAACGCCCCGCACGCGCCCGCGACTACACCCCGGCCGACGAGCGCGGGCTGACCTTCCGCGGCCTGGTCACCTTCCACGACGCCCTCGCGCCCACCGCCGCCGACGCGCTCGCCGCGTTCGCCGGGAAGGGGGTCGCCGTCAAGGTGCTCACCGGCGACCACCCGGGCACCGCGGCCCGCGCCTGCCGCGACCTCGGCATCCCGCTCGGCCCGGAGGCCGTGCTGACCGCCGACCGGCTCGACGGCCTCACCGACGCCGAACTCACCGCACTGGCCCGGCGTACGACCGTCTTCGCCCGCTGCACCCCCGAGCACAAGGCGCGCGTCGGGGCGGCGCTGCGGGCCGGCGGGCACACCGTGGGCTTCCTCGGGGACGGCGTCAACGACCTGCCCGCGCTGCGCGCCGCGGACGTCGGCATCGCCCCGCGCGACGCCGCGGACGTGACCCGGGAGAGCGCCGACGTCGTCCTCGCCGAGAAGGACCTCACCGCGATCGGGCACGCCATCGACGCCGGCCGGCACAGCGGCGGCAACGTCGCCGGGTATCTGCGGATCACCTTGTCCTCCAACCTCGGCAACGTCATCGCCATGCTCGCGGCGGGCCTGCTGATGCCGTTCCTGCCGATGCTCCCGGCACAGGTCCTGGTGCAGAACCTGTGCTTCGACACCGTCCAGCTCGCCTTCGCCTACGACCGCCCGCACCCGTCGGTGCTGCGCCGCCCCACGGTGCTCAGCCCGCGCGAGGTCCTGCGTTTCATCACCGGTTTCGGCCTCCTCAACGCGTTCGCCGACCTGGCCACGTTCGCCGTCCTCGCCCTGTCCCTGCACGGGCCGGGCACGGGCGACGACGAAGCGATCTTCCACTCCGGCTGGTTCACCGAGAACCTGCTCACCCAGGCCCTGGTGATGGTGCTGCTGCGCACCGGCCGCAGGCTGGTCGCGGAGCGCGCGCTCGGCCCGGTCGGCTGGGCGGCGACCGGACTGGCCGCCATCGGGATCGCCCTGCCCCCGTCGCCGCTCGGCCCGCCGCTCGGCCTGACCACGCTCCCGGGCGCGTACTACCTGCTCCTCGGGGTCGTCCTCGCGCTGTACGCCACCGCGCTGGTCTGGGCGCGGGGCCGCTACGAACGCTCGCCCCTGAGGAGGGACTTCCCGAGGGAGGGGCGTGCCGGGCAGGGGCCCGCGACCGGCCGGGGAAGGGCCGGCCGGCCGCGGGAGCGGGAGCGCGCGGGTCAGCCGCCCGCGCCGTAGGTGAGGTCGGAGCACAGGTCGTCGTCGGCCGACCGGGCGTCGTCCGCGACCGAGCCGGGCACGGCGGTCGGGGTCGGTGAGGCCGCGGCCGATTCGGCGTAGGAGGCGCCCACGACCACGTTGAGGGCCGCGCCGCCGATCGCTTCCAGCCGCGCGCCGGGAAAGAGCCTGGCGGCCGTCTCGGCCTGGGTGCGCAGGCCGGGCCCGTACTGGACGACCGTGCCCGCGTACTGCCGGCTGCTCGCGTTGCCGATGCCGGTCACGGTGAAGCCGTGCCGGGTGAGCAGTTGCGCCGCCTCGGAGGCGAGGCCCCTGGTGGTGGTGCCGTTGTAGACGGCGAGGGAGACGCCCTCGCCCGAGACGGTCTCGCTGGGGCCGGTCTCGGTGGAGCCGGTCTCGGTGGGGCCGGGCGAGGCCGCGCCGGTGGCCTTCGGCTTCCGCTTGCCGCTGGCGTCCTTGCCGTCGATGGTGCGGTCGGCCCTGAGCGCGGCCCACAGATCGGAGGCGTCCGGCTCGACGACCGCGACCCGCGAGCCCTCGTAGCGCCACGGGATGGTGACGAACTTGGTGTTGTGCAGGTCGATGTCCTTCAGCGACATCGCGAACGAGATGAGCTTGTTCGCCGTGCCGAGTCCGGGGTCGACGGTCATCGACTCGGTGGCGGCGGTGGCCAGCGGCAGCAGCTTGGTCGGGGTCAGGCCCTCGCTCTTGATCTGCTTGAGGAGGCTGGAGACGAACGCCTGCTGGCGCTTGATGCGGCCGATGTCGGAGCCGTCGCCGATGCCGTGCCGGATACGGACGTAGTCCAGGGCCCGCTGCCCGGCGACGGTCTGCTCGCCCTTGCGGAAGACGAGGCCGCCGCGGGTGGCGCGGTTGGGGTTGAGGTCGTTCTGGTAGATGTCGTTGGGCAGGCACACCTTCACCCCGCCGACCACGTCGGTGAGCGCGGCGAAACCCTTGAAGTCGACGACGACGGTGTGGTCGACGCGCATCCCGCTGAGCTGTTCCACCGTGTTCTGGGTGCAGGCCGGGTTGCCCTGCCGGGTCTGCCCCACGGAGAACGCCGCGTTGAACATGACGTCGGTCTGCGTCTTGGTCCAGCTGCCGTCGGGCAGTCTGCACGGCGGGATGGTCACCAGGGTGTCGCGGGGGATGGACACGGCTATCGCATGCTGGTGGTCGGCGTAGACGTGGAGCAGGAACGCGGTGTCCGAGCGGCCTATGTCGTCCTTGCTGCCGCCGCCGAGCGCGGCGTTGCCGTCGGTGCGCGCGTCGGAGCCGATGACCAGGACGTTCTGGCCCTTGGACGCGGCGGCGTCGGGGCGGTTCCTGGACAGGCCGCCCGCGTCGAAGGTGGTGATGTCGCCGTTCAGCTTGAGGTAGATCCAGCCGAGGCCGGCCGTGCCGAGCACCACCAGGGCGAGGGCGACCAGCAGTGCGGTGCGCCACGGACTGCGTCTGCGGCCACGGGTTGCGCGCCGGCCGTGCGGGGCGCCGCGCCGGGACGGTGCGTCCCGGCGCCGGTGAGACGAGGGTGTGTCAACGTCCCTGGTGGTGGTCATCCGCGCGCCCTCATCCGTCCGACTCGTACAGACTCATACACAGGGGACGCCCCGCCCCGCCCTATGGTTGTACAGTTGCGCAATGTAGCAACGATGGCAGATGGTACGCCGCCCGGGTCCGTGCCATTGCCCGGCGAGGAAAAGGGGAGGGCCGGATGCTCCGCAACGGACTGGAACCGTGGCACCTGCTGATCGTGGCGGTCGTGATCATCGTGCTGTTCGGTTCGAAGAAGCTGCCCGACGCGGCCCGTGCGCTGGGCAAGTCGATGCGCATCCTCAAGAGCGAGGCCAAGGCCATGAAGGCAGACGACGACTTCACCCCCGAGCGCCGCTGAAGCAAGGGGTTGGACATGCGCCCTGAGGGGGCGCGGGGCTGTATCGATATGCGGCTCCGCCGCGTGGGCGCGACAAGCCACAACGAACCCGCACCCGACCGACATCGCACACCCCCCTGCTCAAGCAAAGCTAAGGGCTCGCGATGTCGTACCCGTACCGCAACGGCTCGTCCTTCACCCGAAAGTCCCGCCGGTACACAAAAACCGCCTCAGCCCGAACCCCCGGCCAAGCCGGAGCATCCACCCCGCAGGGGAACGCCACCTGGATCACCCGCGGCCGCCCGAAGACCGTCATCCGCAGCCCGTCCGCGGGCCCTCCGTCGAGTACCGCACTCTCCCCGCCCGTCACATCGCTCGCATCCACGGCGACAGTTTAGAGGTTGCGCAAGTTTCCAGGAGTTGTGACCCCCGTCACGGTCGGGTTTACGAGTGCGACGACGGGTGACTACGGTGCCGGACGGGGACCGCAGCCGTTCCCCGCGTGACCGATGCGAAGGGGTGTTCCGCTCTGTCCGGTATCTCCGGGGTCTCCGGTTTCCGACGGGAAGGGACCGTCACCGACACGCCGCCCTCGGGCGGCCCCCGTCCGGAACCGGCCGCGCCGCCGGACCCCGGCGGCCGACGTGACGCGTTCTTCGACAACGCGAAGTACGCGGCCATCGTGCTGGTAGCCGTGGCACACGCCTGGGAGCCGCTGCGCTCGGACAGCCGCGCCGTCACCGCCCTCTACACGCTCGTCTACGCCTTCCACATGCCGGCGTTCATCGTCATCTCCGGCTACTTCTCACGGAACTTCGACGCGAGCCCGGCCCGGCTCAAGCGGCTGATCACCGGGGTCGCCCTGCCCTACGTCGTCTTCGAGGTCGCGTACACCTACTTCACGCGGTGGACGGACGACGCCCCGGACCGGCCGATCAGCCTGCTCGACCCGCTGTATCTGACCTGGTTCCTGGCCGCCCTGTTCATCTGGCGGCTGACCACACCCATCTGGAAGCTCGTGCGGTGGCCGCTGCCGGTCGCCCTCGGCATCGCGATGCTCGCCACCCTGACGCCGTCCATCGGCAAGGACCTCGACCTCCAGCGCGCCCTGCAGTTCCTGCCGTACTTCGTGCTCGGCCTGTGCCTGCGGCCCGAGCACTTCCGGCTGGTGCGGCGCCGCGCCGCGCGGATCGCGGCCGTGCCGGTGTCCGCCGCCGCGCTGGCCGTGGCGTACTGGGCGGTGCCGCGGATGAACTACGCCTGGTTCTTCCACCGCACGAGCGCCGAGCAACTGGCCGCGCCCTCCTGGTACGGGCCGGTGATGACGCTCGCCACCTTCGGCTGCTCGGTGACCCTGGTCGCCTGCTTCCTGGCCTGGGTGCCGGGGCGCCGGCTGTGGTGCACCGCGCTGGGCGCCGGCACCCTGTACGGCTATCTCCTGCACGGCTTCGTCCTGCAGTGGTCCAAGCCCGCGGGCTGGTACGACCCCGAGTGGATCTACCGGCCGGCCGGCGCGGTGGTGGTGACCCTGCTCGCCGCGGCCGGGGTGACCCTGCTGTGCACACCACCGGTGCAACGCATGTTCCGCTTCGTCATGGAACCGAAGATGGCCTGGGCGTTCCGCCCCGACCGCACCACCCCGCGCTGACCCTTTGGTCCGGGGTTCGCTTCGGCCGCAGGGGCGGGGGTCACTTGGGCTGGGGCTCGGTGGGGTGGGTGGGGGGTGTGCCCGGGGCGTTGATCACGTCCACGTCGTCGGCGCGGACGTAGGCGAGGCGGTGGCCGAACTGGATCTCGTAGTACTCCTCGCTGCCCTTGACCACCGGGCTCGGTGAGTAGACGAAGGTGGACCGGTCGGTGTACGAGCCGGTCAGGCGGGCCCCGGTGACATAGCGTTGGCCCGCCTCGATGGTGTACGGCAGCGGCGCCTCGGTCGCCTCCTCGATGCCCGCCGGGTAGGCGTCGCCCTCCGGCAGGGCCCGCCCGTACACCGGGATCTCGGTCAGCCCGTCCTTCGGCGTCACCATCTTGCCCGCCGCGCCGACGGCCGTCGGGCTGCCCTTCGGGTTCTTGAACCACGCCTTGCGGCCCAGGTACCAGATCGCCGTCCAGTCGCCCTGGCGTCCGGCGACCGCGTACGTCTGGCCGGCGGAGACCCGCGAGCCCAGGTCGTTGACGTCCGTGGTGGAACTCTCCCCGTCCGGGCGCCGGCCCCGGTCCTGGATCAGCGGGGCGCTCTCGCGCGGCTCGGTGTGCAGCCGCACGGCGGAGGAGCCGTGCGGCGCGCACGGCAGGCCGTCCCCGGCGCAGCCCGTGTACGTCGGCCTGTGCGTGGCGTAGTCCGGCAGGATGGTCACCATCGCGCTGTCCGCCCCGGCCGTGGCCTTCAGCGGCGCGCCGAGCAGGTCGAAGTAGTGCCGCCAGTCCCAGTAGGGGCCCGGGTCGTCGTGCATGTCGGGAATGGTGTCGCCGGTCGGTGCGGGCACGTTGTCGTGGCCGAAGATGTGCTGCCGGTCCAACGGAATGCCGTACTTCTGCGCGAGATAGCGCACGAGCCGGGCCGACGACCGGTACATCTCCTCCGTGTACCAGGCGTCGGGCTGGGTGAGGAAACCTTCATGCTCGATGCCGATCGACCGGGCGTTCACAAACTGGCTGCCCGAGTGCCACGCCTCGTCCTTGGTCCTGATGTGCTGGGTGATGTGGCCGTCGCTGGAGCGCACCGAGTAGTGCCAGGACGCCTCCGTCGGGTCCTGGATGGTCTTGAGCATGGAGTCCAGGGACGCCTCGGTGTCGTGGATGACGATGTACTCGATCTTCTCGTCGCGGGGCCGGTCGGCCAGGTCGTGGTTGCCGTACTCGTCGTCGAACTGGACGTACGGCGCGCTCAGCCAGGAGCAGGTCACCTCCTGCGGGCACTCGACCTGCTCGGGCCGGTCCGGGTCCTTCGGCGCCGGCTGCGGGCGCGGGCGCACGCTCGGCTGGGCGGCCAGGGTGATCTGCTGCCCGTCCTCGGTGGTGCGCTGCGCGCCCTTGCGGATCAGCGCGAAGACGTCGTTCGCGAAGGTCGTCGCCGTGGCGGCGTCGGTGGAGCCCGGGAACCGGGCCACCGCCTCCCACCAGTCGGCCGGATTGTCGCTGAGCGGCTTGCCGAGTTCCCGCTGGGTCGCCGCGAGCACCGCGGCGCCGCCGCGCACATTGGCGCCGGGGTCCGTGCGCACCCGCTCCGCCGGGACGCCGATCAGCCGGGCGGCGCGGCGCAGTTCGGCCGGTTGCAGGGACGGGCGGCTCATCGGGAGCGGTGCCCGCGGCGGCGGCCCGGCGAGGTTGCGTTCCTCGGTCGGCGGCGGCCCCGAGGAGGCGGTGGGCGGCATCCGGGCCCCGTCCACCAGGTGCATCGGCCCGTACCCGCCGGCGACGCTCGGGGCGCCGGAGTGCGTGTCCCAGCGTGACTGCAGATAGGAGACGCCGAGGAGCACGCTCTGCGGCACGTGGTACTCCTTCGCGGCGGCCTGGAAGTCATGCTGCAGGCTCCGGTCGTCCGGCGTGTCGCCGCCACTGGGCGGGATGACCAGCAGGGGGAGCGCGAGCACCGACGACGCGGCCACACAGACCGTCAGCCGGCGGCCGCGCAGGGCGATGAGGACACGGGAGGCGACACGTTTCTTCATTGCAGGTGACTCCAACGGGCTCGTCGCAACATGGACAAGCGCAACCAGGACAAGGGAGTTGCCCCGCACGCCACCTCTCATACGTTTCCCTGACCGGCGCGCAGGCGCGCGCCGAGAGTCACCGGCGTGGACCAGCCGCACGGCACAGGCCACCCGGTCGGCGGCAGCGTGTCCGGCGTGGCGACGGCCCCGTTCAGCCCTCGACCGGACTCACCTGCCATTCGGGGTGCCCGGGCATCGGCGGGGTGTGCGCGCCGTACAGCCACGGGGTCAGAAACGGTTTCAGGTCACGGCCCGCGACCTCGGAGGCGAGCGCGACGAAGTCGCGGGTGCCGGCGGCCCGGCCCTGATAGCGCGTCACCCAGGTGCGTTCGATCCGCTCGAAGGTCTGCTCGCCGACCTCCTCGCGCAGGGCGTAGAGCACCAGCGCCGAGCCGTCGTAGCGGATCTGACGGAACAGCGAGGGCCCGGTGGGCTCGGCGGGCGCCCCGTCGTCGTGCCGCCACCGGTCGTGCTGCTCGTACGCCGAGCGCATCGCGTCCTCCAGGCCGGGGCCGCCGTGCGCGTCGGTGTACAGGCGCTCGTAGAAACGGGCGTGACCCTCGCTCAGCCACAGGTCGGACCAGCGCCGCAGGGCGACGCTGTTGCCGGTCCACTGGTGGGCCAGCTCGTGCACCAGATCCCGTTCGGCGGCGACCCGGTCACCCAGCAGGGTGGCGCTCGGCAGGACGGACAGCGACTGTGTCTCCAGCGCCACCGGCAGGTCGGCGTCGCCGACCAGTACGCCGTAGCGCCGGAAGGGGTACGGGCCGAGCCGCTGTTCCAGCCACTCCAGATGCTCCGGGGTGAGCGCGCGGTACGCGGCGGTGTCGCCCACGAGGTGCTGCGGCACCGCGTCCCGCACGGGCAGCCCGCGCGGCCCTCGGCCCTCGGCGAACGCGAACCTGCCGATGGCCAGCTGCACCAGCTGTGCGGCGACCGGCTGCTCGGAGTCGTAGGTCCAGCGGATCCGGCCGTCGGTCCCGCGCACCCGCTCGACCAGCCGGCCGCCCGCCACCGCGGTCAGCTCCGGCGGGGTGGTCACGCGGAAGGTGACCGGGGCGCGCAGGCTCGGGTGGTCATTGACCGGGAAGACCAGCTTGGCGCCGTCGGGCTGGAGGCACAGCACGGTGCCGTCGGCCGTCGGCATCCAGCCGTAGTCCCCGATCGCGTCGTCGCGGTGGCGCTGCTGCGTCGGGTCGGCGGTGTAGGAGACGTGCACGGTGAAGGCGGCGCCGTCGGGGATCGGCCGGGCCGGGGTGACGACGAGTTCGTCGCCCTCGCGCACCGCACGCGCGGGGGCGCCGTCCACGGTGACCGTGTGCAGCGTGTTGCCCGCGAAGTCGAGGTCGAAGCGGGACAGCGCCTGGGTGGCGGTGGCGCTGATGGTGGCACCGGCGGCGAACGGCGTACGGGGTGCCCGCCAGTCGAAGTCCAGGGTGTAACGGCGCACCGTGTAGCCGCCGTTGCCGTCGAGCGGCACGAGCGGGTCGCCGATGCCCGGGGCGCCGGGGGACGGGGCCGTGACCGGCGCCTGCGCACCGGAGCGGGCGGGGGCGCGGCGGCCGTCGTGGGGGAGGGTGCCCACGAGAAGTGCGGCACCGGCGATCCCGACGGCACCGGTGAGGACGAGGGACGACGCCTTCGTGATCTTCATGGCCGCACTATGGCAGCGCCGGGTGGTCACAGCGACTTAAGTCCCCATATGCCCCTTCTGTGCGTATCCCTTCCGGCGGATGAGGGGGCGTGCGGGGGCCGAAGGCCGGCGGGTGCGTGATGCGGCGTCAGCCGAGGCACAGCACCAGCACGCACAGCCGCGGCGGCTGCGCGGACGGCGCCGCCGGCTCGGGGCTGCTGGTCTGCGGGGTGTCCGGGGCCGGCGCGGGGGTGGTTGCGGTCTCGGGCGCGCTCGGCTGCCGCGCCGCCGTACTGGTACGGGCCGGGTCCGACGCCGCGGCGGACGGCGTGGCACCCCGCTGCGCCGGTACGGAGGTGACGACCGGGCGGGGCGCGCGTGCGGCGTCCGGGTGGGTGGCCGACGGCGTCGCGCGCGGGGCGGTGGCCGCCACGGTCCGCTGCCGCGGGACGCCGCCGGTCCCCGGGTCCTGCGAGCGCGGAGCGCCGGTCGAGGGGTGGTCGGCGGTCGGCGTCGCCGCGGAGGGCTGCTCCGGCAGTTCGTCCGCGAGGCCCATGCTGCGGTTGTCCGGAGCCGCCGTCGCCTGCGGCCGGGCGGCCGAATGACGGTCCATCGAGACGACGGTGAGGCCGCCTCCGACGAGCGCGACGGCCGTCGCCACCACGGCCCGGCGCTGGCTCTTCTTCCACCGGGCCCGCTGCCGGCGGCGCGCGGCGCGTCCCTCGCCCGTGGGCGCCGGGCTGTCGACGTCGTCGGCCGGGGGCACCGCGTCGGTGGTGTCCGTGGTGTCGGGCGCGGCGCCGGGTTCGTCCGGCGGGGCCGTGTCGTCCCAGGAGTCCCACGCCGCGGGCGGCCTCGCGGCCGGGGCGTCGGCCGCGAGGACCGACAGGGCGGGGGCGGGGAGCGCGGTGGTGTGCGGTGCGATGTCGGGGGCGTAGGCGCCGCATCCGGGACACACCAGGGCGCCGTTGAGGTATCGACGACACGAGGAGCAGTAGTCCATGCGCGGGCTTCCTGGATAGCTGGCGCCGTGCGCCCGTTGGGGCACGGTCTGGTCGCGCTCGCACACCGGGCGAGCGGCCAGCAACGGTAACGAGCCTTTCGAAAGTCTGTGTGCAGCCCGTGTGCCACTCCTGCGCAGATTCCCCGCACACGGTGGGCGCCCACGGCACTGCGGGGGTGTTTGCGGGGGCGTGGGTGGCTGAGGCGGTCCGCGGAGGGCGGGGCGTCTCTCGGCCGGCTGCGCGGTGGGTGGGCAGCGGTGGGATGTGCACATGTGGGTGTGGAGGTCAGCCTGTTTTGCCGCCCCAGCGGGTGTCTACGCGCTCCCATTCCTTCGCCCACTGCTCCATACGGCGGTGCTCGAGCCGGGAGCGGGCGAACTGGGCGCAGCCTGCCACACCGCCGGCCGTGGCCACCGCCACCAGGACTCCGGTCCAGGCCGACTGGAACGTCGCGTCACCACCGGACAGCGGCTTCGACGTCAGCTTGCCGTGCGCGTCCGTCCACACCGTGACCCGCGTGCCCTGCGGTGCGCCGGGCGGCACCTCCGTCCGGGCGAGGTGCGTCGAACCGTCCGGGGACTGCCAGCGCACGGGGGCCCAGACATGACCGCCGTCCAGGGTCTGCGCGGACGGGCCGGCCGGCGCGTCCTGGGTGACGACGGCCGCGACCGGGTGCCGCTCCGCCCGCTGCTGGGCCAGGTCCCTGCCCACCGTGGACGCCGCCGCGACTCCGGCGAGCGCGCTGCCCAGCAGGGCGATCACCCACGCCGCGAGCACGAGCCAGGCTTCGACCAGGTCACTGCGGCGCCTGAGCGGATTGCGGCGCCAGCGCCAGGCCCGCACCCGGCAGAGCTGTGTCCTTGCCATGGTCGACACCCCCTTGCGGCACCGACAGGCCACCCCTCGCCTTTCAGTGTCCTCCTGTGACGGCGCGATGGCAGGTCCTACCCGGAGTGGTCCCTCGGCGTCGGCCCGGGCGGCGTCGGTACGGTCGGCGAGGCGGTCGCCGTGGGCAGCGGCTCGGGGACGTCCTCGGACCGCTGCGAGGTCGCGTCGTCGGGGCCCGCCGGGGCGCCGCCCGTGCCCGCGGGCAGCAGCGAGAGGGCGGACAGGGCCAGCGCGGCCCCGGCGATCGTGCCGAGGACGCGGCCCACGCGGCGGCGCCGGGCGGGGCCGTCCAGGTCCCGCCAGGCCGGGCCGTACGACAGCTCCCGCGGCTGCCACAGCTCGCCCACCGCGTCCGGCTCCGGTGCCGCCGAGGCCCGCTCCCGCGCGGACGGCTCCCTTGGCGCCGACCTGCGGATGGCCCGCTCCGAGTCGTCCAGAAACCGCTGCCACACCGTGTCCGGGACGGGCGGAGCGCCGTCGTCCCCGCCCGTCGGTCCGTCGCTGTCCGGTTGCCGAGTGGACACGGCGCCCCCTTCTCCTCGCCCGTCGCATCCCCACCCGGAGGACGGCACCGGACGCCGCCGCGTTCCCTTTCGCCGTCACACACATACGGGTGCCGGCCGGCGGACGGGCGGGAGCGGTGCGGCGTACGCGGAGAAAAACGCGGGGGAAAGAGACGTACGCCGGAGCTTGGGCCCCCGGTGGAGTGCCTGAACGACATCGACGCCTCACCAGGGCGGCCCCGCTGTCCGCGCTCCGCCGGCCGGCGGTGCCGCAGGCGTGATCGCCGGCTGGGAGCAGGTGCGTGCCGCGGTGTCCGAAGGTGGGGCCGGCGAGCCGGGACAGGGCGACACGGACCGAGACGACGGCGTGCCAGGGCGCCGCGTGGCTCGCGGCGGCGACCCGCAGGGGTCGGCGACGGCGGTGCGGCTCCTTCCGGGGAGGGCGTCAGCCTGATGACGGGCTTGGGGTCGGGGACTTGGTGTTGATGTTCAGGTCGGGGCGGGGGGTCAGGGCGACCACCGGGGCGCCGGCCTGGGGCGGGGGCGGGGTGAGCTGGTCCTTGGGGAGCTTGGGCGGGGTGGTCTGCTGGAAGTTGACCTGGTCGAAGTTGATCACCCCGGTCTTCTCCAGCACGGTGATGTGGTCGAGAACGGTGTCGTTGGCGAGGTCGGCCAGCTCGCGCACGAGGGTGTTCTGCGTCTTGGCGCGGATATTGGCGATCGCCGGGAAGATCTGCCCGTGGGTGATCCGCATGATGTTGGCGGCGGTCGTGTCGAACTGCCTGCCGGACTGCGCGGCCGAGGTCTCCACGAACTGCTGCTGTTGCGGCGTGGCCTGGTTGGGCAGGGTGATGCCGAGTTCCGGGGCGATCTTGCGGCACAGCTCGTCCAGCCCCGCGTGCCCCACGATCAGATGTTTGCCGGCCTCCTTCATCTGCGGGGTGGACCCCTTCTTCAGGGCGATCTCGCCCAGCGGGTACTCCCACAGCCCGGCGGAGCGGACCTTGACGACGAAGTCGCGGTCGGCCTCGGTGAGCGGCCCGTAACGGGTGTTGGCGATGATCCTGGAGGGGCTGCTCGACGTCTTCTGCACGCCGAGCATCGCGGGATAGGCGAGGGCGGTGAGGGTCATGCCCAGTGCGCCGGCCACGAAGACGGTGCCGATCGTGCTGCGGGACATGCGCATGGTGCCTCCTGGGGCGAACGACTCGTACCACGAGGTACGCGGCGACCGCGACGGCCGATCATCGCGCCCGGGTAAAAAGTGCCGCCCGCTGTGTGGTGTGCATCACATCGCTACCGTGCGGGCGGCACGGACGCCGAGGTGAGGGGGCGTTGTCGGTGCGGGCGAGTAGGTTCGGGCCGATCGCAGTCGCCGACGCACAGCAGGAGGCAGGGATGGCCGAGGTCGTCCTGTTCCATCACGCACTCGGGCGCACCCCGGGGGTGACCGGCTTCGCCGACGAGCTGCGGCGGGCCGGGCACACGGTGCGGACCCCGGACCTCTTCGAGGGCCGTACGTTCGACACCCTGGAGGAGGGGATGGCCCACGTCCGGCGGATCGGATTCGGCGAGGTGATCGAGCGCGGCGCCCGCGCGGTCGAGGGCCTGCCCGCCGAACTGGTCTACGCCGGGTTCTCGCTGGGCGTGCTGCCCGCGCAGATGCTGGCGCAGACCCGGCCGGGGGCGCGCGGGGCGCTGCTGTACTACGCGTGCGTGCCGGCCGCGGAGTTCGGCGCCGGCTGGCCCGAGGGCGTACCGGTCCAGGTGCACGGCAAGGAGTCCGACCCGTTCTTCGCCGGTGAGGGCGACCTCGACGCGGCGCGGGCGCTGGTCGCGTCGGCGGACCGGGCCGAGCTGTTCCTCTACCCGGGCGAGCAGCACTATTTCGCCGACCGCGCGCTCCCGTCGTACGACGCCGAGGCCACACGTCTGCTCCTCGACCGCTCACTGGCCCTGCTGCACACCCTGGACGACCCGACGCCCCGGCGGACCCCGGCTTCCTAGGACTGCCCCGGCCCTTGCCGCGCCCGCGAATACTTTCGTTGTTGCGCAAGGATTGGAACCGTGCGGGCGGGGAGCGCGTTGGGAGGAGTGACGGTATCGACGGATCACACCGGAAGGACCAGCCGTGGGAATCTCCCTCGCCAAGGGCGGCAACGTATCGCTGAGCAAGGAGGCGCCGGGCCTGACGGCCGTACTGGTCGGCCTGGGCTGGGACGTGCGCACCACGACCGGCGCGGACTACGACCTGGACGCCTCCGCGCTGCTGCTGAACACGTCCGGCAAGGTCGCCTCCGACGCGCACTTCGTCTTCTACAACAACCTCAGGAGCCCGGACGGCTCGGTGGAGCACACCGGTGACAACCTGACCGGTGAGGGCGAGGGCGACGACGAGAGCATCAAGGTGAACCTCGCGGCCGTACCCGCCGACATCGACAAGATCGTCTTTCCCGTCTCCATCCACGAGGCGGAGCTGCGCGGACAGAGCTTCGGCCAGGTGCGCAACGCGTTCATCCGGGTGGTGAACCAGGCGGGCGGCCAGGAGATCGCCCGGTACGACCTGTCGGAGGACGCCTCGACCGAGACGGCGATGGTCTTCGGCGAGCTGTACCGGCACGGCGCCGAGTGGAAGTTCCGCGCGGTCGGCCAGGGTTACGCCTCCGGCCTGCGCGGCATCGCCGCCGACTTCGGCGTCAACGTCTGACACGACGACGCCCGCCCCCGGCCTGCCCGCGGTCGGCACGATCGCGGGCGGCCCGGCGGCCCGGCGGCCCGGCGGCCCGGCGGCGCGGCGGCGCGGCGGCCCGGCGGCGCGGCGGCCCGGGGGCGCGGGCGCGGGAACCTGTCGGTGGCCGCCGTCGTTGCACCGGTTCCACCCTTGTTCACCGGTTCCACCCCCCTTCGAGGAGCACCAGCCTTGTCCGCCAGACCGACGGACCCCCCGGGGCACAGTCCCCGACCATCCCGCCAGAACGATTCCGGGCACGGCACGCGGCGGGGTGGTGTTCGATGAGTGCCGCGAGCGCATCGCTCGGCCTGTTCGCCGTGTTCGTACTGACCGCCGCCACCGGCTATTTCGTCGCCCAGGAATTCGCCTACGTCTCCGCCGACCGGCTCGCCCTCGCACGCCAGGCCCAGGCCGGCGACAAGAAGGCCGCCCGCGCCCTGAAGGTGCTGGAGCGGCTGTCGTTCATGCTGTCCGGCGCCCAGCTCGGCATCACCGTCACCGGACTGGTGGTCGGCTTCATCGCCGAACCGTCGGTGTCCGCGCTGCTCCGGCCGGCGCTGTCCGGGCTCGGCCTGCCCGGCGCGGCGGTGAGCGGAGTCTCCGTCGTGCTCGCCTTCGCCGGGGCCACGGTCGTCCAGATGGTGCTCGGCGAACTCGCCCCGAAGAACCTCGCGATCGCCGTGCCGGAGCGGCTGGCCAAGGCGCTGGCCGGGTCCACGCTGGCGTACCTGAAGGTCGTCGGCCCCGTCGTGCACGTCTTCGACGGCGCCGCGAACAGGCTGCTGCGCAAGGCCGGCATCGAGCCGGTCGAGGAACTGCACCACGGCGCCACCCTGGAGGAGCTGGGCCATCTGATCGGCGAGTCCCACCAGCGGGGCGAACTGCCCAAGGACACCGCCGAACTCCTCGACCACGCCCTGGAGTTCTCCGAGCGCACCCTGGACGAGGTGATGGTGCCGCGGGCGGACGCCGTCTTCGTCCGCAAGGACGCCACCGCGGCCGAGGCGGTCGACCTGATCGCCGCGCACGGGCACTCCAACTACCCCGTGCTCGGCGACCACCCGGACGACGTCACCGGAGTGCTCGGCGTACGGGAGCTGACGGCCCTGCCCGCCGGGCGCCTCGCCGCCACGGCCGCGGGCGCGCTGGCCCGGCGGCCCCTGCTGCTGCCCGACACGCTGCCGCTGCCGGATGCCGTGCGCCGCATGCGCGAGCAGGACGACGAGTTCGCGGTCGTCCTGGACGAGCACGGCGGTGTGGCCGGCGTCGTCACCTACGAGGACATCGCCGAGGAACTGGTCGGCGACATCGCCGACGAGAGCGACACCGTGACCGAGCCGGCCGTGGCCGACGGCACCGGCTGGCTGGTGGACGCCGGGCGCCGGCTGGACGAGATCGCCGAGGCGACCGGGATCGAACTGCCCGAGGAAGAGGACTACGACACGGTGGCCGGCCTGATCGTCGACCGGCTCGGCCGCTTCCCCGCCGTGGGCGACCGGGTCACCGTCCGTCTCGCCGACGGCGGCCGGGCCGTCCTGGAGGTACGCGGACTCGACCGGCACGTCCCCGAACGGGTCCGCCTGGAACGGGCGCCCACGGACGGCGCCGGCACCGGGGCCGCGCACGAGGAGGGGCAGGCATGAGTTTCCCGATGGCGCTCTTCGTCACCGTGCTGCTGCTGATCGGCAGCGGATTCTTCGTGGCCGCCGAGTTCGCGCTGGTGGCCGCCAAACGGCACCGCATGGAGAAGGCCGCGGCCGACGGGCGGCGCGGTGCGAAGGCGGCGCTGGCCGGCATGCGCGAGCTGTCGCTGATGCTGGCGGGCGCCCAGCTCGGCATCACCGTGTGCACCCTGGGCCTGGGCTCGGTGTCCAAGCCCGCGATCTCGCACGAACTGGACCCGCTGCTGCACCGGGTGGGCCTGCCGAGCGGAGTCAGCTACGGCGTCTCCTTCGCCGTCGCCATGATCGTGGTGGTCTTCCTGCACATGGTCGTCGGCGAGATGGCCCCCAAGTCGTGGGCCATCGCCCATTCCGAGCGGTCCGCCATGCTGCTCTCCCCGGCCTTCCGCGCGGTGGTGCGGGTCGTACGGCCGCTGATCCGGGTGCTCAACCGGATGAGCAACGCGCTGGTCGCCCTGTGCCGGGTCACCCCGCGCGACGAGCTGGCCGCGGTCCACAACCGCGAACAGCTCACCCATCTCGTCGCGGAGTCCGAGCGGCTGGGCCTGATCAGCAAGGGCGACTCACAGCTGCTCACCAGCTCGCTGACCGAACCGCTGAACCCGGTCGCCGCGCTCCAGGTGCCGGCCGCCCGGATCACCGCCGTGCCCGCGGACGCGGACGCGGACACCGTCCTCGCCACCGCCGCGGCACACGACCGCAACCGGCTGCTGGTCCGTGCCGGCGACCGGATCGTCGGCTCCGTGCACGCCCGCGACGCGCTGATCGCGCGGTCCCGGGGGCGTGGCGTCACCGCTCGTGAACTGGCCCGGCCCGTACCGGAGTTGACCGAACGGGACACGGTGAGCGAGGCGATCGAGCAACTGCGCAGGCACCGGGCCTCGCTCGCCGTGGTCCGCGACGGCGACGGCCGCCTCACCGGCCTGGTCACCCTGGACGACCTGCTCACCCGCCTCCTCCACCCCCAGCCGACACCCCAGCCGACACCCCGTCCGACCCCCTGACGACGACGCGTGCGGACGACCCCATGTGAGCAGCGCCACGACGACGCCCGCGTGACTGCCCACATGGGGCGGCGCCGCGAGCACGGCCACATGTGGGCGGCACCGTGACGATGGCCACATGTGTGCGGCGTCGTGGCACCAGGCGCCGCCGTTACATTGAGGTCCGGGTGACGTTCGGTGCTGCTGGTGCGCTGAAGACAACAGTGCACCTATGTGTCTGGTGTGCTTCCCGTGACATCTACCGCGGGTCCTGTGTGACCCTCAGCGGCCTTTTTAGGGGTGGATTACGTCGTGAGTCGTCGTACGTCGCATGCGTACAGACCGTTGAGCCTGAAGCGCCGGGTGTGGCTGACGCTGGGGGCGGTCGTCCTGGGCGGCGGAGGCGTGGTGACCTACGCCGTCGCCAGCCCCGCCGACGGACACGGAGCCGCGGCCCGCGCCAAGCGCCCCGCGAAGGTCTACGCGCTCGCCCTGAAGGGCGCCGCGAGCAACAAGCGGGAACTGGCACGGACCAGCACCCAGCAGTTCTCGATGCTCGGCGTCTCCTGGAAGGGCGCCGCCCAGCGGCTGGACGGGACCGCGCAGGTACGCACCCGCAGCCTGGCCACCGGCGAGTGGGGCGCCTGGCACGACCTGGAGGTGAACACGGACCCGCCGGAGGCCCCCGAGGCCGAGGCGCGCGGCGCCTCCGAGCCGCTGTGGGTCGGCCCCTCCGACGGCGTCCAGGCTCAGGTCGTCCGCAAGGACGGTGCGACCCGCGCGCTGCCCCCGGGACTCCAGGTCAACCTGGTCGACCCGGGCGTGGTGACCGACGCCGAGACGAAGTCCGGCGGCGACGCCGACCCGGCCGCCTTCGCCGTCGCGGAGAACCCCGACGCCACCTCGACCGACTCCGCGTCCCCGACGACGAGCGCGTCTCCCTCGGACTCCGCCTCCGCCTCCGCCTCCGCGTCGGCCTCGGCTTCCGCGTCGGCTTCCGCGAGCGCGTCCGCGAGTCTTCCCCCGGCGCCGCCGTCCACCGTGCCGCAGCCCTCGATGGTCTCGCGGGCCGGCTGGGGCGCCGACGAGTCCATCAGCCCCGACCCGTCGGAGTACAACGCGGACGTCAAGTCCGTGTTCGTGCACCACACGGACAGCGCCAACGACTACTCGTGCGCCGACTCGGCGGCGATCGTGCGGGGCATCTACACGTACCACGTGAAGACCAACGGCTGGAACGACATCGGCTACAACTTCCTGGTCGACAAGTGCGGCACCGTCTTCGAGGGCCGCAAGGGCGGTGTCGACCGGCCGGTGCTCGGCGCCCACACCTACGGCTGGAACCGGGAGTCCGCGGGCATCGCGGTGCTCGGCACCAACACCACCGTCAGCGCCTCGGACGCCGCGCTGACCTCGATCGCCCGGGTCGCGGCCTGGAAGCTCGGGCAGTACGGCGCCGACCCCGCCGGGACCGTGCAGCTGACCGCGGGCGCGACCCAGAAGAACTACTTCGGCACCAGCTTCACCGCGGGCACCAAGTACACCTTCCCGCGGATCTCCGCGCACCGTGACGGCTACAACACCCAGTGCCCCGGCAACGCGCTCTACGCGCAGCTGCCGACGATCCGCACCCTGGCGGCCGGTCCGGTGCAGGGCCTGAAGGTCTCCTCGGTCTCCGGCGCCACCCAGAACGGCTCGACGTACTACACCAAGGGCGCCGTCACCGTGAAGTGGTCGGCCACCACGCCGGCCTCGCTCATCTCCAAGTACCAGCTGCTGGTCGACGGCAAGACCGTCGCCACCCTCGCCGGCTCCGCCACGTCCGCCGGCACCACGCTGGCCGTGGGCAGCCACACGGTGGCCGTGCGGGCCGTGCACCAGTCCGGCAGGACGGCCACCAGCGCCTCGGTGAAGGTCGTGGCGGACACCACCGCACCCACCTTCACCAGCTCGCCGAAGCTGTCCCTGCGCACCGGCACCGTCAACACCACCGCCGTCCCGGTCACGCTCGGCTGGAAGGCGGCCGACGAGACCGCCCTGCGGCAGGTGAAGCTGCTGTCCCCGACGGCCGTCACCTTCGGCCCGACCACCACCAGCTCCAAGCGCACCGCCGCGTCCGGCTCCGCCACCACCTGGTCCATGCGGGCCTACGACTGGGCCGGCAACTACCGCACGTCCTCGCCCTCCTACACCCCCGTGATCCTCCAGGAGAGCTCCGCCACCAAGACCGGCACCTGGTCCACCCGCTCCAGCTCCAGCTACCTCGGCGGCAAGTCGTACTCCAGCTCCGCCAAGAACGCGAGCCTCACCTGGACCTTCACCGGCCGCTCCGCCGCCTGGGTGGTCTCCCGCGCCTCCGGCTCCGGGCAGGCGTACGTGTACGTCGACGGCACCAAGGTCGCGACCGTCGATGTGAAGTCGTCCAGCACGCTGTACCGACAGGCCATCTGGACCAAGACCTGGTCCAGCAGCGCCAAGCACACCGTCAAGATCGTCGTGGTCGGCACCAGCGGCCGCCCGACCATCACCACGGACGGCCTCGTCTACCTCAAGTAGCCGTCCTCAAGCAGCCGTCCTCAGGCAGCTGTCACCAAGGAGCCGTCACACACCGGTCGTACACGGTCCCGCGGAGCGCGTTCCCCGTGCTCCGCGGGACCGTTCGTGTGTCGCCCGGAAGGCCGGAAGGCGCCCGCGGGTGCGCGGTCAGCGCTTCAGGAGGTCGCGCAGCGCCGCGGTGACCGCCGCCGGGTCCTCCTCGGCCATGAAGTGCCCGCACGCCACGGTGCGGTGGTCCAGGTCCGGGGCCCAGGCCCGCCACAGGGCCGCCGCGTCATAGCCGAGGGCGGCGCCCCAGTCCTGCTGGAGCACCGTGACGGGCATGCGGAGCACGGCGCCCGCCTCCCGGTCTGCGCGGTCGTGCGCCACGTCGATGCCCGCGGAGGCCCGGTAGTCGGCGACCACGGACGGTACGGCCGCCCGCGCCGCCGCCAGATAGACCGCGCGCACCTCGGCGGGGATCGCCCCGGGGTCGCGGGTCCACACGTCGAGGAAGTGGCCGAAGAAGGCGTCCGGCGCGCCCGCGATCAGCCGCTCGGGCAGGCCCGGCGGCTGCGCCATCAGATACAGGTGGAAGGCGACGGCCGCCGAACTGCCGTGCAGGACCTCCCACATGTCGAGGGTCGGCAGGACGTCCAGCAGGGCCAGCCGGTCGACCGCCCCCGGATGGTCGAGGCCGGCCCGGAAGGCGACCAGCGCACCGCGGTCGTGCCCGGCCAGGGCGAACCGCTCATGCCCCAGGGCACGGGCCAGCGCGACGACGTCGGCGGCCATGGTGCGCTTGGCGTACGTCGTCCCGTCGGGGCTCTCGGCGGGCTTGTCGCTCGCGCCGTAACCGCGCAGGTCCGGGCAGATCACGGTGTGGTCGGCGGCGAGGCCGGCGGCCACGTGCCGCCACATCAGGTGGGTCTGCGGGAAGCCGTGCAGCAGCACCACCGGGGTGCCGCTGCCGCCGACGGCCGCGTGCAGGGCGACGCCGTCGGCGACGGGGACGCGGTGCGTTGCGAAACCGGGGATCGTGGTGTCGTGTGCATCCATGGCACCGAGGCTGCCGCCCGTGAATCAGCATCCGGTCAGTACGGCGCGGCACACGGCGGCGGGCGGCGGCACGGGGTGACGCGGCGGACACAGGGAGGCGGACGCATGGACCCGGTGGTGTTCCGGGTGCTCGGCGCGGTCGCGGCCGAGCGCGAGGGTGTCGCGGTCGCCCTGAAAGGCCCGCGTCACCGTGCGGTGCTGGCCCGGCTGATCCTGGCCCGCCGCCGGGTCGTGCCCGTCGACCGGCTGGTCGCCGACCTGTGGGAGGAACCGCCGCCGAACGCCGTCGGCGCCCTGCGGACCTTCGTCGGCGACCTGCGCCGCGCCCTGGAGCCGGAGCGTGCGCCGCGGGCGCCCGCCCGGCTCCTCGTCACCGAGGGACCCGGGTACGCGCTGCGCGCCGCGCCCGGCTGCGTCGACGCCCGGCGGTTCGAGGACGCCGTCGCCGACGCCGCCGCGCTGCCGCCCGAGCCGGCCCTGGAACGGCTCGGCGCTGCGCTCGCGCTGTGGCGCGGACCCGCCTACGCCGACTTCGCCGGCCAGGACTGGTGCCGGGGCGAGCGGGCCCGGCTGACCGAACTGCGGCTGCACGCGGTGGAGCGGCGGGCCGAGACGCTGCTCGCGCTGGGCCGGCCCGCCGAGGCGGTGCCCGACCTCGACGCGCACACGGCCCATCACCCCTGGCGAGAGCACGCCTGGCGGCTGCTGGCGCTTGCCCTGTACCGCACGGGCCGGCAGGCGGACGCGCTCGCCGTGCTGCGCCGCGCCCGCACCAGCCTGGCCGACGCGCTCGGCCTCGACCCCGGCCCGGAACTGCGCCGCCTGGAAGCGGACATCCTCGCCCAGGACCCGCGCCTGGAGGGCCCGGCCGAGCCTCCGGCGGCGGCCCGGTTGTGGGCGCGGGCGGCCGAGGCGTACGACCGGACGGTGGCCGCCGGCGCCCGGGCCCGGCTCGAGTCGACCGTCGGCCTGCTCAGGAACCTCGCGGTCACCGGCGGCGGCGGACTCGCCGAGTCCCGCGAGCACCGGCTCGCGGCCGTGACCGCGGCGGAGGAGACCGGCGACGCGGAGCTGACCGCCCGGGTCATCGGCGCCTTCGACGTGCCCGCGCTGTGGACCCGCGCCGACGACCCGCAGGCCGCGTCCCGCATCGTCGCCGCGGCCGAGCGCACCCTGGCGGCGCTGCCGCCCGACGAGTCGTACGAGGCGACCCGCTGCCGTCTCCTCGCCACCGTCGCCGTGGAGATGCGCGGCACCCGCTCGCCGCGCGGCCCGGCCGCCGCCCGCGAGGCCGAGCGGACCGCCCGCCGTCTCGACGACCCGGCCCTGCTGGCGTTCGCACTCAACGGCGTGTTCATGCAGTCCTGCACCCGCGCGGGCCTCGCCCCGGTACGGGACGCGACCGGCGCGGAACTCGTCGCCCTCGCCACCCGGCACGGCCTGGTCACCTACCAGGTGCTCGGGCATCTGATCCGGATGCAGGCCCGCGCGGCCCTCGCCGACTTCGCGGCGGCCGACGCCCACGCCGCCGCCGCGGACCGGCTGTCCCGGCGGCACGAACTGCCGCTCGTGGCCGTGTTCACCACCGGGTACGCGGCCCTGCGCGCCGCCGCCACCGGGACCCCGGCGCCGGCCGAGCGCGCCTACCGGTCCCTGTACGCGGCGCTCGCCGACTGCGGCATGCCGGGCCTCACGGCGGGCCTGGTCCCGCTGACCCGGCTCTCCCTGACCCTGCGTCCGGGCCGCCGCCCGAGCGAGACCGACGTCGACCTCGCCGAGGACTGGGGCCCCTACCGCCCGTGGGTCCGGCCGCTCGCCCTGCTGCGGGCGGGCCGCACCGAGGAGGCCCACGCGGCGCTACGGGCCCTGCCGGAGCCGCCGGCCGACCTGACGTACGAGGCGCTGTGCTGCCTGGCGGCAGCCGCCGCCCTGCACCTCGACGACCCGGCCCTGCGCACCACCCTCGCCACCCGCCTGACCCCGGCCACCGACGAGCTGGCAGGAGCAGCAACCGGCCTCCTGACCTTCGGCCCGACTTCCACCTGGACCGAAGCCCTACTGACCTGACAGCCGAGCGGGAGGTTGGCGCGAGGGCTGTTCTGCCGGTGGTCCGGCCGGGGGTCGGTGCGGGTGTGCTTGGTCCGTCTCCCGGCCCCCTTCCCCGCCCCCGCCGGACGCGCGTCGATGGCCCCCGCGCCGCGCAGCCCCACCGGCCCTCAGCCGAAGTCCGGCCCCACACAGGCCGTTTCACCTGAGGAGGGGGTGGAACGCCGGTGTGAGCGTGGCTGGTTCGGCTCTCCGTCGTGCTGTCCGCGTCTGCCGTCGGCCCGGTGGGCGTCGTCGGGGATGGCCGGCCATGGCCGAAGTACCGTGCTGGGGACGGCGGTTCGGTTAGTGGTCGGTTCGGGTTGTCGTTACCTTGTTGTCTGAGACACTGCACTCACGCCACAGGCGGCAGACTGATTCCGCGTCGTTCCGGGGGACCGTATGGACATCGAACTGGCCGATCTGCTCACGTCACTTCGGTCGGAGATCGACCGTGCCCGGCTGGCGGCGGCCGGCCAGGACGTACGGTTCCGGATCAACTCCATCGACCTGGAACTCCAGGTAGCGGTGGAGAAGACCGCCGAGGCCAACGCAGGCGTGCGGTTCTGGGTGGTGTCCCTCGGCGGCAAGGGCGGCGGCAAGTCGGCGCAGACGCACACGGTCAAGCTCAGCCTGGCCGCCGAGACGGACACCGGCGAGCAGGTCCTCACGGGCGACGACGTGTCGAGCCTCTTCCCCACCGGCTGACCGCTGGATGAGCTCGCTCGACAAACGCAGGGTCGCGCAGGTCGTCGTCAGACGGGACGGCACCATCGAGTACGGCTCGGGCTATCTGATCAGCGCCCGGCTGGTCCTCACCGTGGAACACCTGCTCGGCCCGGCCACGGACCCGGCGTGCACGGTGATGCTCGGCCGGGACAAGGAGGAGCTGCCCGCCACCGTGGTGTGGCGGGGCACCGGGCAGGACATGGCGCTGCTGCGCCTCGCCGAGCCGCCCGCGGGCCTCGGCGCCGTACCGCAGGTCGTCTTCGGCAGCCTCCCGGACGCGGTGGGCGGTGTGCCGTTCACCGGCATCGGTTTTCCCGCCTTCGCCCAGCGGGCCGCCTCGCAGCGGTTCGAGGGCTTCGACCGGCGGGACACCCACGAGGTCACGGGACGCGTCCAGCTCGGTTCCAACATGAAGTCGGGGCTGCTCGACCTCGCCATCACCTCGCGTTTCCCCCACGAACGGGGCCCCGAAGGCCAGGACGCCTGGCAGGGCATGTCCGGCACGGCCCTGTTCGCCCACGACAGGTTCCTGATCGGGGTGCAGTCCCACCGGCTGCGTGCCGCGGGGCCGAACAGCGCGGAGGCCCAGCCGGTGGCCGAGGCGCTGCGCGACCCGGAGTTCGTCGCCGTACTCGCCGACAACTTCGTACGGCCCAGCGCGGTGCCGCTCGACCCGCCCGTCCAGGAACCCGTGCGCCGGCTGCGGGCGGTGATCTCCCAGAGCGAACTCATCGAGGGCTTCAGCGACTTCGAGAAGAACCTCACTCCGGAACGGTTGCCGTTCGTCTCACCGGGCAGCGACAACGAGGCATCCCCGAAGAAGCTGCTGACCCGGCTGGTGATGTCCGAGGACCGGGGCGTGCTCCTGGTGGGCACGGCCGGCACCGGCAAGAGCCGCACCGGCCTGGAGGTGGGCCGGCTCGCGCTGGAACAGGGCTGGCGCGTGCTGCACGTGCTGCCCCACAAGGAGAAGGAGAAGGAAAACCAGTCGGTCATCGAGCAGATAGCCGACCAGGTCTTCGCCGAGCTGACCCCGGTCCTGCTGGTGGTCGACCTCAACGAGACCAGCCTCGACCTGCTGGCCCTGCGCCACCACCTGCTGCCCGAGGCCCGCCGCCGCGGCGTCCCCCTCGCGCTGCTCGCCTCCGCACGGCCCGGCTGGCTGCTGAAGGCCGATCGCGCCCTGGTGTACGAGCTGTTCGACGAGGTGAAGCTGCGCCAGGACGAACCGTTCCAGCGGCAGGTCACCGACAATGTGCTGCGGACGCTCGCCCCCACGGCCATCCGGCAGCTGGGCCGGGACCGGATGCTCGCGGTCAGCGGCGACCGCCCCATCGTCGCCCTGCTGATCGCCCGCGAGATCGAGCGCCGCGTCAACGCCGGGATGCTGTCCATGCCGGAGACGGCGGGCCTGCGGGCCGGCGGTGAACTGCCCGCCTGGCTGCACAGCCGGCTCAGCGAGGACGAACTCGCCGTGCCCGGCCGCCCGAACATCTACACCCCCGCCCGCGCCTCGCACGGCCTGGTGGCCGCGGCGGCCGCCGCCGCGGCCTGCCCGCAGGAACACGCGGAGGTCGTGGCGGCCGCGCACGCGGCGGTCGTCGGCGCCACCGGCGAGGTGCCCGCCGCCGCCGACGTGGTGGCGACGCTGGTGTCGCTGGGCTGGCTCGAGGACGAGGACGGGGTGCTGTCGGTCGCCCACGACATCGTCGCCGACCAGCTCGTCGAGTCGGTCATCCTGCCCGAGCCCGACTCCGCGCCGGACGTCCCCGGCACCCACGCCCTGCTCGCCGGCTGCCTCACCGGCGCCCGCACCGTGGGCCGCTTCGCCGTCACCATCGGCCGGCTCGTCAACGACCTGGTCCTCGCCGACCGGGCCGCCGCGAGCGCGGCCGTGCTCGACGCATGGTTCACCGCACACGCCACCGACATCGGCCGGCTGATGCGGCACGACTCGGACGTCGGCGGCTACGCGCTCGGCGCCATCTGCTCCGGACCGCCCTGGTCCGCCTCCGCCGTGCACAACTGGGGTCAGGTCGTCAGCCCGTGGCTCGCCGACCACGGCGCCGGCCACGACGCCCGGCACGTGCTCCACCGCGGACTGCGCCATCTGCCAGGCGACGGTGCCCTGCTGCTCGTACCCACCGCGCTGGCATGGCTGAAGACCCACGGCCTGACCAGCGAGGCCAACTATGTCGCGGGCCCGCTGCTCTCCCGCACCGACGTGCCGACCGAGGCCGTGCGGCAGGCCGTCACCATCGCGCTGTCCTGGCTCGACCGGCACACCACGCACGCCGGCGCCGGCTACGTCATCAGACCGCTGCTCGCCCGCGCCGATCTCACCCCCGACGACGCCCAACGGGTCCTTGCCGCCGCGTTCGTGTGGCTCGACCGCTACACCGCGACGCACAGCGCCGGCTATGTGCTCAGCACCCTCCTGCCGCGCGCCGACCTGAACGCCGCGGACGCCGGGCGGATGCTGTCGGTCGCCCTGGCCTGGCTCGACCACCACGCGACCGCGCCCGACGCCGGACACATCCTGCGGCCGCTGCTCTCCCGCGCCGACCTCGGCACCGCCGACGCGGGCCGGGCCGTGCGGGCCGCGCTCACCTGGCTGGACCTGCACGGCATCACCGACCGGGCCACGTTCGTCCTCGCGCCGCTGCTCGCCCGCACCGACACGGACGCCGACGCCGACGCCGCCCGGCGGGCACCGGCCGCGGCCCTGCGCTGGCTGGACCAGCACGCCACCACCGCGGAGGCCCGGTTCGTGCTCGGCCCGCTGCTCGCCCGCACCGACCTGGCCGCCGAGGACGCCGCCCAGGTGCTGGCCACCGCGCTGGCCTGGCTGGAGCGGCACGCCACCGCGGCCGACGCCGAGTCGGTCCTCAGCCGCCTCGTCCAGCGCTCCGGCCTGGCCGCCGAGGACGCCGCGCGGGTGCTGGCCGCAGCGCTGGTCTGGCTGGAGCGGCACGCCACCGCGGCCGACGCCGAGTTCGTCCTCAGCCGCCTCGTCCTGCGCACCGATCTCACCGCCGCCGACGCCCAGCGGGTCACCCGCGCCACCCTCGCCTGGCTCGACCAGCACACCACCGCCGAGCGGGCCAAGTACCTCCTCGGCCGCCTGCTCACCCTGCCCGGCCTCGCCGAGGCCGATGTGCGCCGGCTGGTGCTCGCCGCCCTGGCCTGGCTCGACCAGCACGCCGCCGACGACTCCGGGCACGTCCTCGCCCCGCTGCTCTCCCGCGCCGACCTCACCCCCGAAGAGGCCCGGCAGGCGGTGACGGCCGCCCTGACATGGCTCGACCAGCGCATGATCGGCGACGCCGGCTACGTCCTCAGACCGCTGCTCGCCCGGTCCGACCTCACCGCGGCCGACGCCCAGCGGGCGATCAGCACCGCGGTGACCTGGCTCGCCCACTACGAGACCACGCTGGGCGCCGGTTACGTCCTCAACGTCATCCTGGCCCGCGGCGACCTGACCCCCGACCAGGCCCGGCGGGCGCTCGCCGCGGCCCGCGTCTGGCTGGAGCGGCACACCGCCACACCCGACGCCGGCTACGTCTTCGGCCGGCTGCTCGCCCACCCCGACGTACCGCCGGGCGAAGCACAGGAACTGCTGCCCGCCGCCCTCGCCTGGCTCGGCGACCACTTCACCGCGCCGGAGGCCCGCCATGTCTTCGACGCCCTGGACTCCCGCACCGACCTCGGCACGGACGACACCCAGCGGTTCGCGTCGACCGTGCTGAGCTGGCTCGACCACCACGCCGGGACCCTGAGGGCGCAGTCCGTGCTCAACGCGCTGCTGGCCCGGAGCGATCTCACCGCCGAGGACGTCCGGCGGGCCGTCGCCGCGGCGCTGCTCTGGCTCGACAGCCATCTCGCCGGGCCGGGCGCCGGCTACGTACTCAAACCGCTGCTGGCCCGCGCCGACCTGCCGTACGACGCCGCCCGGCGGGCCGTCACCGCGGCCCTGGCCTGGCTCGACGACCACGCCACCGCACAAAGCGCCCAGTTCGTCCTGAACACCTTGCTCGCCCGCCCCGACCTGACCAGGTCCAGTGAAGTCCGCGGCGGTTCGACGGCGCCCCGAAGGGGCGCGGGGAACTGCGCGACCAGCCACGACGGTGCCGCAGACGACCGACGGCACAGCGCGGCATGTCCGGCGGAGCGCTCAGGCGCCGACGAGGCACCGCGGGCGCGGGCCGCCGCGTACCGCTGGCTGGACGAGCACGCGGCCCTGCCGGAGGCGCGGTTCGTCCTCGACCCGCTGCTGGCCCGCTCCGACCTCGGCCCGGAGGGCGCCCGGCGGGCCGTCGCCAAGGCCACGGCATGGCTCGGCCTGCACGCCGCCACGCCCGGCGCCGGCTACGTACTCGTGCCGCTGCTGGCCCGCGCCGACCTGCCCGAAGCGGACATCAGGCGGTCGGCCGCCGCCGCCCTGGTGTGGCTTGACCACCACGCCACCACACCGAAGGGCCGGTTCGTCCTCAACTCCCTGCTCGTCCGGGCCGACCTGCGGCCCGCCGCCGCCCAGCGGTCGGCCGCCGCCGCCCTGGCCTGGCTCGACCGCGGCGCCCTCGACCTCGCCGCCGGCTACGTACTCAAACCGCTGCTCGCCCGCGCCGACCTGACCGGCGAGCACGCCCGGCGGTCCGCGTCCGCCGCGCTCACCTGGCTCGACCGGCACACGCTCACCGTCGACGCCGCCTATGTGCTCGGGCGGCTGCTCGCCCGCACCGACCTCAGCGCCGAGGACGCCCGGCGCGCGCTGGCCGCGGCCTTCGCCTGGCTCGACGAGCACGCGTCCCTCACCGAGGCACGCTTCGTGCTGGACCCGCTGCTCGGCCGGCCCGAAGCGACCGCGGACCAGGTCCGGCGGTCCGCCGCCGTGGCGCTCGCCTGGCTGGACGGGCACGCCACCGCCTTCGGGGCCGGCTACGTACTCAAACCGCTGCTGGCCCGGGCCGACCGGCCGGCCGACGACGTACGGCGGGCCGCGTCCGCCGCGCTCGACTGGCTCGACCGGTATCCCGGCGCGCCGAGCGCCGCGCACGTGCTGCGACCGCTGCTCGAACGCACCGACCTCACGCCCGACCACGCCCGGCGGGCGGCCGTCGCCGCACAGCGCTGGCTCGCCGACCACGCGCCCGCCCCACGGGCCCGGTTCGTGCTCGGCCCGCTGCTCGCCCGCGGCGACCTGCCCGCCGAGAACGCCCCCGCGGTCCGCGCGCTGGCCCTGACCTGGCTGGCGGACCACGCCACCGTCGCCGGTGCGCCGATCGTCCTCAAACCGCTCCTGGCGGATGCCGGACTCGGTCCCGCCGACGCCGCGCGAACGGTCTCCTTCTCCTTCGCCTGGCTCGGCGAGCACGCGTCGGCGGCACGGGCCCGGTTCGTGCTCGGCCCGCTGCTGGCCCGCGACGACCTGTCAGCCGAGCAGACACGGCGGGCGATCGCCCTCGCCCTCGCCTGGCTGACCGAGCACGCCACGACGGACAAGGCCACGACCGTCCGCGACGCGCTGCGCGCCCGCCCCGACCTCACCCCCGACGAACTCGACCAACTGAACCACGCCTAGCGCTCCGCTGGGTGCCGTCGCTCGTCCGCGGCGCCGTTGTGGCTGGTCGCTCCCCCGAGTTCTCGGCTTCGCTCGAACAGGGGGGACCCCCATCGCGGCGGGGCCGCATATCGATACAGCCCCGCGGCACCCTTCGTGGCGGTGTCGGGCCGTCGGTCGTCCGCGGCGTCGTCGTGGCTGGTCGCGCAGTTCCCCGCGCCCCTTCGGGGCGCGCTGTCGAATCCCACAGCGCCAGGCCCGGGGCTGTCCCCCGTGCGAGCTACGTGCAGGTGTCCACTCAGTGGTGACGATCTCGGGCCGTCGGATCCCTAGCGTTCGGGGCAGCCGCGGCGCACGGGCCGCGGACCGGGTGAAGGAGTGTTCATGAGGCTGGTCTGGCAGCTCGTGGCCGTCGCGGCGGTCTCGTTCGTCGGCGGGCAGGGCGTCACCGTGGCGCAGGACAAGAGCCCGTGGCTCACGCTGGTCGTCGGCGTCCTGACCGCGGTGGTCGCGGTGCCCGTCTACGGCTGGGTGGTACGGCGCACCGAGCACCGCCCGGTCACCGAGGTGGCCCGCGCCGGTGCCGGTGCCGCGATCGCCCGGGGAGCGGTGATCGGGGTGCTGCTGTGCGGGGCCGTCCTCGCGAACCTCGCCTTCCTCGGCCACTACCGGGTGGACGGCCTGGGCTCGCCTGCCGGTGCCGTCGGCCTGTTCGGCTTCATGGCCGCCGCCGCGGTGACGGAGGAACTGCTCTACCGCGGCGTCCTGTTCCGCATCATCGAGGAACGCACCGGAACGTGGCTGGCGCTGACCCTGACCGGTGCGCTGTTCGGCCTGTCGCACCTGCTCAACCCGCACGCCGACCTGTGGGGTGCCGTCGCCATCGCGGTCGAGGCCGGCGGCATGCTCGGGGCCGCGTACATCGCCACCCGCAGCCTGTGGGTGCCGATCGGCCTGCACTTCGGCTGGAACTTCGCCGTCGGCGGCATCTTCAGCACTGAGGTCTCCGGCAACGGCACCCCGCAGGGACTGCTCGACGCCGCCACATCCGGTCCGAAGCTGATCAGCGGCGGCGACTTCGGCCCTGAAGGCAGCCTGTACACGGTGGTGTTCGGCGTGCTGATCACGATCGCGTTCCTGTGGCTGGCCCGCCGCCGCGGCCACCTGGTGCCCCGCCGCCGGCGCACCGACCGGGCCGCCGCCGCCGTTACACTCGCCCGGTGATCAGCCTCAGGCGACCCGCCCGGCCGCGCGGCGGGTTCGACGTCACGGCCTGGTATCCGCTGTTCGGCCCGCTGCTGTTCGCCGCGTCGCTGGTGCCGGCGTTCCACAGCCACGGCACCCAGCTCGGCGGCCTGCCACCCCGCCCCCTCGATGTGCTCGCCGTCCTGGCCATCGCCCTGGAATGCCTGCCCCTGGCGGTGTCCCGGCGGTGGCCGGTGGCCTGTCTGGCGCTGGTGTCCGCGGGCTTCGCCGTGGATCAACTGCGCGGCTACCACTCGCTCGCGGGCACCGCGCTGCCCCTCGCACTGCTGGGCGTGGGCTCCCGCCTGGAACGGCACCGGCGCGCCACCGCGCTCGGCTTCTCGGCGGCGTACGTGCCGCTGGCCGTCGCCCTGTACCGGCTCGGTACGGGCGAACCGGCGGGCGAGTTCGTGATGTTCTACCTGGCGCTGGCCCTCGCCTGGGGCATCGGGGGCTGGCTGCGCTCGGCGCGGGCCGCGGAGGCCGAACGCCGCCGCCGCGTCGCGCAGGACACCCGGACCGCCGAACGCGCCCGTATCGCCCGCGAGTTGCACGACGTGGTCACCCACCATGTGACCGCGATGGTGGTACAGGCCGAGGCGGCACGCTATCTGACCGCCGCACCCGACCGCCTCGACCAGACCCTGACCGCCGTCACCGACACCGGCCGGCGCGCCATCACCGACCTGCGCCACCTGCTCGACCTGCTCAACCCCGACCACGGCACCGGGGCCAGAACCCCGTCGGCGGGCCGGCTGCGCACCCTGGTGGACCAGACACGCGAGGCGGGCCAGCCGGTGGACTTCACCGAGGACGGCACCCCCGCCCAGGTGACCGGCAGCGCCGACCTCGTGGCCTACCGGGTGGTCCAGGAAGCACTCACCAACGCCCTCAAGTACGCGTACGGCAGCCACACCGCCGTACGGGTCCGGCACACCGAGAAGGAGATCACCGTGGAGGTCAGCACGGACGCGTCCGCCGCGCAGCCGGCCGCACCGGGCGGCAGCGGACGCGGCCTGGCCGGCCTGCGGGAACGCGTCGACGTCCTGGGCGGCGACTTCAGCGCCGGCCCGGAGGCCGGCGGCGGCTTCCTGGTACGGGCCCGCATACCCGCCGGGAACCCCTCATGACCGCCCCGATCCGCGTCCTGGTCTGCGACGACCAGATGCTCGTCCGCACCGGCCTGGTGACCATCATCGACGCACAGCCCGACCTGGAGGTCGTCGGGGAGTGCGCCGACGGGCGGGCCGCGGTCGACCTCGCCGGCCGGCTCCGCCCGGACGTCGTCGTCATGGACGTCCGCATGCCCGTGCTCGACGGCATCGAGGCCACTCGCCTGCTGGCCGGCGCCGGCGTCCCCCACCCCGCGAAGGTCCTCGTGGTGACCACGTTCAACCTGGACGAGTACGTCTACGAGGCGCTGCGTGCCGGCGCCAGCGGCTTCCTCCTCAAGGACGCGCCGCCCGCCCAACTCCTGCACGGCATCAGGACCGTCGCCACCGGGGCGGCCCTGCTCGACCCCGACGTCACCCGCCAACTCGTGGGCCGCTACGCCGCCCGGATCCGACCCGCCGAGGGCGGCGGCACGAACGGCATCCCCCTGACCCCACGCGAACTCGAGGTGCTCCGGCTGATCGCCGACGGCCTGTCCAACAGCGAGATCGCCGGAACCCTCCAGATCAGCCCGGAAACCGTGAAGACCTTCGTCTCCCGCATCCTCACCAAACTGGACCTACGCGACCGGGTCCAGGCCGTCGTCTACGCCTACCGCCACGGCCTCGCCACCTGACCCACCCAGCACGCCCACCCCGGTCCTTGACACATGCGCCACCGCGCCTGCTGCCCGGGGGTTCCCTGATGAGCTACCGCCGGAGTCGGTGCCGCAGGTGGCTTGCATGATGACGTGTCGGATGTGCCTGAGGTGCGGTGCCGATCCCCGCCCCGGCCGCCCGGCGTCCCGTCCGTCAGGCTGCAAGTGGGGCCTCGGCCCAGACGACGATGGGGCCGAGGGCGGCAAACCCCTTGCCGCGCCTGCCGCCGGACCGGTTCCGGTCCCGGCGACGTGACCCACCCCCGGCTCCCGCCCAACTGGCCCACGCGGCCTCCTGGGTTGACGCGCGCGCCAGCTGCCGCCCAACTGGGCTAGCGGTGGTGGGTGCTGGACTGGGACGTGACGTGTTGGATGGCCTTGATGGCGATGTCGGGGCGGTCGACGTGGATGTAGTGGCCGCTTCCCGCCGCGGTGCTGAGCCTGCTGTGGCGGGACAGGGCACGCCACCGGCGCTGTCCGTCGGACCACATCCGTTCCAGCGCGGGCCCGTATCCGGGAACCGAGTCGTACTGCTTGTCATGCTTGACGATCTCCACGGGTATGTTCCCGGCGGAACGCACCTTCGCGTCGGTGATGACGAACTTCTCCGGATTCTCGCCCTTGTTCACCGCGAGGGTCTGCGCCCGCAGTTCCGCGGCCAGCCCGGTCGCCGATTCGGGAATCACCCTCGAAATGTCGCCGGTCAGTGCCGGTATCGTCGCGTCGAGGAGCACCAGCCCCTTGACCCGGTCCTGATGGTCGGGTGCGTACCGGGCGGCGATCAGCCCGCCGAGCGAGTGGCCGGCCAGGACGACCGGACCGTCACCGGCGATCCGGTCGAGCACCGCGGTCAGTACCCTTCCGCTGCTCGCCGGTGTCTGGAGGCCGTCGGGCCGGTCGCTGGCGCCTTCGCCGAGCCGGTCGTAGGAGCAGACCCTGTCCTTCTTGCCCAGGGTCTTCTGCAGGTCGGCCATGGTGTCCAGCCCGTCGCCGCCACCGGCCATCAGGACGACGAGCGGCCTGCCGTCCGCCGGACGTCCGGAGCAGGAGACGTTCACCGAGTGGCCCGCGGCACGGATCTTCTTCGTCCCGGTGAACGGATCCCCGTGGGCCTCTCGCGCGGTCGTGGCGGACGCCGGCTGCGACTGCGTCCGGGCGACCTCCGCGCAGGCGACGATCCCCGCGCCGGCGACCGTACAGCACAGCGCCGCCATGGCGGTCGCCCTGATTGCGCGCATCATTGAGCCCTCCCGAAAGACAGTGAACCGGTGGCTGACGGCGGCGGTGCGACACATGCTCGGCACCGCATCCCGTACCGGGCCCCGCGCCGGGTTTCCCGGCCGGAGCGCCGCTGCCACCACTGAATCTATGGATCGGGCGGCCCGGATTCGTCACCCTGTGGCGGGTATCTGCGCGTAGCTCCCAGGAGGGACAGCCGCACAGGGCCGGCCACGCCGGTTCGGCCGACCACCGCGGGGGCACCCGTGCGGCCGACCCCCGCCGCCCCCTCCGTGGGGCGACCCGCCGGGCCGGGAGGGCGGGGCGTCGGCACGGGAACCCCCGGCGGGTGCGTCAGGAGGGCGGGCAGCCGAACCAGTGCACCGTGCCGTTACCGGAGGTATAGCCCAGGCATCTGACGGTTCTGCCGTGCAGGGTCTCCGTGCGGTCGACCTTTCCGTTCAGGTAGTCCATCTCGTGATGGGTCTGCACGAGCGTGTCGATCTCGATGGTGTACCAGCGGCGCTTCTCGTCCGGCAGGTCGCACCGGTGGCCGATCACGTCGGTGCTCGGCCCACTGCTCCACATGATCCGTTCGGCGCGTTCGCAGTGCGCCCTGCCGCCTGCGCCGCCTGCGCCTGCGGTACCGGCGCCGGCGCCGAGCAGGGCAGCCGCGCCGGTGGTCACCGCCGCGGTGGTGCCGAGCAGGCGCTTGAGAGTGATGTTCATCGATCGTCCTCCATGGTGACCGTAGGGAGAGGAGAAGTCACCTGGAGTGATAGTCACATCGATCCGGAAGGGTCGGCTCGGCGGCCGGAGGCGCAGTCCGCCGACCCGGTGACGCCGGTGACGCCAATGCAGCACCGGACTGCCGCACCGACCGGGCCTGACGGCGGGCACCGGCGAGGTTGTTGCGCGCGGTCACGGTGTCGGGGTGGGCGTCACCCAGTACCCGCTCGAAGCCGGCGACGGCGGACTCGTACAGCGGCATGGCCCGTGCCGGATCCCCCGTGTTCTCGTAGGCGATGGCGAGACTGGCGCGCGTGCGCAGGGCGGCGGGGTGGGCGGGGCCGAGCAGCCGCTCGCGCTGGGCGAGGGTGGCCTCGTACAGCGGGACGGCGCGCGCCGGCTCGCCCGCCGCCAGGTAGGCGCCGGCGAGGTTGTTACGGAAGGTCAGGGTGTCCCGGTGGGTGGCGCCCAGCACCCGTTCGGCCTGGGCGAGGGCGGTCTCGTACAGCGGGACGGCGCGCGCCAGGTCGCCCGCCGCCCGGTAGGCGCGGGCGAGGTTGTTGCGGCTGGTCAGAGTGGCGGGGTGAGCACCGCCCAGCACCTGTTCGCGCTGGGCGAGGGTGGTCTCGAACAGTGGTACGGCGCGCGCCAGGTCGCCCACCCTCATGCAGGCGAGCGCCAGATTGTTCCGGCTGGTCAGGGTGGCCGGGTGGGTGGCGCCCAGCACCCGCTCGCGCTGCGCGAGGGTGGCCTCGAACAGCGGGACGGCCCGCTCCGAATGCCCTGCCTCGCTGTAGGCGAGGGCCAGGTTGTTGCGGCTGCGCAGGGTGGCGGGGTCATCGTCGCCCAGGACCCGCTCGCGCTGCGCGAGGGTGGTCTCGAACAGCGGGACGGCCCGCCCCAGATCCCCCGCGTCCTGGTGGGCACCGGCGAGATTGTTGCGGGCGGTCAGCGTGTCGGGGTGGGCGTCGCCCAGCACCCGCTCGCGATGCGCGACGACGGCGGTGCGCAGCGGGACGGAGTCGGCGTTGCGGCCCTGTCGGTCAAGGTGGTGGGCCGCATCCTCGTACAGGTCGGCCAACTGGGCTGAGACCGGGCGCTCGGGCGGCGCGGACGCGGCCAGGGCGAAGACGTGGGGGAGGAGGCGTTCCCAGCGCGCGTCCCGCTCCGGCCCCACGGCGTGCGCGTCGGGCATGGCGTGGCACAGCCCCTGCTCGGCCTCCTGCCGGCCCTTGACGGCGGTGCGGGATGCGGCGGTGGCCCGGATGCGGAGCACGGTCTGCACCAGGCGGTGCACGGTGAGACCCTGGCGGTCGGCGGTGAAGGCGATCATGTTGTAGGCGTGCAGGACACCCAGCGCGTCGCCCAGCGCGACCGGGTCGGGGGCCACCGGAGCGAGGAGCGTCCGGGGGAGGTCGTCGGGCGCCAGCCACGCCATCGTGTGGAGCAGCCGGACGGCCAGCGGGTCACGGCCCTCGATGGCGCTCAGCGTGTGGTTCCAGACGCGGGCGATCGTACGTTCCGGATCCGTGCCGTCCGCCGCTCTGTCCACGACCCGGCCCAACAACCGCCGATATGCGTCCAGTTCGATGCCGGTCTGGTGCAGATAGGCGCCCGCCTGCTCCAACGCCAGGGGCAGGTACCCGAGTTCCGCGGCCAGCTCTTCGGCCTCACGGCGCTGTTCCGCGGTCGGCGACCGCCCCGGCCCGAGGGCGAGGGCGCACAGCAGGTCCGCGGAGGCGTCCGGGTCGAGCAGGCCCAGGGCCATGGTCGGGGCGATGTCGTGCCAGCCCGTCGCCTTGCGGCTGGTGGCCAGATGATGCCCGTCGGGCAGTGACCCGAGGCAATGCCGCAGATCCTTCGGGTCCGCCACATTGTCGAAGACGAGCAGCCAGCCCGGATGCCATTGCAGCCAGAGGATCGCCCACGCCGCCCGTTCCGGCACGCCCACCGCAGCCGCCCACTGCGGGCACAGCCGTAGTGCCAGGGCGGCCAGGCCCGTGGTGATCTGTTCGGCGGACTCGGCGGTGATCCACCACACGAGCGTGTACTCGCTCCGGTACTCGTGGGCGTAGCGCAGCGCGAGGGAGCTTTTCCCGATCCCGCCGAGCCCGTGGATCGCCCGGGTCCGGGACGCGGACGGGGTCACCGCGGCCTCGCCCTCCCGGGCCAACAGCTCCCGCAGCCGCGCCAGTTCCCGGCCGCGGCCCATGAACACCCCGGACGCCGATCCGGGCAGATTCGCCGCCCCGGGCGGCGCGTTCACCTCACGCGCCCAGCGCACCGCCTCCGGCGGAAGCATCACCACGCGGGCGCCGTCACCGGTGATCGCCACCTCGATGCCGCCGCCGGCCGCGACCGATCGAGGGCCGGACGCCTGGGGTCCGCCCGGCGGCGCCGGATGGGGCCCGCTCACGGCCCGAGCGTGGTGTTGTCACCGGTGACTGCGGTACCGATCGTCTGGGCCGCGATGGACCGCTCACCGGACGCCGTCACCGTCACCGGCCCGTTCACGGGTAGCAACGCGGCGAGTTCGCGCAGCAGTTCGGCGTCCTCGCGTACCGTCCGCCTGATCTGCTGGCGCAGCGCGGCAGCCGCGTCGGTGTCCTCGGCGTCCTCGGCCGCGTCCTGTACGGCCGCCTCCAGCTCGGCACGTCCCTGCTCGTCCCGGCGCCGCCACACCGCTTGCAGCATGCGCCGCCCCACGTTCGCCGTCGCCTCGACCGCGGCGTCCTCGGTCCGGGCCAACACCCCCGCGCCATAGGCACCGAGGGCCGCCGTCAGATACGGGCCCGCCTGCCCCATGAACTGCACGATCTCCGTGCTCATCCTCAACTCCTCGGCCCGCGAACCGACTCGTACCGCAAACCCAGCGTACGGAAACGCGTCCGCAGCCCAACAACCCCCAGAAGCACCGCACCGCCCCCGAGCCCCAGGCCAAGTCCTCCAAGGGGCTGCTCTGGTGGGGGAAGGCAACCGTCAGGAGGGGCCGGTACCGGCCCGGTCCGCGGCGGTTGGGAAAGCCGCTGGACGGCCGCGACGACGGAGACACGGCGGGCCGCCACGGACGGGCGCGGACAGATCGGCGCCCGCAATGCCGAGGCGCGCACGCCCACTTGGACCTGACACCGGCCCCGCCCGTGACACCGCCTGCCGTGGTTGTGACCGCTCACCCTTGCCGTGACCGCCGCCCTTGCCGTGACCGCTCGCCCACGCCGTGACCGCCTGTCCCGACCGAGACGGCCCGCCCCCGGCCGGGGCCGCGGGCCGGGGCCGCGCACCGTCGCTCGGTCGGGCCCGTTCCACGGGGGACCGTCACCGAGGGCTCACCGGCGGGTGGACACGTACCGGGAGCGGCCCCGTGTCGCCATCGCGACGCCCGTTCCGATTCCCGCGATCACCAGGCCGATCCCGCCGAAGACCAGGGGCAGCAGCCACAGTGAGGCGAACCCGTTGATCCGCGCGTCCTCGGGGGAGTCCGCGCGGTACAGCACCTCGACCCCGTCGCCCTCCTCGTGCGCCGGCGGGTTCGCACCCGTGTCGCTCCGGAACGTCCTGCGTATGCCGTCCGCCGACACGAACTCGACCACCGGGTACGCCACGGGTTCCTCACGCACCCGCCTGGTGCGCGATACGCCGCCGCTGTCGCTCCGCTGCTCGTACCGCCAGTCCAGGCCCACCACCGTGCCCCGGGCGTGCTCCGCAGACGCCAGGAACGACACCGACATCCCCGTCAGGACCAGCCCGATGCCCAAGAACAGGGCCCCGAACGCGATGGCCCCCCACACGATCCACCGGCGGGCCCCCAGCCCGCCCGTCAGAACCTTCACGGCATCCCTCTCACCTGTACGGAGTGAGTACGGACGCTATCCCAGCCACCCCACCGCCCACGCCCGGCCCCAGGCCCCGGCCCGGAACCGCGGCCCACCCCAACCGGCCGACCACGATGCCCCGTTGGGAAACGGCGTCACCACAAGCACCGGCCCCCGCCCCGTTCCCTTGCCACGGGGCGGAGTACGGAGGGGAGGTTCAGGAGACCGTGAAGTGCTGGACGGCGGAGTTGACGCTGCTGCCGGAGCCGTAGTGGCCGAGTGCGTACACCTGGAGATCGCAGGAACCGGTGCGGCTCGGACGCCAGGTGACGGTGCCGGTCTCGCCGGCGAGCCGCTGCCAACTGGTGGAGCCGCAGTCGCCGTAGAACCGCCATTCGTAGCCGCTGAGTCGGTGGTCCTTGTCGGCCTCGGCGGGTGCCACGTCCACCACGAAGTCCCGAGTCCTGCGCGTCGGCCACCGCCTGCCAGCCGACCCGCACGGTCGCCGCGCTCACCGTGGCGGTGACGGACCGCGGCGCGGCCGGGGCCGTCCTGTCGACGGTGGTGGCGCCCGCGTCGGCGGTGCCGGAGGACTCGTTGCCCGCCCTGTCGTAGGCGCGGACCTCGTAGGGAACCGGACCTCACCGGCAGCGGACTGCCCGCGCTGGCTACGGGACGGAGCAGGCGCTGGAGAAGGTGGCAGAACGGGTGCTGGAGCAGTTGGCAGAGCAGGCCGAGCGGCACCGCCCGCCTGCGCCGGTCGCCGCCCGCCGACGTGCCGCGCCGGCCGCTGAGACGTGCTGAAGCACCTCTGCCCAGTGCACTTGATCCCCCCGATCACGGGGCACACCGCCCCGCCAGATCGTCCGTCACCCCGGCGGCCCACGGCAACCCCTTTGCCCGCGTACGGGCTCGGCGCGGGTGCGCCCGGTCTTCGGCGGACCGCTGCGAGTAGGTCCCGGGCACACGGCATGGAACGGGCCCGGACGAAGCACGTCGTCCGGGCCCGCGGTGCGGCGGTGAAGGCCGGCTCAGAACAGGGCCGTGTCCCTGCAGCCGGTTCAGAACAGGGCCTTGTACCCCTGCCAGCCGGTGGCGATCTTCGTACGGCCGCCGAAGGAGCCCTTGCCGTTGCCGTTGTTGCGCCACAGGACGCCGGAGGTGTCGCGGGAGACGATGTCGGCCCGGCCGTCACCGGTGATGTCGCCCACGCCCACGATCACGTTGTACGACGGGCCCCAGTCGTTGAAGACCTTCACCCGGCTCTTGAACTTGCCGGTCGCGGTGCCGTCGTAGCGCCACAGCTCGTTCGACTTGTCCTGCGCCAGCAGGTCGCCGTAGCCGTCGCCGTTGAGGTCACCGGCGCCCACGATCTTCTTGTAACCCGTCCACTTGGACGCGATCTTCACCCTGGCGGAGAACTTGCCCGTGCTCGTCGCCTTGTAGAGGTAGACGTCGCCGGTCGAGGCCTTGCGGGCGATCAGATCGGCCCGGCCGTCACCGCTGATGTCCCCGGGCGAGGTCAGCACGTCGTACTGGTTCCAGCCCGTACCCAGCGAGGTGTACGCGGTGGACGGCGTCGGCGCCGCCCCGCACGCGGGCCGGTAGGCGCGCAACGCGCCGCTGCTGAACCGGACGAGCACGTCGTTGCACCGGTCACCGCTCAGGTCGCCGAACGGCACCGCCTTCACCGTCGTCGGCCATCCGGAGCCCGTGCGCTTCCCGGTGAACGTTCCCTTCCCCGTCCCGTACTGGTACGTCAGCCCGCCCGAGCCGTTCAGCGTCACCAACTCGCCGAAGCCGTCCGAGCCGACGAAGTCGCGGCGGGCCGCTGCGGCCCCGGTGACCTTGACCGTGCCCTTCTTCGTCAGCGCCGCGCCCCGCCCGTCCGCGGGGGTGACGGTCAGCGTCCACGTGTAGGCGCCGTTGGGCACGAGACGGCCGGAGCCGTCCTTGCCGTTCCACGCCGGGGCCACCACACCGCGCGCCAGACCGCCGGAGAGCGTGCGCACGGTCGTACCGGCCTTGCCGGCGATCAGGAGCTTCCAGGAGGCCGCGGACTTGTTCAGCCACCACTTCGGGCTCCACTGCGCGGCGCCGCCCTTGACGTCCACCGAGGCGGCCACGGTCGCGTCACGCTGGACGAGGGCGGAGACGGGGACGCCGCTCGGAGTCAGACGGACGGTGTTGTCGGAGCGGAGCTGGGCGATCACGCCGGTGTACGGGTCGACGTCCCAGGCGTTCCCCTCGAACGCCCCGGCGGTGTGCGACACGGGTGTCCCGCTGCGGACGTCGATCACCTTCAGCTGCCCGGCCTCGACCGTCGCGACGAAGCCGTCGCCGAGCTGCGCCTGTTCCCAGTCGGGGCCGGAGACGAGGGTCAGGTTCCGCTTGGTGACGGTGTCGTAGACGCCCAGGCCCTCGGAGCCGCGCACGCAGTTCCACAGCAGCCACCGGCCCACCGCCTGGAAGTCGTTCAGCAGACAGCCGCTTCCGAACCACACCGGCTCGCCCCGCCGCCCGGTCAGCAGGTCGACGGGGACCGCGGTGTCGTTGCCGGACGTCACCCACAGGGTGGTGCCCCACAGCGCCCGCACGCCGTCCGTCGTCGTGAACACCGTACGCCCGGAATCGAGGTCGACGACCCGGGTCTCCGCCGTTCCGTCGCTGGCCCACGGCCTGGTCAGGGCGGCGAAACGGCCACTGGCCGCGGACGCGGACTGGTAGACGCGGGAGCTGTCGATCCGGGTGCCGGGCAGCGACTGGGTGGACCCGAGGAGGTAGGGCTGCTGGGCGGCGCTCGTGCCGTAACCCGAGATGACCGTCCGGCCGTCACCGGTGTCCAGGAGGCGCGGGCGGCCCTGTGAGTAGTTCTCCGGCGCGATGCGGCCCCGGGTGGTGCGTGCCCCCACCGTGGGGACGCCGGTCGCGCCGGTCTCACGGGTGTGGAGATACGTCCACTCCCCCTCGGGATCCTGCTCCACGGTGGTCAACCGCCCCTGGGTGAGGGTCAGTTGGGAGACCTTGTGGACGGTCGGCCGGGGGTAGGCGTCCGCGACCCTGCGCACGGTGACCCCGCCGCCTTCGGCCGGCTCGACGAGGGAGACACCCCATTGGTCGGTGCCGGCGCCGCCCGGCACCAGCAGCCCGCCGTCCGGGGTCGGCACGGCCTGCCGGGACGTCCTGGCCAGCAGCGTCCGCGGCGCGGAGCCGTCGAGGGGCACGGCGTCGACCCGCCAGACCGGGAGGTCGGTGTTGTAGCGGCCCAGGGAGGAGTCGTACCGCGACACGATGACGCTGTCTCCGACCAGGCCCAGCACCTGCCCGACGTCGGCGAGCGGCATGGTCCGCGGGGCGGCGGTCAGGTCCTTGCGGGAGGCGATGTGCAGAGTGCCGTCGTACCACCACACCAGATGGGTGGGGCTGAGCGCGACAAGGGAGTACCACGACTGCACGGCGTACGGCAGCGTCGTCAGGCGCCCCTGCGCGACATCGAGCCAGCCGGTGAAGTCGTCGTCGCCCTTGCGGTACCGCACGACCTGCCCGTGCGCGTCACCCAGCGACGTGGAGGACGACAGGTAGACGCCGGAGGGAACGCCCTCCACCGTACGGTCGGCGACGGACCCGTCGTCCCGGACGTCCAGCAGATGCCACACGGCGTCGGTGCCCTGTGTTCCCGCGGTCGTGACGACCGTGGACCCGAGGGTGCTGAAGTACCGCTGCCCGTCCGGGAGCGCGACCGTGCTGACCTTGCCGGACGTCATGTCCCGCAGGGTCACGGTCCGCGCGGAGTCGTCGTAGCGGGCGACGACGTCCGAGCCCGCGCCGGCACTCGGGCCCTCGGCCCCGGCCGACGCGGACGCGTCGACGACCGTGTCGACGCCGTCGTACGTCGTCCACAGCTGGCCGCGCCCGTTCTCGTAGCGGAGGAACCCCGAGGGGCCCGCGCTCAGCAGACTGGTCTGCGGCAGCAGGGCCGGGGTGGCCGGCACGGTCACCTCCCCGGTGGCCGTCTCACCGTGCGCGCTGCCGACCGTCAGCGAGCCGAGGCCGAGGGCCAGAGTGAAGGCAACGGCGGCGGTGGCGCCTCGTACGAGCGCACGTCTACCCATGCAGGACCTCTCCGGGAACGGTAGGCGAAGGCCGGGAGAGCTCATGCGCACGCCGCGCGAACCGCACGCCATGGGCGCGCGACACAGACGACGTTCAGACATCCCCCCAGGCAAGTGGCCGGATCGTAGCAGTTGCCCTGTCCATGACCTGTGAGGTGGTGACCGCTTGTGCAGGAGAGCCGGCGAGGTTGCGGCGCTCGTCCCCGGCCGCAAGCATGGCATCAGGGGAGCAGCGGCAGAGCACATCGCACCGCACGCCCCGGGAGGACATGAGCCATGACGTTTCCCGTGCCCCGGTCCGCCGGCCGTCGCCGGACAACGCGCACTCGACAGGCATGTGTGCGAGCGGCATGAGCGACGACGACCGGCCGCTGCGCAGTCTGGTCACCGGCGCCACCGGCTACCTGGGCGGCAGGCTGGTGCCGGAGCTGCTGGCCGCCGGGTATTCCGTGCGATGCCTGGCCCGCTCACCCGGCAGGCTACGGGACCATCCGTGGGCCGGGCGGGCGGAGATCGTGCGCGGTGACGTGACGGACGAGGGCTCCGTGCGCGCGGCCATGGAGGGCATGGACGTCGCGTACTACCTGGTGCACGCGCTGGGCACCGGCCGGGACTTCGAGGAGACCGACCGGCGCGCGGCCTGCATCTTCGGCGAGCAGGCGCGCGCCGCCGGAATCCGTCGGATCGTCTACCTCGGCGGTCTGAGCCCTTCGGGAGTACCCGAGCACGCACTCTCACCCCATCTGAGGTCCCGCGCCGAGGTGGGCCGCATCCTCCTGGCCTCGGGCGTGCCGACCGCCATACTGCGGGCAGCCGTGATCATCGGTTCGGGTTCGGCCTCGTTCGAGATGCTGCGACATCTGACCGAACGGCTGCCCGTGATGGTGACCCCGAGCTGGGTGCGCACCCGTATCCAGCCGATCGCCGTCCGCGACGTGCTGCGCTACCTCGTGGGATGCGCGAGGCTGCCGTACGACGTGAACCGCGCCTTCGACATCGGCGGACCGGACATCGTCACGTACGAGCAGATGATGCGGCGGTACGCCGTCGTCGCCGGTCTGCCGAAACGCGTCATCGTGCCCGTTCCGCTGCTCACGCCCCGGCTGTCCAGCCTCTGGGTCGGTCTGGTCACCCCGGTGCCGGGCGCTCTCGCGCGCCCGCTGGTCGAGTCGCTGAAACACGAGGTGGTCTGCGCCGAGCGGGACATCGTCCGCTACGTGCCCGACCCCGCGGAGGGACCGGTCACCCTCGACCGGGCGATCCGGCTGGCTCTGCGGCGCGTACAGGACACGGACATCGCCACCAGGTGGTCCTCAGCCTCGGCTCCCCGCGCACCCAGCGACCCGCTGCCCACCGACCCCGACTGGGCGGGCGGAAGCCTCTACACGGATCACCGCGAGCGCACGGTCGCGGCGTCGCCGCAGGTGCTGTGGCGGGCGGTGGAGGCGATCGGCGGCGAGAACCCTTGGTACTCCTCGCCGCGGGCCGGGTCCCTGCGTGGCCGGCTGGACACCCTGGTGGGCGGTGTCGGCCCGCGCCGGGGCCGCCGGGACGCGACCCGGCCGCGGATCGGCGACAGCCTGGACTTCTGGCGAGTGGAGGAGATCGAGCCGGGCCGGCTGCTCCGGTTGCGCGCGAAGACGCGGTTGCCGGGCCTGGCCTGGCTGGAGATGGCCGTCGACCGGGATCCTCAGGGGCGCACGGTGTACCGGCAGCGGGCCCTGTTCCATCCGCACGGCCTGGCCGGATACGCCTACTGGTGGGGCCTGGCCCCCTTCCACGCCGCGGTCTTCGGCCGCATGGCCCGCAACATCGCCGCCGCGGCCGAATCCGCCGGCCCTGAACCGGCCCGTACGCACTGAGGGGGCTCAAGGAGCTGTGCGCGTCTCGGTCGCCCTGTTCACCGCCGACCTGCGGGTGCACGACAACCCGGTCCTCCAGGCCGCCCTGCGGGACGCGGAACGTGTCGTCCCGCTCTTCGTCGTCGACAGCGGCATACGCCGCACCGGCTCCGCCGTACCCAACCGCGTGGCGTTCCTCGCCGGCAGCCTGGCCGACCTCGACGCGGCCCTGCGGGCCCGGGGCGGCAGGCTGGTGGTGCGCGTCGGCGACGTGGTCGAGGAGACCTGCCGGGTGGCGGCGGAGACCGGGGCGGCCGTGGTGCACATCGCGGGCGGGGTGAGCCGGTACGCGGCGCGGCGCGAGGACCGGCTGCGTGCCGAGCTGGCCGGCGACCGACGCGAACTACGCGTCCACGACGCCTCGTTGACGGTCGTACCGCCGGGGGCACTGACACCTCAGGGCAAGGGCCACTTCGCCGTCTTCACCCCGTACTTCCGCCGATGGGAGTGCTTCCCCGTGCGCGGCGTCCTGCCGGCCCCGGACGCCGTACGGCTACCGGACGTGGGCTCGGCCGGCCTTCCTCGCGCACCGTCCCTCGCGTCCGGCTCCACGTCGCCCGGCCTGCCCGCCGGCGGGGAATCCGAGGCCCGCCGCAGGCTGCGGTCATGGCTGGCGGGCCCGCTGTCCGCATACGCCGACCGGCACGACGACCTGGCCGCCGACGCGACCTCCCGGCTCTCCCCCTACCTGCACTTCGGCTGCCTCTCACCCACCGAACTGCTGCACCGGGCCCGCGCCCAGGACGATCCCGGTGCGCACGCCTTCGTCCGCCAACTCGCCTGGCGGGACTTCCATCACCAGGTTCTGGCCGCCCGCCCCGACGCCGCCGACCACGACTACCGGCCCCGGCACGACCGCTGGCGCCGCGCCACGAAGGAGTTCGAAGCCTGGCAGGACGGCCGCACGGGCTACCCCGTCGTAGACGCCGCCCTGCGACAGCTGCGCCACGAGGGCTGGGTGCCGGGCCGGGCCCGCCTGCTCGCGGCGAGCTTTCTCACCAAGACGCTGTACGTGGACTGGCGGGTTGGAGCCCGCCACTTCCTGGACCTCCTTGTCGACGGCGATGTGGCGAACAACCAGCTCAACTGGCAGTGGGCCGCCGGGACCGGCACGGACACCCGCCCGAACCGGCTCCTCCACCCACTCGTCCAGGCACACCGGTACGACCCCCGCGGGGAGTACGTACGCCGCTGGCTCCCCGAGCTGAGCCACCTCGACGCCACCGCGGTCCACGGCGTCCCCCACCTCGACGCGGCCACCCGTGCGGGCCTGGACTACCCCGCCCCGATCGTGAACCTCGCCGAGGCGGCCACCCGCTTCAGAGAACACCGGAGAACCGACTGACCGGGCGGCCCGCCGGGCGGATACATCAATCCGGTACATGGACCACTGTCGGTACATGTCCATGAAGCGCACCAACGTCTATGCCGACCCGGAGGACCTGGCCATCATCAAGGAGGCCGCCAAGCGCCGGGGTATAAGCGAGGCCGAGATCATCCGTCAGGGCATCCACCTTGCGGCCATGGCGAACCGGGTCTGGGACGAGCCGCTGTTCTCGCGCACCTTCGAGGGGCCGGGGCGCACGCTGTCCAAGCCGGCGGTCCGCGACACGGTCGCCGAGGCCGTCCGGCGTGAGACCGGCTCGGGTTCCGGATCCGCTGCGTGATCATAGTCATCGCCGATACGTCCGGCCTTCTGGCAGCCCTGGACTCCGCTCACCCGGAACACCGGGCGGCGAACGAGGCCATCATGGCGGCGGGTCTGCTGGTCATGTCGCCGCTCCTGCTGGCCGAACTGGATCACGTGGCGACGCGTGAGCTCGGCAGGGAGGCTGCCCTCAGCGTGGTCGACGACCTGCGGCGCTGGATGAGCCGGAGGCGTGTCGTCCTGCCGGAGATCACGGAGGACCACCTGGGCGCCGCCCAGTCCGTCCGTGTCCGCCATCGCGCGCTGGACCTCGACCTCGCAGACGCGTTGAACGTGGCGCTTGCCGCCGACTACGACACGGACGCGATTCTCACCCTGGACCGACGAGTCTTCCGGGCCGTACGCCCGTTGGGCCGCTACAAGGCATTCCGGGTACTCCCGGACGACCTCCCACTCTGACGCAGCGTTCTTGGCGGTCGGTTCGTCAATACCGGCCGCCGGCCCTCACGACGAGCGCCTACCCCCTGCCTCGCGGCCACCTCACGCGGGCCCCACAACGAGCACGGCCTGTCCGAGCCCGCCCCTGGCCGGTGAGAGGGCCGGGAACTGGCAGCGCTGGTACGACATCAATGGTGGCTGAAGCCGTGCCGGTGCAGCGGGGATGGGGTGCGCCTGCCCCGTTGCATGGGCCTGTGGATACCGCCGGTGGCCCTGGTTGTCCGCTCTTGTGGGCACGCTGTGGTCTTGTGAGCACGCTGTGGGCACCGCGTCGAAGGACGCCGGCCGAAGCGCTTGCGGGAACGGGCTCTGCGCTCGGCGTCCTGTCTCCGTCGACCGGTCTGGCGACCCTTGGCGAGTGCACAGCCGTTCCGGCGGGGGGCGCCTCGCGGGGCGAGGGCGGTGTTTATTTGGCAGCGGCGGACCGGGGACTTTCCGGGCCGTGCTCTCCTTCGGCCGCGAGACGGCGTTCCGAATACGGCACGCGCCTGCGCGTTCAGGAGGAGTCGGAGCCGGAACCGCCCGCCGATTGGCTGGCCGCGCGGCGGTACTCGGCGTTGATGCGCTGCGCTTCCTCAAGCTGGTCCTCCAGGATGACGATGCGGCACGCGGCCTCGATCGGGGTCCCCTTGTCGACGAGTTCGCGGGCGCGCGCGGCGATCCGCAGCTGGTAGCGGGAGTACCGGCGGTGTCCTCCCTCCGAGCGGAGCGGAGTGATCAGACGAGCCTCACCGATGGCTCGGAGGAAGGCCGGGGTGGTGCCGAGCATTTCGGCTGCCCGGCCCATCGTGTACGCGGGGTAGTCGTCGTCGTCCAGACGATCATTCAGAGGGTTGTCCGATGTCATGTCACCTCGCTGTGCAACGCGTCGAGGGGCCCCGGCGCCGTACGGCACCAGGGCCCCGAAGGGAATTCAACACCATCTGTCGGCCCTACTGCTGTGCCGACCTTCTGTTTCCGCTACCCGGCCCGGCAGGGCGGAGCGGGGGATCGCAACTGCGTGACCGGGGACCACCATCCCTTCCGGGACCAACAACCGAATGAACAGGTACCGCTGTTGGCGGCTCCTCGACGTGCGAGCCGCCCAGTGCGGCTGTCAGCCCCGTCACCGTTATGGGAAACGCTGTGGCTTCGAGGCTCGACAGCCGCACTGACCTGCGTACTTCGTACTAAGCCACCCGCCAGTTCGTGTCTGGCGGGTCTCCTTCGACCGTGTCTATGGTGAAGAGCGTACCCACGACGCGTACGAAAGTCTACTGCCGCAAGAATAGATTTCACCCTTCTGGTGGAGGAAGAACCCTGCCGTGATCGGCCCGCACCGGGTGCCGGGAGGCCGCCTCCCGCGCAACCCCCTACAGCCCTGCGGCGGTCCGGGCACGGGCGGGCCGCATAAACTCTGCTGTCATGTCGAACCCTGATGAGCTGCTCGTCGCCATCTCCGCCGCGGTGGAGTCCGAGCAAAGCAATCAGATGTCGCTGACCGTGGTCGTCGGCGGCGCCGTCATCACCGGCCGGCTGGCGCCAGAGGCCGTGTGGAGGGAGCGGGTGGCGGAGGTCCTGAAGGGCTCGGACCGTCTCGGCCCGTTCTCGGACGTCTTCACCCGCGGCCCGCGAGGGAGCCGGCCCGGTCGCGGCGAGGCGCCCACGCACCTGCACTTTCATCTCGCCCGGATCCTTCAGGGAAGCCTCGGCATCCCGGAGACGGGCGGCATGTACCGAGTCGCGATCAAGGACGTCAGCGCATGGACCGTAGGCGATCTCAGCTACGTCGACCGCTGAGGCGCGGTCTCCGCCCCGTAGCCCGGCCGGCAGTTGACGAGCGGAGGGCGACACAGCGGTGGGGGCCCTGCCGACGCGCGTCGGCAGGGCCCCCACCGGGATCCTGAGGGCGGTGTCCCGCCCGTTCTCATACCTCCACGGGGCGAGTGCCGCCGAGCACCGCCGATGCGGTCCGCAGCGGAGTGGGACCGCCCACGCCCGCGACCTCAGGACGCTCGTGGCAGGTGAAGCGCGGGGCGCGGCGTATCAGCGAGAGAGGGCGACGCCAGGAACCCGGCCGTACTCACCGACGCCGCCGGGACGGGCGCCGGGCAAGGGCGGCGATCCGTCGAGGACGTCCCGCAGCCGGATCCGGTCCGTGTACGTGGAACTGTCGCGGACAACGGCGAGCCGGACCAGGGTGACCAAGTCCGTGCTCTCGTCGTCCGCGTCGCACACGGTCAGGTACTCGACCCGGGCACCCGCCATGACGGCCAGAGCCACCTCGACGGTCATGTCGTCACATACCCGAGGCCCGTGCCCTTCGCTGTCGTCGACCACGGGGGGCCTGCCGTACTGCGTCCGCGCTGGCGTCAAGGGTGTCTCCTTCGGTGAGGCTGGTCGGCCTGATGGCCTGTGCGGCCCGGGGAAGCCACAGGGGCTCCCGGGGCCGCGTCGGCCTAAGCAGCTGACTCGTGGCCGGGCCGCCGCTGTGCCCTGCGGCTCATCCCCGCGCCGGCGGTGCGGCCCCGACCGGTGCGGCCCCGGCGGTCCCAGGACGGCGAAGAGGTGCGGCGGGCGCGTTCCACGACAGGCGCGGTGATGACCACCGGGACACCGGAGGGCGCCTGGGCACCCGTGATGCGGCTCAGCTCCGCATCGCCCGAGCGGACCGGGGTGATGCGCGGGGTGATGCCCGCCGAAGCCAGCAGTCGGCTCATGTCGCGGCGCTGTTGGGGGGTCACGAGGGTGACGACGCTGCCGGACTCCCCGGCGCGGGCCGTACGGCCGCCACGGTGCAGATAGTCCTTGGGGTCGCTGGGCGGATCCACGTTGACGACCAGGTCGAGGCTGTCGATGTGGATGCCGCGGGCCGCGACGTTGGTGGCCACCAGGACGGTGACGTGACCGTCCTTGAACTGCGCCAGGGTCCGGGTGCGCTGCGGCTGGGACCGGCCACCGTGCAGGGCCGCGGCGCGGACACCGCTGCTCAGCAGGTGCTTGGTCAGCCGGTCCACGGCGTGCTTGGTGTCCAGGAACATGATGACCCGGCCGTCCCGGGCCGCGATCTCGGTGGTCGTGCGGTGCTTGTCCGCGTCGTGCACGTGGAGTACGTGGTGCTCCATCGTGGTGACGGCACCGGCCGACGGGTCCACGGAGTGAACCACCGGGTCGGTCAGGTAGCGGCGGACCAGCAGGTCGACGTTGCGGTCCAGGGTGGCCGAGAACAACAGCCGCTGACCCTCGGGACGCACCTGGTCGAGCAGGGCGGTGACCTGGGGCATGAAGCCCAAGTCGGTCATCTGGTCGGCCTCGTCGAGAACCGTGGTGCCGACGTCGACGAGCCGGCAGTCGCCCCGGTCGATGAGGTCCTTGAGCCGACCGGGCGTCGCGACGACCACCTCGGCGCCGGCGCGCAGCACACCGGACTGCCTGCCGATGGACATTCCGCCGACGACGGTGGCGAGCCGCAGGCTGACGGCGCGGGCGTAGGGAGCGAGCGCGTCGGTGACCTGCTGGGCCAGCTCACGGGTGGGGACGAGGATCAGGGCCAGTGGCCGGCGCGGCTCGGCGCGGCGACCCGCCGTACGGGCCAGCACCGCCAGGCCGAAGGCGAGGGTCTTGCCCGATCCGGTGCGGCCGCGACCGAGTACGTCACGGCCGGCCAGGGAGTTCGGCAAGGTCGCCGCCTGGATCGGGAACGGTACGGTCACGCCTTCCTGGCCGAGCGTGGTCAGCAGCGGCGCCGGCATGGCGAGATCGGCGAACGACTCGACGGCGGGCAACGCGGGCGTGACCGTCTTCGGCAGGGCGAACTCGGCCCGCGCCGGCTGTCGGTTTCCGTAACCGTTGGAGCGACGTGGTACACCGGAGCGGCCTGCGGAGGCCCGTCCTCCGAAGCGGTCGGACGGGCGATCGGTGCGTGCGCGAGTGGTACGGGTGCGGTTCATGCAGAACCCTCCTCGATGCGGGCACGTATCAAGGAGTTTCCGCAGCAGAATAAGCGGCGCAGAGAATCGCGAGAACGGGCCGAAAACGACGGGTCGAATGACCCGGGAACGAAGCGAGCTGGGGCCCGCACCCCAAGGTGCGGGCCCCAGCTGCGAAGTATGCGTCAGTGCCGGTGCGTCAGGCGGGAACGATGTTCTCGGCCGTCGGGCCCTTCTGGCCCTGCGCGATGTCGAACGACACCTTCTGGCCTTCCTGCAGCTCACGGAAGCCCTGGGCGGCGATGTTCGAGTAGTGGGCGAAGACGTCGGCGCCGCCGCCGTCCTGCTCGATGAAGCCGAAGCCCTTTTCTGCGTTGAACCACTTCACAGTGCCAGTAGCCATTTTGTTTCTCCTTCGGGGGACGGTTTCAGGAATACGCCCTGTGCGTATTTCGTGTCACCGATGATCGGCCGTCGGAAAAACCTTCTGGCAACCACACCTGCAACTGACGACGATACTAACACGTCGGCGTCGGCCCTGCGCGGCGAATAATTCCGCACCGCCTGTGGCCACAGGAATGTTTGTCGTGCGCCGCGTCGATTTCTTACGCGGCCACAACAGATATTGACTTCCGGGGGTGCAGTATTGCCGTCGAGTGTTTCCACGCGCGGTGCTGTGACCTGCTGCGACGGTGCGCACGTGACCACTGCCGTCACCGGGGAGGGGACACCGCGATCGAGGGCTGTTTCCTCGAATGCGAGGTACGTGTCCGTGTCGTAGGCGGTCAGTGACCGCTTGGTCGGCTGTCCGGTTTTGTCGTTGTGCCAGATCACCGCTGTGAGTGCGAGGATCCGGCACAAGACGCGGGCCGCCACCCCTGCCGGGCTCTTGGCGCCGTGTCGCTCGAGGTCGAGCTGGCCTTTGAAGGTCTGGTTGACCGACTCGATGACCTGCCGCGGCGGCTTGAACAGGTGTGCCCCGGCCCGCTCGGGTTCGCCCTTGCGGGCCGGCCGCAGCAGTTCCAGGTGACGCTCGGCAAGGTCATGCTCGAACTCGCGGCCGTAGTAGTGATTGTCGCCGATGATCGTCTGTCCGGGATGGGAGGCGGTCACGTCAGGTGCGGTGTCGAGCATGTCGCGCAGTGTCTCGCGTTCGTCGGCCTTCGCGCCGGTCAGAGCGAACAGGACCGGCAGCCCGCCGAGTGTGCACACCAGGTGCAGTCGCAGGCCCCAGAGGTACCGTGAGTGCGACGCGCAGCATCCGTACTGAGCCCACCCGGCCAGGTCCGAGCGCTTGGCTGTCTCGCGGGAGCAACTGCAGTCGACGGGGCTTGAGTCCACGAGCCACACGTCGTCGTTCCACAGCGAAGTGTCACGGGCCAGGATCCGGATCATGCTGGTGAGCAGGGAGGACGCGGAGCGCAGACGCTTGCTGTAGCCGGACTGCCGGGGCACGTAGGGGAACAGGCCGCGGAAGTCCCGGTCGACGCGGCGCAGCCAGCGCCGCTCGGAGGTGTAGCCGAGCAGCGCTGACATCACCGCGAGCGTGAGCAGTTCCGCAGCACTGAGCGTGGGCGCGATCCCGAACTTCGGCCGCCAGGGGATCGGTCCCAGGCCCCGCGACTCAAGCGGCCGCCCGGCTGGATCAGCTTACGCTTCCTCCGTTCGGGGATCGTTACCGCAGTCGGGTTGCGCTCGCTTCGTTTGTTGCGAATAATTCGAATACAACAGTGGAGGGCGTCATGGGGACTGCAACAGGCAAGAAGCTCGAACCAGGCGTAGTCGACGCAGGTGATGCGCAGCGAGCGCTGCGGCGGATCAACGACTACCTCTCACGCACAGCTCAGAGCAATGACGACATCCAGGTGCACCTGGAGACCGGAGCCGGTGACGAAGCGCTTGTTCTGCCGCGGCCTGTGGCGGAGATGTTCGCCTCGATGCTGGCAGCCCTGGCCAATGGCCAAGGCGTCCAGATCATGCCGGTCGACGCTGAGCTGACAACTCAGCAAGCTGCCGACATGCTGAACGTGTCCCGCCCATACCTGATCGGTCTCCTTGAGTCTGGGGAGATCCCCTTCAGGCTTGTGGGCCGTCACCGCCGTATTCGCTTTGCCGATCTGCGTCAGTACCTGCGTGAGGACGACGCTAGGCGCAATGGGGCAGCCGACGAACTGATGGAACTGGATCAGGAGCTGGGACTGCTCTGACATGACATTTGTCGTGATCTACGACGCATGCGTCTTGTACCCCAACACGCTGCGGGACCTGCTGATCCGTGTCAGCCAGAGAGGCTTCGTCCGTGCTAGATGGACAGAGGTGATCCTGGATGAGGTAGACCGGAACATCGCACGGGACTACAACATCGCTCCCGAAACCCTGGCGCGCCGTAGGTCCCTCATGAACCAGGCGGTACGTGACTGTTTGGTCACGGGCTTTGAGCCCCTCATCGAGGGGCTCAAGCTGCCCGACATGGACGACAGGCATGTGCTGGCCGCGGCCATCCAGGCGAGCGCCCAAGTGATCGTTACGAACAATCGTAAAGACTTCCCGCCCGACTATCTCGCCAACTGGGGCATTGAACGCAAGTCCGCTGACGATTTCATGATGGATCTCATAGGGCTGGACGATCGCGTCGTGTACGCCTGCGTGCAAGAGATCGCCACCTCCCGACGGCGCCCGCCGCAGACGTTCGATGACGTGCTGGGCCAGCTGGAGAGGTCAGGACTGACCGAGTCCGTGGCCGCCCTGCGCCATGGACCGGGAGCCGTGAGCTCGCCCAGCGCCTACTGAGCCGTGAGGAGGGACCGGCCTGCTTCATCCGCCGGTGAGGAAGGGTCGGCTGCGAGGTCAAGGCCAGCCGCTTCTCGGAGATGGCCGTGGCAGGGCCTGTCGCAGGCACTACCCTGCGTGCGGCACTGGGAGACCTGGTGCGCGCCTGAGGCCAGGGTTTGGGCTCTAGGCTGCCGCGCCCTACGTGATCAGTCGAAGAACAACGTGGCCCAGGGACGCGCGGGGAGTACACGGTGTGAACATGCTCCCCGTCGGCCGATGGAGCTGGACGGCCAGCCGTCGCTGCAGTGAGCGGGTGAGGGCATCTCCACCTGGCTTACCTCTGTAGGCGCCTGATCTATGAGGGTGGCCTCGGCGATGAAGTTCGTTGTCGAAGCACTCCTGATGGTCGAGAACGATGCGTGCAGCCTGGCCAGCCCGGTCGCGTTCTTTGGTGTACGCCGTTGCTATGTCCAGCTCGGTGGCCGATGTGGCCTCGTGGATTCCGAGATCGTCGGGGAGCTTGGTCCCGAGCTGCGGGATGGTGATGTTCGGGTCGCCGGCGAACACCAAAGGAATCCGTTCGGCGCGGGCCTTGTCGCTCAGCTCAAATGCCTCGGTTCGGTATGGCTGGCACATTGACTCGCGCTGATCGTCCGCTGTTCTCGTTCTGCGTGCTGCCTCGCCCTCTCGGCCCGAGCTTTCGCCTCCTCAGCGGCAGCTTCACGCTCAGCTTGAGTGGCGTGGTGCCGACAGCCTCGGCCGATCTCCTGGGGGAGCTTGTCAGGGCGTCCCCTTCTTCGTGGGACGCCCACAACGCGATGACGTTCGGCGTCTTCGAGAACGGTCGTACCTGGTGGGCTGGCGCGCATTGTGAACCAGCCGCTCACGCTGCCGCTGCGGAACGACCGAAGTGCAGTCCGGATGGTCGAAGCTGCGCGCCTGCTCGTAAGTCGGCCTCTGCGTAAGCGACTTCAACGCCATTTGCGTGACATGCGGCGCGGGGGCGATTCCCCTCGACTTAGGGCACACGGAGGGCACGCCACCCCGAATTGAACTAGACAACAAACAAACCCCAGGCCACCGACCTGGGGTTTCTCTCTGGAGCGGGTGACGAGAATCGAACTCGCGCTCTCAGCTTGGGAAGCTGATGTTCTACCATTAAACTACACCCGCGTAAGACGCCGACCCGAGTCGGTGTCCGAACGCTCGGTTACTCTACCTCATCGCAGGCCCCCGGTGCTGACGCCGTGGGCCTGAGCGCGTTTCAGGGGGTGGGATCCGGGTGCGGGGGGCCGGAGTTGGGGCGTACGGTGGGGGCGCGGAAGAGGGCCCGGGTGGGGCCGGAGTGCCGCCTGGAGAGTCGTCTCTTTGATCCCGTAATGTGGCTTTTGTCGTCAGGGTAGTTGGCCAGACGCGGCTCTTGGGGAAGGGACTCTTGGACTTGATGGAACGTACCGTCGTCCGCTGTGCCGATGGGCACGTGTTCAGCACCGCTTCGTTCCCGATGCAGCAGGCCGAGCGGCTCGGACCCGGCCGGCTCGTCCGGTGTCCGCGGTGTGCCCGGCTCCGCAGCGTGGTGCCGGTCGCGCTTGAGAAGCAGTGATGTAGTGATGCAGTGATGCAGAGAAGCCGAAGCAGAAGCCACAGCAGAAGCAGAGGCAGAAGCAGTAGTAGCAGCGGGACAGTGCAGTAGGCAGTAGCCGCAGGGGCTCACTGGAGCTTGTGGCTGTCGGGAAAGTGAGAGGTGGTAGCCGCCGCCGAGCGGGGGCGTACCGGCGCTTCGCCGGCCGCCCCGTCCGCGCGCGGAGTCGTCACGATTGTCACGGCTCCGCGCGCCTTGCGTATCCTCGGGACGTGCTTCTCTCAGACAAGGACATCCGGGCCGAGATCGACGCCGGGCGGGTGCGGATCGATCCCTACGACGAATCCATGGTGCAGCCGTCGAGCATCGACGTGCGGCTGGATCGGTTCTTCCGGGTGTTCGAGAATCACCGGTACCCGCACATCGACCCCTCCATCGAGCAGGCCGATCTGACCCGGCTCGTGGAGCCGGACGGCGACGAGCCGTTCATCCTGCACCCCGGGGAGTTCGTGCTCGCCAGCACGTACGAGGTCATCACGCTGCCCGACGACCTCGCCTCGCGGCTGGAGGGCAAGAGTTCCCTCGGGCGGCTCGGGCTCGTCACACACTCCACCGCGGGCTTCATCGACCCCGGGTTCTCCGGGCACGTCACGCTGGAGCTGTCCAACCTCGCCACCCTGCCGATCAAGCTCTGGCCGGGCATGAAGATCGGGCAGCTGTGCATGTTCCGGCTGAGCTCGCCGGCCGAGTCCCCGTACGGCAGCGAGCGGTACGGCTCGCGGTACCAGGGGCAGCGCGGGCCCACCGCCTCCCGCTCCTACCTCAACTTCCACCGGACGCAGGTGTGAGCGACGTGAGCGACATACGCGAGAGCCTGACCTACGAGCGGTTCGGCGACGCCGTGCGCGAGCTGGCGCAGACCATCGCGGACGACGGGTACGAGCCGGACATCGTGCTCAGCATCGCGCGGGGCGGGGTGTTCCTCGCGGGCGGGCTCGCCTACGCCCTCGACTGCAAGAACCTCCACCTGGTGAACGTCGAGTTCTACACCGGTGTGGGCACCACGCTGGAGATGCCGGTGATGCTCGCGCCCGTCCCGAACCTGATCGACTTCTCCGAGAAGAAGGTCCTGATCACCGACGACGTCGCCGACACCGGCAAGACGCTCAAGCTGGTGCGCGACTTCTGCCTGGACACGGTCGCCGAGGTGCGGTCCGCCGTGATCTACGAGAAGTCGCAGAGCCTCGTGAAGTGCGAGTACGTCTGGAAGCGCACCGACGACTGGATCAACTTCCCGTGGAGCGTCCTGCCGCCCGTGGTGCGGCGGGCGGGGCAGGTGCTCGACGCCTGAGCAAGGGGGCGTGCGGTGGGTTAGACGGTGCCCAGTTTCACGATCGACAGCAGGGCGATCAGCTGGATCGCCGACGCGCCCAGGGCCCGCGGCCACGGCAGGTCGTGGGAGCGGCTGACCATCAGGGTCAGCAGCGCGCCGCCCGCCAGCCAGGTGGCCCAGCCGAGGAGCTGTACGAAGCCCGCGTCGCCGCCGAAGAACATGGCGACGACCAGGCGGGGCGCGTCCGTGACGGACATGATCAGCATGGACAGGCCCACCGTGGGCTGCCAGGCGCCGTCGCCGCCGAGCTGGCGGGCCAGGGTGTGGGTGACCACGCCCAGGACGAACGCGCTGAGCACCATCGCGACCGCGGTGATCAGAACGATCGGGACGGCGTTGGAGAGCGTCGCGTTGATCGCCTCCTCGCGGGCCCCGTCGAAGCCGAAGACGGCGAGGAGACCGTAGAGGAAGGTCACGATGAGGGCCGGGCCCCACATCGTGTAGTCCCGCATCCGCAGGAACGTCTGGTTGGGCGCGACGACGATGCCGCGCAGCAGTTCCTTCCAGTGCAGACGCGGGCCGATCGGACCGGCCGGGGCCGAGCCCGCGCGGTAGGTCCCGCCCTGCTGGTACGGGTCCTCGTCTATCGAGAACGCCTGGGTGTGGCCCGGCTGGTTGGCCGCGTACGGGTCGGGGCCGCCCTGCGGGTAGCCGTTCTGCGGGTAGCCGCTCTGTGGGTGGGCGCCCTGGTGGCCGTAGCCGTCGCCGAAGTACTCGGGGCCGTCGCCGCCCTGGCCCGGGTGTCCGCCGCCCGCCTGCCGCCACTGGCCGCCGTCGCCGTACCGCGGCCGCTGCTGCGGGCTCGGCGCGGGGGGATAGCCGTACGACTGCCCCTGCCGGCCTCGCGCCGGGCCCTGCGGGGCCTGCTGTCCGTACGGGGGGTTCTGCGGGCGCGCTTGCGGGGCCCGGTCGTCCCGGCCGCCGCGTCCGATCCTGAATCCAGCCACGCCATCGAACGTACCTGGTCCCGCCGAGTGGCGTGCGGGGCCCGGGCGTTCGGGGCCGCCTTTGCGGCCGAGCTGTGACATCCCCTAGGGGCTCCACTAGGGGTCCCCTGGGAGGACTTCAGGGGCCCCAGGGAGGAGCACGCCGGCACGGGGAGGACGGGCGCCGACGAAGTCCGTAGCGGTCCGGCAGCGCCCCGAAGGGCGCGGGGCTGTATCGATTTGCGGCTCCGCCGCGCGGGCGCGAGCAGCCACGATGGTGCCGCAGCCGCCCGACGGCACGGCACGGCGCGGCGCGGCGCGAGCAGCCACGACGGTGCCGCAGACGACCGACGGCCCATCGCGGCAAAACCCGCGGAGCACTCAGCGGGGCAGGAACTCCGAGCTGGAGAAGGTGACCGCCGGCCTCGGCTCGACCAGGCCGCTGCGCGCGCCCCGGTACACGGTGATGGTGTCCCTCGTCTCGCCGCGGTACGTCCGCAGCGCCAGGTCGGCCCGTCCGTCGCCGTCGAAGTCGCCCACGGCCAGCACGCGGGTGGTGCCGCGGGCGGGCGGGGTGACGGTGACGGTGTCCCGTGCCGCGAGGCCCGCCGTGCCGCCGGGCACGATCCGCAGCCGGGACCCGCTGGAGACGAGGTCGTCGTGGCCGTCGCCGTCGAAGTCGGCGGTGTCCAGCAGGGAGCCGGGAGCGGCCAGGGTGGCGCGCAGGGGCGTGGGCAGGTCGTAGCGCAGGGCCGTCTCCGCCATGCCGCCGATCGCCGCGTCCAGGGCCGGACCGCGGCCGAAGCGGCCGATCGCCACGTCGCTGCCGGCGGGCAGTCGCACGCCGGTGCGGGTCGGGCCGTCGGGGCCGCCGTGGACCACCGCCGAGGCGGCGCGGCCGGTGGCGGCGCGGACGACCAGGTCGTCGTAGCCGTCGCGGTCGATGTCGACGGCGGGCCCGGTGGGCGCCTCGCCCGGGGCGGGGATCGGCGCGGCGGCCGCGTGCGGGACGCCGGCCCGGCTGAACGGGCCCCGCAGGTACGACAGCCGGCCGACGGAGGCGTGCACCACGAGGTCGGCCCTGCCGTCCCCGTCGAAGTCGCCGCACACAGGCTGGTCGGGCCAGTCGTCGCCGAAGCGGGCGCGGGCCGGGACGGTGAGCGGGACGGCCCGGCCGGTCAGGCCCGCGGGGGAGCCGAACAGGATCTGCAGCGGCACCGGGGGCGCGCTCTGGCCGTCGTAGGGCGGGTCGGTCGACACGACGAGGTCGGTGAAGCCGTCGCCGTCCAGGTCGCAGCTCGCCTCCGGGTCGAAGACGGCGGGGAGCCGGCCCTTCGTCGGCGCGGCCTGTTTGCGCGGGCTGAGCAACTGCCGTGCGCCGGGCCGGAGTCCGTGTGCGCTGCCGTACACGATGCCGATGCCCGCGTCGTCCGCGTGGCTCTGCGCCTTCACGAGGTCGCCGAGGACGAGGTCGCGGTGGCCGTCGCCGTTGAAGTCGTCGGGGACCTCGCTGCCGGTGCCGCGCGGTACGGGGAGCAGGGCGGGGGCGTCGGCGATGGTGACCGGGGCGCGGTCGGCGGGGCCGGCGTCGGGGGTGCCGGGACCGCAGGCGGCGAGGAGCAGCCCGCCGCAGCCGAGCGCCACCGCCACCGCCGCCGTCCGTCTCCCGTACGTCCGCACGCGCACCGCCCGCCCCGTCAGTCCCGTCGACAACGACCCGGCCATGATGCACGTGTGCCAAGGACGGCGACACCCCCGGGCCCGCCGGGGCGCGAGGGTGTCGGTACGTCCGGGCTTCGCCGGGTCACTTCACCGGTTCGGGCTCCGGTGCGTCCTCGGTCTTCGGCTCGCCCGCCGGGTCGATCGGCGTCTTGACGGAGTCGAGGAGCAGCTGGGCGACGTCCACGACCTGGATGGACTCCTTGGCCTTGCCCTCGTTCTTCTTGCCGTTGACCGAGTCGGTGAGCATGACCAGGCAGAACGGGCAGGCGGTGGAGACGATGTCCGGGTTCAGGGAGAGGGCTTCGTCGACGCGCTCGTTGTTGATGCGCTTGCCGATCCGCTCCTCCATCCACATGCGGGCACCGCCGGCGCCGCAGCAGAAGCCGCGTTCCTTGTGGCGGTGCATCTCCTCGTTCCTGAGGCCCGGGACCTTGCCGATGATCTCGCGCGGGGGCGTGTAGATCTTGTTGTGGCGGCCCAGGTAGCAGGGGTCGTGGTAGGTGATGATGCCCTCGACCGGGGTGACGGGGATCAGCTTGCCCTCGTCGACGAGGTGCTGGAGCAGTTGGGTGTGGTGGATGACCTCGTAGTCGCCGCCGAGCTGCGGGTATTCGTTGCCGATGGTGTTGAGGCAGTGCGGGCAGGTGGCGACGATCTTCTTCGCGGACTTCGGCTTCTTGGTCGACTCGTCCTCGTCGTCCTCGCCGAAGGCCATGTTGAGCGCGGCGACGTTCTCCATGCCCAGTTCCTGGAACAGGGGCTCGTTGCCGAGGCGGCGGGCGGAGTCGCCGGTGCACTTCTCGTCGCCGCCCATGATCGCGAACTTGACGCCCGCGATGTGCAGGAGTTCCGCGAAGGCCTTGGTGGTCTTCTTGGCGCGGTCCTCCAGGGCGCCGGCGCAGCCGACCCAGTACAGGTACTCGACCTCGGTGAGGTCCTCGATGTCCTGGCCGACGACGGGGACCTCGAAGTCGACCTCCTTGGTCCATGCCAGGCGCTGCTTCTTGGCCAGGCCCCAGGGGTTGCCCTTCTTCTCCAGGTTCTTGAGCATCGTGCCCGCCTCGGACGGGAACGCGGACTCGATCATCACCTGGTAGCGGCGCATGTCGACGATGTGGTCGATGTGCTCGATGTCGACCGGGCACTGCTCGACGCAGGCGCCGCAGGTGGTGCAGGACCACAGGACGTCCGGGTCGATGACTCCGTTGTCTTCGGCGGTGCCGATCAGCGGCCGTTCGGCCTCGGCGAGCGCCGTCGCCGGGACGTCCTTCAGCTGCTCGGCGGTGGCCTTCTCCTCGCCCTCCATGGTCTTGCCGCCGCCCGCGAGCAGGTACGGCGCCTTGGCGTGCGCGTTGTCCCGCAGGGACATGATCAGCAGCTTCGGGGAGAGCGGCTTGCCGGTGTTCCAGGCCGGGCACTGCGACTGGCAGCGGCCGCACTCGGTGCAGGTGGAGAAGTCCAGCAGGCCCTTCCAGGAGAACTGCTCGACCTGCGAGACGCCGAAGACGTCGTCGTCACCGGGGTCGGTGAAGTCGATCGGCTTGCCGCCGGAGGTCATCGGCAGCAGTGCGCCGAGCGAGGTCTCGCCGGTGGCGTTGCGCTTGAAGAAGATGTTCGGGAACGCGAGGAAGCGGTGCCAGGCGACGCCCATGTCGGTCTTCAGGGCGACCGTGATCATCCAGATGAAGGACGTGGCGATCTTCAGGCCGGCGAAGAAGTAGGTGAGGTTCTGCAGCGTGGAGACGTCCATGCCGCTCAGCCAGGAGACGACCGGGTACGAGACGAAGAAGGACGCCTCGTAGCCGTTCACGTGGTGCTGGGCGCCCTCCAGGGCGTGCAGCATGAAGATGCAGACGCCGACGATGAGGATGACGGCCTCGACGAAGTACGCCTGGCCGAAGTTGGAGCCCGCGAAGCGGGACTTGCGGCCCGGCCGGCGCGGGTGGCTCAGCTGGCGGACGGCGATCAGCACCAGGATGCCGAGGACCGTCATGGTGCCGATGAACTCGACGAAGACGTTGTACGGGGCCCAGTCGCCGATGACCGGCAGGAGCCAGTCCGCCTGGAACAGCTGGCCGATCGCGTTGACGATCGTCAGCAGCAGGGTGAAGAAGCCCACCGCCACGAACCAGTGCGCCACGCCGACGACGCCCCAGCGGTTCATCCGGGTGTGGCCGAGGAATTCCTTGACCACGGTGAGGGTGCGCTGCGTGGGGGCGTCGGTCCTGGTCCCGGCCGGCACCGGCTGGCCGAGGCGCATGAAGGCGTAGAGCTGGAGGAGGGCGCGGCCGAACAGTGCCACGCCGACCACGATCAGGACCAGCGACACGATGATCGCGGCGAGTTGCATTGGGGCTCCTGAGGCGGCCTCGAAATTACTAAGCGGTAACTTATGCAGTCCGTCTGAGACTACCCCCATCTTCCTTCGCACTGTAGCCGGGCACGAGGTGATCTGAGTCGCTGCCCACCCCCAGGTCCGGCGCCCCAACCGAGCTGGACGGGCCCCCCGAAGGGGCGCGGGGAACTGCGCGCTCAGCCCGGACGCGCCCGCACTCGGCGGATGGCGTGCCGCCCCTCGGCGGGTGGCCGAGCCCGGGCGGGCGGCACGGTTTCGCTTGCCGTCGGGGCCAGGGTTAGCCCCCGAAGGGGCGCGGGGAACTGCGCGCTCAGCCCGGACGCAGCCGCGCTCGGCGGATGGCGTGCCGCCCCTCGGCGGGTGGCCGAGCCCGGGCGGGCGGCACGGTTTCGCTTGCCGTCGGGGCCAGGGTTAGCCCCCGAAGGGG